>NZ_JBHSIV010000032.1:0-57730 GCF_042653685.1 Actinomycetospora atypica | reverse complement strand
GGGCCACCTCGAGGTCGGCGCCGCCTCCGCCGACCCCGCGGTGGCCGACCGGGCCGCCCGGCTCGCGGACCGCGCCCGCGCCGTGCTCGAGCGTCGCGAGCTCGCCGCCGTGCCCGCGCAGCGAGCCGGCCGGACAGGACGCGATGGCGCCGGACGCGGAGTGGTGCTGCGGCTGCTGTCAGGCGCGTGAGCGGATCAGGTCGAGGAACGCGGCCCGGTCGACGAGCTTGACCCGCGGGCGCCCGCCGCCGGACCCGGCACCGCGCTCGTGGGCGTCGATGGCCTCCCAGCCGTCGAGGTCGACCAGGTCGGTGCACCGCTGCGAGAGCCACTCCTCGACGTCCTCCGGGGCCGCGATCGTCGCGCCGTCCCGCACGCCGGTCGACAGGTCGGCGAGCAGCGTGCGGACCGTCTCGTTGGCGTCCTTGCGGTTGGTCCCGATGATCCCGGTGGGACCGCGCTTGATCCAGCCGACCACGTACTCGCGGTCGCGGCCCTCGATCCGGCCCTCCGCGTGCGGGATCGTCCCCGACCGCTCGTCGAACGGCACCCCGGGCAGCGCCACCCCGCGGTAACCCACCGCGCGCAGCACCAGCCCGCACTCCAGCGTCTCCCGCTCGCCGGTGTCGACGGGGCGCACGCGGCCGTCGTCGCCGGTCTCGAGCCGGTTCACCGACAGCTCGACCCCGGTCACGGGGCCGTCGTCGCCCTCCCCGTCGATCGCGAGGGGGGAGCGCAGGAAGCGGAACTCGAGCCGGCGCTCGGCGTCGGGACGGGGTCCGGCCGCGGCCCACCGGCGGAGGATCTCGACGTTGCGGCGGGTCGCCTTCGGCAGGTCCGCGTCGCCGGCCTCGTCGGGCACCTGGGCCGGGTCGACGACGAGGGTGAGGCCCTCGATCTCGTCGAGCTCGCGCAGCTCCGTCGTCGTGAACGCCGCCTCCACCGGGCCGCGGCGCCCGCAGACGATCACCTCCCGCACGCCCGACGCGGTGAGCGCCTCGATGGCGTGGTCGGCGGTGTCGGTGCTGCGGAGCTCCTCCTCGGGCAGGAGCAGCATGCGGGCCACGTCGAGCGCGACGTTCCCCGCGCCGATCACCACGGCGCGCTCGGCGGCGAGCCCGGGCTCGAGCCCGACGTGGTCGGGGTGGCCGTTGTACCAGCCGACGAAGTCGACCGAGGCGATGCTGCCGGGCCGGTCCTCGCCGGGGACGCCCAGGCGCCGCTCGGTCTGCGAGCCGACCGCGTAGATCACCGCGTCGTAGCGCTCGAGCAGTTCCTCGACCGTGACGTCCTCGCCGAGACAGACGTGGCCGAAGAACCGGAACCCGGGGCGCGCGGCGATCTTCTCGTACTGCGTGCTCACCGACTTGATCTTCGGGTGGTCGGGGGCCACGCCGGCCCGCACGAGCCCCCAGGGCGTGGCGAGACGGTCGAACATGTCGACGCGGACCGGCGGGTCCTCGGAGTCGAGCAGCGCCCCCGCCGCGTAGAACCCCGAGGGGCCGGAGCCGACGATCGCCACGGCATGCGTCCTCATGGACCGATCCTGGCGCGTGGACGCGTGATCCGCACCCCTCCGGGTCGATCAACGGTGGATTCCGCGCCACGCCGACGATCGGGGCGCCCCACCGGGCGGCGCGTCGGAAAACGGCCCTCGATCGGGTCATCACTCCTTCCGGCAACCGCCCTGTGGAGGTCTCCGGGGGGTGCCGACGGAGGGAGTGATGATCAGCAACGGAGTGCCTGCACCGTGGCGTCGGGGACGGGAGGTCCTCGACGACTACGACCGCGTGCTCTCCGAGGAGCTCGCCGACGATCTCGTCAACGAGCTGGCGTGCCTGCGCCCCCGACGGCGCGTCCCGGTCCGGACGGTCGGCGCGGAACCCGCGTGGGTCACGGCCGGGACCAGCCGGCCGCGCCCGCAGCTGCGCGTGCTGCGGGGCGGCCTGGCCGAGTGAGGCCCTAGGCCTTCGTCGCGGCGAGCACCACGTAGTGGAGCTCGTCCCCGGCCATCGAGAGCCGGTGCCGGAAGCGGCGGTGCACGACGGTCGTCGTGTCGGAGCGGGCGGCGACCATCGCCTCGACGTCGGACACGTCGTGGTCGTCGAGGTTGCCGTCCTTGAGAGTCAGGGCGAGCACCGAGCCCGACGGGAACGTCGACCACAGCTCGTCGAGCGCGTCGACCGGCACGTGGCCCTCGCCGACCGCCCCGGCGGCGACGAGCGCGTTGAGCCGCTCCTCGGTGACCAGGCGGGTCACCTCGGCCCCGTCGAGCCGCTCGCCGACCAGGTAGTGGTCGTAGAGCCCCGGGCGGTCGCGGTGGGCCGCGTCGCGGGCCTCGGGGATGCCGTCGGCGCCGACCACCACGGTGGCCCCGCGGGCGCGGAGCTCCTCGCCCACTACGCCGTTCCCGGCGCCGAGGTCGAACACCCGCAGCTGCGCGGGCCCGAGCCCGAGACTCGTGGCCGCCTCGACGGCGGCCTCGGCGACGGTGGCGGGGGAGGCGCACTGCAGCTGGTTCTGGACGACCTCCTCGTAGAGGCCGGGGACCGAGTACACGGCGGCGTAGTCGTGCAGGACGAGCCGCTCGGTGGCGCCGTCGCGGTGGAGGAGGAACTGCTCCTCACCCTGCCGGCGGCCGGGAGTGGGATCGAGTTCGACGGTGAACGCTGCTGCCATGGGGCCCATCGTGACCGGCGGGGCCTCTCCCGGGGCGTGCGATGTGTCGTCCGTCCCGTCGCCGCGTGCCGGCCCTGCCGCCGTCGCGGTTAGGCTGATGCGTCCGATCGGCGCAGGGTCGGACGCTCATCCGGTGGTGTCACCGGGGACGCGGGGAGGAATCGGCGTGAGTTCGTGGGACATCGACGGCCGGAACGTCCGTGAGTCGAGCCGACGCTCGGGTGCCGTGTGGACGTGGCGGTCGGCGGGGGAGCAGCCGATCGACTACGAGATCGAATGGGTGCAGGAGAAGGACGTCTTCCTCTACGGCAGCCGCGTGCGGCCCGGAGGGTGGAGCGTCAGTCGGCTCGATCCGTCGCTCTGGGTGGGGGACGGGACGCTCGAGGGCGCCCGGGAGGTCGTCGAGAAGCGTCTGCCCTCGATGCCGAAGTGACCCGACGACGGATCCGGACCGGATCCGTCGTCGGGAAGGCCCCTACGAGCCGCCGAGCACGTTCGCCTCGCCGAGCTTCTTCATGACGGCGTTCGGGCCGTCGAACTGCTCCTTGTCCATGCCGCGCAGCGTCTCGACGAGCTTGTCGTCGGCGCCGTTCTTGGCGGCGTGGTCGGCGAGCTGGTCGGCGCTACCCGGGTAGTCGAACCCACCGAGGGACTTCTGGACCTGCGTGACGTCGTAACCCATGGGCGGGGGATGGTCCCGTTCGGGCCGGTCCAACCATGCGATTCTGCCCCTCGTGCAGACATGCCCCTGGTCGTGTGTCGTCTGGGACCTCGACGGCACCCTGCTGGTCCGGGGCGGGGTGACGCCGGTCGAGGGGATCGAGGCGGTGCTCGCGGCCTGGGCCGCGGCGGGGGTGGAGATGGCGGTGGCGACGTCGGCGTCCACCGCGCTCGCCCGCGAGGTGGTGGACGACCTGGGCTGGTCGGGGTGGTTCGTCCACGTCGCCGGGTCGGGCCCGGGCGTGGTCGGCAAGGACGCGGTCGTCGCCGAGGCGCTGCTGGGCGCCGGGTGGACCCCGGACGCGCACACGGCGATGGTCGGCGACTCCCCGGCCGACGTGGCGGCCGCCCGCCGGCACGGGCTGACCGCGGTGGGCGTGACGTGGAGCGGCACCCCGGTCGGGGCACTGGCGGGCGCCGACGTGATCTGGAGTCGCGTGCCGTCGTGAGCAGAGGGCCGTCATGAGTGGGGGCCGCTGGGTGGTCCACCTCGACCTCGACTCGTTCTTCGCCTCCGCCGAGCAGCTCACCCGCCCGACCCTGCGCGGGCGCCCGGTGCTCGTCGGGGGCCTGGGGCCCCGCGGCATCGTCGCCGGGGCGTCGGGGGAGGCGAAGGCGTTCGGGGCGCGGTCGGCGATGCCGATGGCGCAGGCCCGCCGCGCGTGCCCGCCCGCCGTCGCCCTGCCGCCCCGCACGGCGGTCTACCGCACGCTCTCCGAGGCCTTCTTCGGCGTCGTCCGGGCGGCGGCGCCGGTGCTCGAGCAGGTCGCCTACGACGAGACGTTCGCCGAGCCCGCCGGGCTCGCGGGCGCCGGTCCCGACGACGTCCGCGCCTGGGCCGAGCAGGTCCGGGCCGACGTCCGCGCGTCGACGGGGCTCGCGGTGTCGGTGGGGGCGGGCTCGGGCAAGCAGGTCGCGAAGATCGCGTCGGGCCTGGCGAAGCCGGACGGCGTGCACGTGGTGGAGCACGGCGAGGAGCGCGCGCTGCTCGACCCGCTGCCGGTGCGGGCGCTGTGGGGGATCGGCCCGGTCGCCGAGACCACCCTCGCCCGTGCGGGCGTCACGACGATCGCGGCCCTCGCGGCCCTGCCGACCCCGGAGGTGACCGCCCTGCTCGGCTCCGCGATCGGGACCTCGCTGCACCGGCTCGCCCGCGGGATCGACGACCGGGCCGTGACGGAGCGCGGCGAGGCGAAGCAGGTGAGCGCCGAGACCACCTTCGACACCGACCTCTCCGACGTCGTCGCGGTCCGGCGCGCCGTCGCCGAGCTCGCCGCGTCCGCCCACCGCCGGCTGGTCGCCTCCGAGCGGGCGGCGCGCACGGTGACGGTGAAGGTCCGCGGCGGGGACTTCGTCACGCACACCCGGTCGGAGACCTCCACGATCGCCTCGACCGACCTGGCCGCCTTCACCACGACCGCCCAGCGGCTCGCGATCGACGCGCTGCCCGACGCCGGCGTGCGGCTCGTCGGGGTCTCCTACGCGGGCCTGACGACGGCGGTGCAGGGGACGCTGTTCGAGAGCGCGGCCCGGGAGGAGGACACGGGGGCGGTCCCGGCGGCCTCGTCGTCGGAGGTTCCCGACGAGGAGCCGGTGCCGGACCGCGCGGAGTGGCGCACCGGCGACGACGTGGCCCACCCGGAGCACGGGCACGGCTGGGTGCAGGGCGCCGGGCACGGGCGGGTCACGGTCCGCTTCGAGACCCGCTCGACGGGACCGGGGCGGGCGCGGACGTTCGGGGCCGACGACCCGGAGCTCACCCCGGCCGACCCGCTGGCGTCCCTGGCCTGACCGGCTCCGTGATGGCGGCGATCGTGACGTCCAGTGTCAGCATGGCCGCAGTGCGGACGCTCGGTGTCACGATCGCCGCATCGTCGAATCTCAGCAGACGACGCCGCGGAACGACTCCCGGAGCTCGGTGACGAACAGCTCGGGCTCCTCGAGCGAGGCGAAGTGACCCCCGCGGTCGAGGACGCTCCAGCGGCGCAGGTCGGTGTAGCGCGCCTCGACCCACGAGCGTGGCAGCTTCGCCATCTCGGCCGGGAACAGCGACACCGCCGAGGGCACGGTGACCGGCGAGCTCCGGTCGACCTGCGCGTTCTCCCAGTACATCCGCGCCGAGGAGGCTCCGGAGGCGCCGAACCAGTAGACGGCCACGTTGTCGAGCAGGCGCCTCGTCGGGACCGAGGGCTCCAGCGTGGCCCCGCCGAACGTCCACACGCCGAACTTCTCCGCGATCCAGGCGAGCTGGCCGACGGGGGAGTCGACGAGGGCGTAGCCGAGGGTCTGCGGGCGGGTGCGCTGCTGGCCCGAGTAGCCGCTGCCGACCTCGCGGAACTCGCGGGCCTGGCGCAGCCACTCCCGCTCCACGGCGGAGAGGTCCTCGTCGCGGGCGCCCTCGGGGCGCCCCGCCATCGGCATCGTCGTGTGCAGCATCGCGACGCGGTCGGGGTGCCGGACCCCGAGCGCGGTGGTGATCATCGCGCCCCAGTCGCCACCCTGCGCGAGGAAGCGGGGGTAGCCCAGTCGCGTCATGACGACGGCCCACGCGTCGGCGATGCGGTCGATGCCCCACCCCGTCGTCGTCGGCTTGTCGGAGAACCCGAAGCCCGGCAGGGACGGCGCGACCACGTGGAAGGCGGGCTCGACGGGGTCGGACGGGTCGGTCAGCGGGCGCACGACGTCGAGGAACTCGACGATCGAGCCGGGCCACCCGTGCGTGATCAGGAGTGGCTGTGCGTCACTACGTAGTGACTGTACGTGCATGAGATGGATGCCCAGGCCGTCCACCACCGTGCGGTACTGCCCCAGGTCGTTGAGCTCGGCCTGCAGGGCCGTGACGTCGTGGTCCTCCAGCCAGGCCCGCGTCAGCTCCGCGACGACGGCGGACGGGATGCCCTGCGACCAGTCCCCGACCGGCTCCGGCTCGGGCAGCCGGGCCCGGCGGAGACGTTCGTGCAGGTCGGCGACCTGGTCGGCCGGGACGTCGAGCTCGAAGGGCACCACGTCCTCGGTCGCGCCGAGCGGAGTGGTGCCGGCATCCGCGGCCGGGTTCCCGGCGTCGCTGTCGACCATGGGGGCGACGCTAACGGCCTCGTCCGGAAACCGCTGTGGCGGGCATCCGGTCGGGTGTCACCCCGACACGCCGCCGGATGGTCCCGGTCCCCCGAAGGTGGCATCTTCCGCCCACGCCGTCACACGGGCCGTCATCGTGGCGATGAACGGAGCGGAGGTGATCATCGTGCTGAACGAACGACCTGCGGCACTGCTGGCGGCAGCCGCGGATCTGGACGAGTGCGACGGCTACGTGGTCCTGGTCTTCGACCCGGAGACGGGGGAGATGGACGCCCACGGGCCCTACGAGGGGTTCGCGGCGACGCTCCGTGCCGAGGAGATGCGGCGCAACTTCGACGAGGACGGACTACCCGACGTGGTGGTCCGGGTGAGCAGGCTGCACCTGCCCTCACGGGTGCCCGCGCAGGCGTGGTGAGTCGGGTCCGGAGGGGGTAGACCCTCCGGCGTGACTCCCCAGGACGCGCAGCGCGGCGCAGGCGGACCCCCGACGACGGTGCGGGACGTGACGCTCGAGATCTTCCGGGCGCACGGCATGACGACGGTCTTCGGGAACCCCGGGTCCACCGAGCTCCCGATGCTCCAGGAGTTCCCCGACGACTTCACCTACGTCCTCGGGCTCCAGGAGGCGGTCGTCGTCGGGATGGCCGACGGCTACGCCCAGGCGACCGGGCGGCCCGCGCTCGTCAACCTGCACACCGCCCCCGGCGTCGGCAACGCCGTCGGGGCGCTGGTCAACGCGGCCGCCAACGGCACCCCGCTGGTGGTCACGGCCGGCCAACAGGTGCGCCCGATGCTCACGCTCGAGGCGATGCTCGCGAACCCGCGCGCCACCGAGCTGCCGCGCCCGACGGTCAAGTACTCGGCCGAGCCGCCGCGCGCCCAGGACGTGCCCGCGACGATCGCGCGGGCGATCCACCTCGCGACGACCCACCCCACCGGGCCGGTGTTCGTCTCGATCCCCATGGACGACTGGGACGTCGAGCTCACCGGCGACGACCTCGAGGTCGCCCGGCGGGCGGCGCAGCGCGTCGTCCGCCACCCCGCCGCCCCCGACGAGGCCGGCCTCGACACCCTCGTCGCAGCCCTCGACGCCGCGTCGGCGCCGGCCCTGGTGGTCGGCGGCGACGTCGACTCCGGCGGCGCGTTCGACGAGGCCGTGGCGCTCGCCGAGAGGCTGCAGTGCGCGGTCTACGGGCCGCCGTCGGACGGCCGCGTCGGCTTCCCCGAGAACCACCCGCTCTACCGCGGCTCGCTGCCCATGGCGATCGCCCCGGTGTCGGAGACCCTCGCCGCGCACGACGTCGTCGTCGTCCTCGGCACCGCGGTGTTCCGCTACTACCCCTACGTCCCGGGCGGCTTCCTGGCCGAGGGCACGGTGCTGCACCACGTGACCTCCGACCCCGACCAGGCCGCGCGCGCCCCGATGGGCGACGCGCTGGTGGCCGACCCGGCGACCGTCGTGCGGGCGCTGCTCGAGCGCGTGGCGCCCGGCGACCGCGCGGTCCCGGGGTCCGCGCCGACCACGACCGCCGCCCAGGCCTCGACCACCCCGGGAACTCTCACGCCCGAGGAGGTCTTCGACGTGGTCGGGGCCGTGTGGCCGGTCGACGGCGTGGTCGTCGACGAGACCCCCTCCAACCGCGCCGCCCTGCACGCGCGCCGCCCGGTGCAGCGCCCCGGCTCGTCGTTCTTCACGACGTCGGGCGGTCTGGGGTTCGGGTTGCCGGCGTCCGTGGGGGTCGCCCTGGCCGACCGGTCCCGCCCGGTCCTCGCGGCCATCGGCGACGGCTCGATGCAGTACGGGATCCAGGCGCTCGGCACCGCCGCCGCGCTCGGCGTGCCGGTCACGGTGCTCGTCCTGGAGAACCACGAGTACGCGATCCTCAAGTGGTTCGCCTCGCGGGAGAACACGCCGAAGGCGCCCGGGCTCGACCTCCCGGCCGTCGACTTCGGCGCCCTGGCCGCGGGCTACGGGGTGCCGGCCGAGTCGGTGTCGACCGCCGAGGAGCTGCGGGCCGCCCTGCAGCGCGGGCTCGACTCCGACGGGCCGCTCCTGATCTCGGTCCCCCTGGGCCGCGCTTCGGGCTGACGGTCCTGCGGCCCGAGTGGCAGCAATGGCACATCGCTGACATCTGACGTCAGCGATGTGCCATCGCTGACTCCGGCGCGGTACCCCGATCGATAACGACAACCGTTGTCGGATAACGTCCGGCCCGTGAAGATCGCCTTCGTCGGCAAGGGCGGCAGCGGCAAGACCACCCTCGCGTCGCTGTTCGCCCTGCGCGCCGCCGCGACCGGGGCGCCCGTGCTCGCGCTCGACGCCGACATCAACCAGAACCTGGCCGTCGCCCTCGGCGCCGACGAGACCACCGCGGCGGGCCTGCCCACGCTGTCCGGCCACGTCGGGGTGCTCAAGGAGTGGCTGCGCGGGGACAACCCGCGCCTCCCCGCCGCCGACCGGATGATCAAGACGACGCCGCCCGGCCGCGGCTCGCGGCTGCTGCGGGTCGACGAGGACAACCCGGCCTACGACGCCGCGATCCGCGAGGTCGTCCCCGGCGTCCGGCTCGGGCTGGCCGGCGCCTTCGACGACGCCGACCTCGGCGTCGCCTGCTTCCACGCCAAGACCGGCGCCGTCGAACTGCTGCTCGGCCACCTCGTCGACGGGCAGGGCGAGTACGTCGTCGTCGACATGACCGCCGGCGCCGACGCGTTCGCCTCCGGCCTGTTCACCCGCTTCGACCTCACGGTGCTGGTCTGCGAGCCGACGCTGCGCGCGGTCGGGGTGGTCCGCCAGTACGCGGGCTACGCCCGCGACTTCGGGGTGCGCCTCGGCGTCGTCGGGAACAAGATCGCCGATCCCGACGACGAGGCCTTCCTGCGGACCTCCCTTCCCGACGACGTCGGCCTGCTCGCCGTCCTCGGCTCCTCGGCCCACGTGCGGGCCGGCGACCGGGGCGCCGACCGGGCGATCGCCGGGCTGGAGCCGGAGAACGCGGCCGCGCTCGACGCCCTGCGCGCCACCCTCGACGCCCTGCCGCCGGACCGGGTGCGCTTCCAGGCCGACACCGTCGCCCTGCACCGGCGCAACGCCGAGCGCTGGGCCGGCGCCGCGCTGCTCGACCAGATCGACCCCGACTTCGTCCTGCCCGCCCCCACCTCCTAGGAGTCCCCGTGTCCCTCGACGTCTCCCCCGAGCTGCTCGCCGCCGCCGACCGCGACGAGGTGTCCGACGCCGACTTCGTCGCCTGCGTGCGCGACTCGCTGCCCTACGCATGGCAGGTCGTGTCCTCGGTGGCGGGCGCGGAGCCCGTGCCCGGGTCGCCGACCGTCCACGAGGTCCCGCCGCCCTCCGAGGCCGAGCGCGGCCAGCTGCTGCGCGCCCTCGCCTCGGACGCGATCCGTGGAGGCCTCGAGCGCCACTTCGGCGTGCGGCTCGCCTTCCAGAACTGCCACAAGGTCGCGGCCTTCGCGCCCGCGGGGCTCGACGGCGCCGACGCCGCGACGTACGCCGCGTTCGTCTCGCCGCGCGGGCAGCTGCTCAACCAGAGCCCGGCGCTGCGCGACTGCTGAGCGCTTGACCTGAACCGCGGGTGAGGTCGCACGCGCCGTCGGGCGTCCACCCGCTATCGAGATGCCGAGGTCGTCCCGCCCCGCGTAGCGTCGCGGGACGTGTCGACCCAGACGGAGCCCTCCACCAGGGGCGCCGAGAACCCACCCGCTCCCGCGGTCGAGGTCGCCGACCTCGTCAAGCGCTACCCGAAGGCGAAGACCAACGCGGTCGACGGCATCTCGTTCGCCGTCGCGCCCGGGGAGGTGTTCGGCCTGCTCGGCCCGAACGGCGCCGGCAAGACGACGACGATCGGGGTCCTGACGACCCGCGTCCGCAAGACCTCCGGCCGCGCCACCGTCGCCGGGATCGACGTCGAGGCCGACCCCGTCGGCGCCCGCGCGGTGCTCGGGGTGGTCCCGCAGCGGCCGAACCTCGACCGCTCGCTCGACTCCCGGGCCAACCTCGTCTGGCACGCCGCCTACCACGGTGTCCCGCGGGCCCGGCGCGGTCCGCTGGCCGACGAGCTCCTCGAGCGCATGGGGCTCACGGACAAGGCCACGACGAACCCCGACCAGCTCTCCGGCGGCCAGGCGCAGCGCCTCATCATCGCCCGCGGCCTCATGCACGACCCGCGGGTGCTCTTCCTCGACGAGCCCTCCACGGGGCTCGACCCGCAGGCGCGGCTCTTCGTCCACGACCGCGTCGCGGAGCTCGCGGCGGGCGGGGTGACGGTCGTGCTCACCACCCACGACATGGACGAGGCGGCCAAGCTCTCCGACCGCGTCGGCATCGTCGACCACGGGGTGCTGCTCGCCCTCGACACGCCCGCCGCGCTGGTGAGCCGCCTGACGGGGTCGGCCACCGTGGACCTGACCGTCACCGGCGTCGAGCCCGACCGGCTGCGGGAGCGGCTCGCCGCGGTGCGGGGCACCGCGGGCGCCGAGGTGCTCTCGGGCGGCGACGGGCCGGACGCGGCTCCGGCCCGCCTGCGCCTGCGCGTCGAGGGGGAGGCGGGTGCCGCGCTCCCCGGCCTGCTCGACGAGGTGGGCTCGGCCGGCGGCCGCGTCCTCGACGTCGCGCTCGGCGAGCCCACCCTCGAGGACGTCTTCATCGACCTGACCGGACGGGGACTGCGATGAGCACCACCGAGCTGCACCGCCCCCCGGCGGTCTCCCAGGGGAGGGCCTTCCTCGGCGTCCTCGGGCGCGACGTCGCCGTCACGGGCAAGGAGCTGGGCAGCTTCCTGTCCCAGGTCCTCGTCCAGCCGTTCTTCCTGCTGTTCGTCTTCGGCAAGGTGCTGGGCCAGCTCGGCTACATCGCGCCCGGCTACGCCCAGCTGCTGCTGCCCGGCCTGCTCGCGCTCAACGCGTTCTTCGTCGCGGTGCAGGCCGTGGCGCTGCCGCTGGTCATCGACTTCTCCTACACCAAGGAGATCGAGGACCGCCTGCTCGCGCCGCTGTCGACCCGCATGGTGGCGGTGGAGAAGATCGTGTTCGGGGCGCTCCGGGGTCTGATCGGGTCCCTGGTGATGATCCCGGTGGGCTACCTGGTGCTCGACGAGGTGGTCTGGGACCTGGGCGGGCTGCCGATCTCGGCGCTGCTGCTCGTGCTCGGCGCGCTCGCCGGCGGATCGGCGGGCCTCGTCATCGGGACGCTCGTGAGCCCGCGCCGGATCAACATCGTCTTCGCGGTGGTCATCACCCCGCTGCTGTTCACCGGCTGCACGCAGTTCCCGTTCCTGCAGATCGGGCAGCTGCGGTGGTTCCAGGTGATCTGCGCGCTCAACCCGATCACGTACGTGGCGGAGGGGCTGCGGGGGGCGCTGACGCCGCAGATCGTGCACCTGCCGGGCTGGCTGTGCGTGCTGGCGCTGGTGTTCTCGTGTCTGCTGTTCGGGGCGATCGGGATCCAGGGGTTCGTCCGCCGGGCGCTGGACTGACCGCCCCGACCAGGCGCAGCCAGACGACCGCGCCGAGCAGCGTCGGCACCGCGAACACGGGGCTCGGGAAGCCGAGCACCTGGCTCAGCGCGAGGTCGCCCACCGTGGCCACCGCCCCGGCCGCGAACCAGCCGGCGCCGGCCGTCGGCGGTGCCGGCCGGGCGGCGAACCGGAAGGTCGACCACGGCTTCGCGATCGAGAGCCACGCCTGGAACCCGAGGGCGGCGACCATGCACGCCGCGGCGGCGGCCATCCCGCCCGGGGCCGGGGCGTCGCCGGCGTCCACCGCGCGCAGCTGCACCGACAGGATGCCGATCCCCACGTAGAGCAGCCCGAGCGTGATCGCGAACTTCGCGGCGACCCACCCGTGACGGAGCAGGCCCCAGCGCGTGGCGAGGGCGAGCAGCACCCCGGTGACCGCGGAGGCGTTCGCGGCCGGCGCGAGCAGGGTCATGTCCAGCACGTGGGCCATGTCGACGGCGGCCGCGGCGCGCGCCGGCTCGTCGCGGGAGAGCGCGAACAGCACGACGAGGCCGAGCGCCGTGCTCATCCAGGCGAGCGAGGTCAGCACGTGGAGCCACACGAGGAGCTGCCGCCAGGTCCGCATGGACGACGACCCTCGTCGTCGGGCCGGGCCGCGACATCCGGGACGACCCTTGGTTCCCCCGGGGTGACGCAGGGTCGCCATCGGGGGGAAGTCCCTGATCGAGTGCCCCTTTCGGGGTAGTCCGGGCGCGTTTTCCGAGTACGGTCGTGCGCATCCCGGACCACGGCCGGGGGTCGCGAACGGGGGATCGCGTATGAACGGCGGGCTCGGAAGGGTCGAGGACAGGTCGGGGGAGACCACCGGGGAGATCGACCTCTCGCGGCTCCCGGGGCCCCGTGCCGCGGACGACGACGAGGCCGGTCCCCCTCGCGGGGTGACCGGGGAGGCGCCGCCCGACGAGGCCCGCCCCGAGCCCGATCCCGATCCCCAGGACGCGTGGACCGACGACGACGCCGGGCCCGATGACTGGGACGAGGAGCCGTTCCCCGACGGCCCGCTGCACGGCGACGTCCTGCACCGGGTGGTCGCCGCGGGCACGGCCGTGCTCGCCACCTCCGACCTGCACGGACGGCGCGACATCAGCGTGCTGTCCGGCCCGCGCTGCTTCCTGCGGGTCCTCGACGCGACGCGGCTCGCCTTCCCCGACGAGGGCGAGGAGTCGACCACCGCCGTCCGCGCGAACCTCGCCGAGGTCGCCGGGCTGGGCATGCTGCTCGTCGACCACGACGGTCGCCGGGGGCTGCACCTCGACGGCACCGCCCGGGTGGTGCCGGCCGCCGAGCTGCGCGCGGAGCACCCCGACCTGCCGGAGTCCCCGGTGCCGGGCCGGCCGACGGACGTCTGGGTGGTCGTCGAGGTCGGCGATCTCTACCCCCTCGACGGCGACGACGTGCCGCGCTTCGGCGCCGGTCGTCCCGCGGCCGCCCCGCCCCCCGAGCGGGGTCGCTCGCGGGGGACCCTGGCGGCGCTCGCCGTCCTGGGCGTGCTGGTGCTGCTGCTCGGGGCGCTCTCGATCGTGCTCGCGACGTCGGGTGGGCAGCAGGAGGTGGGTGCGCAGTCGCCCGCTCCCGCGCCGGCGCCCGCGGCCGACGCGGCCCCGACCGGGCCGCCGGTGCTGCGCGGGCAGGTGCGCCAGGTCCTCGACCCCGCGACCGTGGTGGTCGACGTCGACGGGCGCCCCGTCACCGTCGCGGTCGTCGGGCTCGACGCGGCGACGATCCCGGCGTGCGCCACGCCGGCCGCGCTCGCCTTCGCCCGCGAGACCCTCGACGGGCAGACCGTGACCCTCGTGCCCGACCCGACGCTGCCGCCGTCCCCGTCGGGGCCCACCCGCGCCTACGCCGTGCTCGGCAGCCAGCTCTCCTACACCGACGCGGCCATCCTCGGCGGGCACGCGAAGGCCTCGGGCGCCGCGCAGTACCGGGCCGTCTTCGACCGCGAGCAGGGCGTGGCGCAGGACGACGGGGTGGGCATGTGGGGCCCGCCCTGCGTGTCCTGACCCGCCCCGCGCTCTTCCCGACGAGCCCCGTGGCTCAGTCGGCGATCTTCGCGGCGACCTGCGCGAGCCGCGCGCCCTGCACCCGGGCCGCGACGAGGGCGTCGTCGTCGGGGGCCGACGACTTCTTCGACACCCACGACGCGCCGTAGGGGTTCCCCGAGCTCATCAGCGAGGGGTCGGCGGCGTAGCCGAGCGGCATGATCAGCGTGCCCCAGTGGTAGTAGACGTTGTTCATCGCGGCGATGGTCGTCTCGAGGCCGCCGTGCTCCGTCGAGGCCGAGGTGAACGAGGTCCCCACCTTCGACGCGAGCTTGCCCTGCGCCCACAGCCCGCCGGTGGTGTCGAGGAAGGCCTTGAGCTGCTCGGCGGCGCCGCCGAAGCGGGTGGGGCTGCCGAGCGCGATGCCGTCGGCCCACTCGAGGTCGTCGAGCGAGGCGGTGGTCTCGTAGGGGTTGTTCTCCACCCACTCCTTCCAGCGCCGGTTGCCCTCGATCGCCTCGGCGGGGGCCCGCTCGACGACGGGCCGCACGCGCACCTCGGCGCCCTCACCGCGCGCCCCCTCCCCGAGGGCCTCGGCGAGCGCGGCCACGTTGCCGGTGGCGGAGTAGAAGACGACGACGATCCTGGGGCGAGCGGAGCGACGGGGATTCGGCTCGGCCACGGGGGTCCTCCTTGCTCTGGGGTGTGGTGATCACCCTCTCGCGGCGGGCGGGTCACGGCACACTGGACCCGTGGTGGCAGCAGGCCGGTTCCCGGTGGGCAGGTCCGCCCCGCCGGCGGCGCGCAGCGGGGGCGGCGAGACCCTGCGCGGCCTCGTCGTGCTCTACCGGCGCCTCTCGGCCCTCGCCGCCGCCCCCGACGGACCCGGCGCGGTCACCCGGCTGCTGACCGGGGAGCTCCGGGTGGTGGCGGCCGTCGTCGCGCCCGACTCGACCGTCCTGGCGGCCTCCGCGCCCGGGGTCGACGAGGCGCGGGCCGCGGCGGTGCTGCGCGCCGAGATCGCCGAGCCGCGCTGGGAGCGGGTGCTCGCGGCCGCGGCCCGGGGCGGGCGGGCCCTGCGGGTGCCGGGGTCGGGCACGTGGGTGCGGGTGGTGGTCCCGGTCGAGGTCGCCGGGTCGGTCGCGGGGTTCCTGGTGGCCGAGGAGGACCCGGGGGAGGACGTCCGCCCGGCCGGCGACGACGTGGTCCTGCTCGCCGCCGAGCACGCCGCCACGATCGTCGGGGTGCTGCTCGGGCGCGAGCGGGTGCTCGCCGTGGCCGCCGGCCAGGTCCGCGACGACCTGATCTCGGGGCTCGTGCTGGGCCGCGCGCGGTCCTCGGCCGAGGCGGCGCAGTGGGCCGAGCACGTGGGGCTCGACGCCGACCGGACGCACCGCGTGCTCGTCGTCGTGCCCGCCGCTCCCGCCGAGGAGGAGGGGACCGCCCCCGCCGAGCTGCTCGCCACGGTCCGCGACCGGATCGCCCGCCTCGTCCCCGACGTCCTCGCGGTGGTGCGGGACCGCGAGGTGGTGGCGGTGATCCCGGCCGACGCCGATCCCGAGGGCGTCGGGAACCGGGTGGCCACCGGGATGGCCCGCGGTCGCGAGCCGTGGCCGGTGACGGTCGCGCTGGGCCGGGAGGTGCCCGACGTCGCGGGGCTCCCGGGCTCCTACGACCAGGCGCACCGCACCGTCGAGGCCGCCCGCCGGCTCGGCCGCGAGGGCCGCCTGCTGCGCTTCGAGGACCTCGGGGTCCACCGGCTGCTGCTGCAGGTCCCCGACCCCGAGGACGCCCGGGTGTTCGCCCGCGAGGTGCTCGGGCGCCTGGCCACCGACCCGTCCGAGCGCACGGTGGAGCTGATCCGCACGCTCGCGCGCTACTTCCGCGAGGACGGCAGCCCGCAGCGCACCGCGAAGGTCCTCTCGGTGCACCCCAACACCGTCGGCTACCGGCTGCGGCGCGCCGAGGAGCTCTCGGGTCTCGTCCTCGACCAGTACCGTGACCGGCTCGCCGCGCAGGTCGCCCTCGAGATCCTCGGGTGGATGGAGTGACGGGGTTCGGCTCGGGCGAGCGGAGCGACGGGGGATTCATCTCGGGCGAGCGGAGCGACGGGGGATTCACCGAGGCACTCTGGCGCGGGACGCTGCTCTGCGACGGCGCGATGGGCACGCTCGCGCAGGCCACCGGGGCGCGGGCCGACGGCGCCGGCAGCGAGCTGGTGCTGCTCGCGCCCGAGCTCGTCTCGGCGCTGCACCGGCGCTACACCGACGCGGGCGCGCAGGTGATCCAGACCCACACCTACGGCGCGGGCCGCCTGCGCCTCGCCCCCCACGGGCTGACCCGGCAGGTCCGCGAGATCAACCTGACCGCCGCCCGGCTGGCGCGGGCGGTCGCCGACGACGCCGGGCGCCGCGTGTTCGTGGCCGGGTCGATCTCCCCGGCCACCTCCCCGCGCGTCCCGGGCCCGGCCGACCCGGTCGCGGTGCGGGCGGCGGTCCGGGAGCAGGCCGCGGCCCTGACCGAGGGCGGGGCCGACCTGCTGATCCTCGAGACCTTCGCCCACGCCGAGGAGCTCGCCGACGCGCTCTCCGCCGCCCGCGAGGCCACCGACCTGCCGATCGTCGCGCAGGCGACGTTCGTCTTCGAGGACGGCGAGCCGGTGACCACCCACGGCGAGAGCCCGGAGGAGGTGGCCGCGGTGGTGGGTGCGCTCGGACCGGTCGCGATCGGGTCGAACTGCACCCTGGGGCCGCAGGGGCTGCTCACCGTGGTGCGGCGCATGGCGGCCGCCGTGCCACCCGGGGTCGCGGTGACCGCCCAGCCGAACGCGGGCCTGCCGCACGTCGTCTCCGACCGCAGCGTCCGGTTCGCCTCCGACGCCGCGCACTTCGGGCGCTACGCCGCGCGCTACGTCGCCGCCGGCGCCCGGCTCGTCGGCGGGTGCTGCGGGACCACCCCGGCGCACGTCGCGGCGGCCGCCACCGCGCTGGCCGAGGGCCCGGTCCCCGACGAGCCGGTGGTCCCGCCCCGCCGGGTCCTGCACCTGGCGCCCGGCCCGACACCGGACACGACGGCTCCGGGTAGGGCCGGCGAGCCGGGGCGCGGCGCGTTCGGGCGGTGGCTCGAGGCCCGGCACCGTCGTCCCCTGGTGGTCGCGGAGCTGACCGGGCCCGAGGGGCTCGACGCGCACGTGGCCCGCGGGCGGGCCGCGCTCGCGGCGGGCCCGGAGGTGCTCTGGGCGGGCCGCGAGCGCTCCCGGCGTCCGCGCACCACCGCCGCGGCCGTCGCCGCCGGGCTGCAGGAGGCGGTCGACGCCGACGTCGCGCTGACCGTGACCAGCTGGAACGCCAGCCGCATGGCCCTGCAGGCCGACCTGCTCGGGCTCGACGCCCTCGGCGTGCACACGATCGTCTGCGAGACCGGCAACCCGCCCGTGCACGCCGACCGCCCCGTGCGCGACGGGGTGTGGGAGGTCGACGCGGTCGGGCTCGTCGGGCTGGCGGCCGGGCTGACCGGCGGCGTCGACGCCGACGGGCTGCGCCTCCCGGCGGCGCCGTTCCGGGTGGGGGTGCGGGTCACGCCCGGCTCGGACGACCTCGACCGCGAGATGGCGCGCGTGCGGGAGAAGGTGGAGGCGGGTGCGGAGTTCCTCGTGACCCGCCCCGTCTTCGAGCTCGACCGGGTCCGGCGGGTGCTCGCGGGGCTCGCCGCGGTCGGCGTGCGAGTGCCGGTGCTGCTGACGGTCGCGCCGCTCTCCGGGTTCGCCGAGGCCGAGCACCTGGGCCACGAGGTGCCCGACGTGGTGGTCCCCGACGGGGTGCTCGCCCGCATGCGGGCGGCCGGGGACGACCCCGGGCCCGGCCTGGAGCTGGCCGCCGACCTCGTGGCGGAGGCGGTCGGCGAGGGGCTCGTCGCCGGCATCGTCGTGCGCCGGCCGGGTCCGGCGGAGGCGCTCGCGGAGGCGGTCACCCGGCTCGGGGAGACCGCGCGGGCCGCGCGCAGCCCGGCCGCGCGCGGCCGGGCCTGATCACACCGGGACGGGTGCGGTCCTCCCGTAGCTCTCGACGACGGGGGCGAGCTCGGCCGGCGTCGACGCGTGCATGATCACGCCGTCGACCCCGAGGTCGAGCTGGGCCGCCACCGCCGCGGCACACCTCTCCGGGCTCCCGGTCGCGGCGGGGGCGAGCCAGTCGGCCGGGAGCACGGTAGCGAGGTGCTCGATCTCGTCGCGGGTGGCGACGACGTCGGCCCACCCCCCGAGGCCCGCGACGACCGGGTCGGCGCGGAAGCGCTCGAGGTCGGCCGGGTCCCACCCGTTGGTGCGCACCAGGAGGTCCCCGTAGACCTGCAGGTAGGTCGCCAGCCGCGCCACCGTGCGCTTCAGCCGGGTCTCCTCGGGCAGGTGGTCGGGCACCGTCGCGAAGCAGGACCACACCCGGACCGCGGCGGGGTCGCGTCCGGCCCGCTCGGCGGCCTCGCGGACCGTGGCGACGCAACGGGCGGTCGTCTCGTCGGTGAAGAAGGTGTGCAGGACGACGGCGTCCGCCGCCCGGCCCGCCAGGGCCAGGGTCTGCGGTCCGAAGGCCGTCAGGGCGACCGGGATGTCCTCGTCGAACGTGGGATCGAGTCGCAGCGCGGGCCAGCTCCCGGCCGGGCCGTCGTGGCCGGTCACGGTCTCCCCGTGCCACAACCGGCGCATCAGCCCGATGAAGTCCTCGAGCTGCGCCGTGGTGGTCGGCGGCAGTCCGAAGGCCTTGAGCTGCGGCGCGAGCCCCCGCCCGAGCCCCAACGTGAACCGACCCCCGGTGAGCCGGTGCATCGTCGTGGCCCACGCCGCGGTCACGGCCGGGTGGCGCGTGTTGTGGTTCGTCGCGGCGGTGGCGACGCCGAGCTCCGAGGTGATCGCCCCCATCGCCCCGGTGAGGCAGGCCGCCTCCTTGATCGAGAAGCGCTCGGAGAGGAACGCGGTGCCGAACCCGAGCTCCTCGGCGAGGCGGACCTCGTCGAGCAGCTCCCGCGGTGACTCCGGCTGACCGCCGAGGGTGTAGAAGCCCAGCTCGGGGTGCCTCGTCACCGCCGCTGCTCCGGGACCCGCCGGGCGCGGACGGCCTCCACGGCGCCGCGGTCGGCCACGGCCGCGCAGTTCCGCTCCAGCAGGGCGAGGATGAGGGTGTTGACCTGCTCGACGTCCGGCAGCACGGCGATCGCGGCCGTGGTGATCATGAGTCCGCTCATCACCTGGGTGCGGTAGTCCTCGACGGCCTCCTCGACCGGGTAGCCGGGGTCGACCACGGCGTACTCGGCGAGGTAGTGCCGGAGCAGCCGGTCCTCGTGCTCGCGCCGGTCGGCGACGGTGAGGCTGCCCGAGAGGAAGTACCCGACGTCGTACATCGGGTTGCGCAGCCCGGTGACCTGCCAGTCGATGAGGACCGCGCGGACCGCGCCGTCCGCCTGCTCGAACAGCACGTTGTCGACCCGCGGGTCGCCGTGGGTGAGCGTCAGACGGGTCTGGGGCAGCAGGTGCCACTCGTGCGCGAGCTCGCTCGCCGCGGCGACGATCTCGAGGTCGTCGGCCGAGAGCCGGTCGCGGTAGCGCGTGAGCGCCGTCGCCGAGCCGGTCCGCACCATCGGGGTCCAGTAGTCGGCGGCCTCGGCCATGCGGATCGGCCACGCGGGTGCGGTGGCGGGATCGACGGGCGAGAAGGTCCCGTGCAGCCGGGCGAGCTGGGTGAGCACGGCGGCGGCCTCGGCCGGGCCGCACCCGGCGACCTGGTTGCCGGGGGTCGCGGCGGTGAGGTCCTCCACGACGAGGTTGATGTTGGTCTCGTCGCCGGCCACGTGGAACAGGTGCGGGATGCGGCAGGCGGCGCGTTCGGTGATCGCGCGGTAGCCGCCGATCTCGCGGTGGTAGGCACCGCTGCCCAGGCCGTGCTGGTGCACCTCGGGGGAGCGGGGCCGGAACTTCGCGACGACCGCGTCGGGGGCGCCCGGCGGACGGGTCGCGTAGTCGATGCCGACGTGGACGGTGTCGCTCACGTTGCCCGCGCCGATCGGGCGGCAGGTGACCCCGCGGACCTCCACACCGGGGAAGGCGTCGGCGAGGACCGCGCCGACCCAGTCGGCGTCGATCTCGGTGGTCTCGTGCAGCAGGGGGACGGAGGCGGTGAGGCTCACGGGTCGACCTCGATTCGTCGGGGGCGTCAGCCCCACGGTTCGGTGGAGTAGGGGGTGTTCCAGACGTCGGTGATGCGGCCGTCGGACACGCGGAAGACCTCGATGCCCGACAGCAGGCGCTCGGCGGTGCGGCCGCGGGCGGTCCAGACGAGGACGGCGAACTCGTCGTCGCCGGCCAGGACCTCGGCGGTGAAGAAGGGCTGCCACTGCGGGAGATCCGCGCGGATGCGGGCGACCTGGTCGTCGTGGCTGAGGGTGCGGGTGCCGCCGGGGTCGTGCCGGACGAGCCCGTCCGCGGTGATCTCGCGGACGAGCTCGACGTCTCCGGCGTGGTAGATCTCGTCGAGGTAGCGGCGGACGACCTCGACGGGGGAGGAGCCCACCGGGCTCAGCCGACGATCGTGACGGTGGCGGCGGTGCCGTCGACCTCGATCGTCGCGCCGTCGGGGATGCGGCCGGTGGCGTCGGTCGCCGACACCACGCACGGGATCCCGAGCTCGCGGCTGACGATCGCCGCGTGCGAGAACGGCGCGCCGACGTCGACGACCACCGCGGACGCGGCCACGAACAGCGGCGTCCAGGACGGGTCGGTGATCGGGGCGACGAGGATGTCGCCGGGCTCGAGCTCGGCGTCGTCGTCGGGGTCGGTGAAGATGCGGGCGCGGCCCCGGGTGACGCCGGTGCAGCCGGAGACGCCCTGGATCACCTCGCCCGCGGTGGCCGCGGTGTGGGTCCGGTCCGAGCGGCGCTTCCACTCCGAGAGCGGCGGCGCCTCGCCGACGACGACGAACGGCGGCTCGCGGTCGAACAGGTCGAGGTAGACCCGCTCGCGCTCGCGGAGCCGCTCGGTGAACGATGCCGGGTCGGCGAGCCAGGCGTCGAGCTCCTCGGCGAAGAGCATGAAGACCTGGGCGGGGGCGTCGAGGTGCCCGGCCGCCGCGGCGCGGCGCCCCAGCTCGAGGGCGGGCAGGCGCAGCTCGTGGACCAGCATCGCCGAGGTGGTGCGCGAGCGCTCCCGCCCCCGCAGCCACAGGGCCGCGGCCCGCAGGGCCACCTCGAACTGGCCCGACGCGTCGGGGTCGCCGGCGAGCATCTCGCGCACCGTGGCGGTGGCCGCCTCGCGCTCGGCGGCCCGCGCGGCGTTCTTCACCGCCGGGGCCTCGTCGTCGGGGACCGTGCGCATGCGGTCGACGGTGTGCAGCGCGAGCTCGGGGCGCAGGCCCCAGGTCATCGCGCGCAGCTCCCACTCGGCCGGGCCGCGGAAGTCCCAGGCGGCGAGGAAGGCGTCGAGGTGCTCGCGGAAGGCGACGACCTCCGGGTCGGTGGCCGCCGCGATCCGCTCGGCCAGTCCGGTCACGCCCTCGTCGAACAGGGCGGCGACCGGGCCGGAGCGGGCGAGGCGACTGAGCGCCCACATCCCGTTCGACGGGCCGGCCGAGTCGACGTCGCCGATGCCGCTGACGAGGGTGAGCCCGAGCTCGGGGCGCCCGACCGCGGCGGCGAGCTGGCCGACGGCGCCGAGCCCGACCCCGGACTTGAGGCTCGACTCGATGTGGTGCTGGAAGAGGCGGCGCTGCAGGGGGCCGAACGAGCGCAGCCGGTCGACGAGCTCCTGGTCGGACAGCGTGGCGACGTCGGGCCGGCCGGCGCGCACCGCGAGGACCTCTGCGCGGTCGGCGTCGTAGGCCGGCAGCCCCTCGGCGAGCAGGACCTCGTTCATCAGCCAGGCGCCGGCCTTCTCCGAGGACGCGGGGTCGTCGTCGAAGTCGCGACGCTCGCTCTCGTAGCTCGGGATGCCGGGCATGTCGCCGAAGTACTGCAGGTCGACGGCCTCGGCGCCCATGCCGGGCACCCGGACGCCGAAGAGCCGCATGAGCGACATGTTGATGTAGAGGTAGCTGCCGAAGGCGGGCAGCACGTTGCGGTCGACCGTCGAGTCGTAGAGGTCGTGCTCCCACACCCCGCAGGCCACGAAGGCGTCGCGCCAACCCGGCTCGAGGTACTCCTGGAAGCCGACCGACGCGTTCAGCGGCGAGATCGGGTCGGGGAAGATCTCACCGACGTTGGCCCGCGAGTACAGCGGGAACGTCTTCGAGGTCGCGTCGAAGATCGGCCAGTCGTTCACGGAGGTCTCTCCCTCGTCGCTGCCGGGGCCGCGCCGGTGACGGGCCCGCGGTCACCGGGCGACGTCGAGGCGGCGTCGCGCGCGATGTGACTCGCTCGTCGCATCGTGACGGGGGCCACGTCGGGCTGTCAAGCGACTCCCGGGCGACGGGGCGCTACACGAGCGGCAGGGCGCGGTGCCAGACCTCGCCGACGGCGGTCGCGAGCTGCTCGATGCGCTCGCGCCGCGGCGTCTCGGCGGCCAGCCCGATGTGCACGTAGGCGGTCTGCTCGATGGCCGACCCGAGGACGTCGGCGAGCAGGTCGAAGTCGGTCTCGGCGAGCCGTCCGCGGCGGTGCAGCTCGCGCAGCCACCGCGCCGTGCGCTCGACGTAGTTCGCCCGCTGGCGCAGCCACAGCTCGCTGAAGCCCTCGTCGGTGCTCGTCGCGGCGGCCTCGCGCATGACCCGCAGGATGCGGCGGTTGCGGGCGTAGGAGGTCAGGTACGCGCTGGTCAGGGCGATCAGCGTGGCGCGGTCGGTCCCGTCGCCGGAGCGGGCGGTCCGCTGCGTGGACGCCGTCAGCTCGTCGAGGCTGGGGCGCAGCGCCTCGAGGAAGATCTCGTCCTTGCTCGCGAAGTGGCGGTAGAAGTTGCCCTGCGAGACCCCGGCGCGGAACACGATGTCGGCGATGCGGGTGCGGCTGTAGCCGTACTCGGAGAAGCAGCCCACGGCGGCGTCGAGCAGCTCCTGGCGCGTCCGCAGGCCGCGGGTGTTCTTGCCGCGCCGCAGGGGCGCCGGCTCCGCGGCCGGGGGCCCGTCCTGCGCCTCCCCGGACGCCGCGCTCCCGCCGCTCACCCGCCCACCCCGATCCTCCGCCGTGAAGCAGTCGTCACGGTAGCGCACGCGGGGCGGTACCCGAGCCGCGGCGAACGTGGCGTTGCCCGAAGCACGATGCGACTGGTTCTATACATCTGTCCAGCGTCGACCCGGAGGGGAGCGCCCTGTGTACCCCGGCAGCATCGCCCGAGAGGCGCCGGACCGGCCGGCCGTGGTGCTCGCGGAGACCGGCGAGACCGTGACCTACGGCGAGCTCGACGGGCGCAGCGCCCGGCTCGCGACCGCGCTGCGCGCCGGGGGCCCGGGCCGGTCGGGCCTCGTCGACGGCGACGTCGTCGTGATCCTGCTGGGCAACGACGTGCGCTGGGGCGAGGTCTGCTGGGCCTGCTGGCGCAGCGGCCTCGTGCTCGCCGCCGTGAACCCCCACCTCACCGCCCGCGAGCTCGCCCCCGTGCTCGCCGACGCCGCGCCGCGGGTCGTCGTCACCACCCCCGACCTGGCGCCGGTCGCGGCCGAGGCGCTCGGCGCGGCGGCCCGGGGCGTGCGCTGGCTGCTCGTGGGCGGTGCCACTGACGGCGAGGACCTCGACGCCCTCGTCGCGGGCACCCCCCGCGATCCCGACCTGCCGGAGCGCGCCGGCGGGCGGCTCCTGTTCAGTTCGGGCACCACCGGCCGCCCCAAGCCCTTCCGTGTCCCGCCCCGCGACGTCCACCCCGACGACGTGGGCGTCCGGTCGGCCGGCCTGATGCGCATGCTCGGGTTCTCGGCGCCCGGCGCGGACGACCCGGACGTGCTGCTCGTCCCGGGTCCCGCCTACCACGCGGGCCCGCTCGGCTTCCTGCAGTCGCTGCACCAGGCCGGGGGCACGGTGGTGCTGATGCGGCGCTTCGACGCGGAGGCCGCGCTCGCGGCGATCGAGCACCACCGGGTCACCCACAGCCAGTGGGTCCCGACGATGTTCGTCCGCCTGCTGCGCCTGCCCGCGGACGTCCGGAACCGGTACGACCTGTCCTCCCACCGGATCGCCGTGCACGCCGCGGCCCCGTGCCCGCCCGCGGTGAAGCAGGCGGTGCTCGACTGGTGGGGGCCGATCGTCCACGAGTACTACGGGGCGAGCGAGGGCTACGGCCGCACCGTGATCGGCCCGCACGGGTGGCTCTCCCACCCCGGCTCCGTGGGCCGGGCCGTCGCGAGCACCGTGCACGTCACCGACGACGACGGCCGGGCCCTGCCGCCCGGCGAGGTCGGCACGGTCTGGTTCGCCACGCCCGACGCGGCCGAGCCCGCGCGTCGTCCGGACGGCTCGGCCGACCTCGGTGCCACGCCGGGGTGGGGCGCCGTCGGCGACCTCGGCCGCCTCGACGCCGAGGGTTTCCTGTACCTGACGGGGCGCGCGGGCCAGACGGTCATCACCGGCGGGGTGAACGTCTACCCCCGGGAGGTCGAGGACCTGCTCGCCGAGCACCCGCAGGTGGACGACGTGGCGGTCCTCGGCGTGCCCGACGAGGAGTTCGGCGAGCGGGTCGCCGCCGTGGTCGTCCCCGCGACCGGGGCGGGCCCCGACCTCGCCGGCGAGCTCGTCGGGTGGTGCCGAGCGCGGATCACGCATGTCAAGTGCCCCCGCGAGGTCCACCTGGTCGACGCCCTGCCCCGCAACGACACCGGCAAGCTCCTGCACCGCGTGCTGCGCGACCGCCTCGCGGGGGCGCACGCCGGACGAGGAGAGCCCTGATGGAGATGCTCCTCGTCCGCCACGGGCGCCCGGTCAGCGAGCACGCCGCCGACGGCGGGGCCGACCCGCAGCTCTCCGAGGAGGGCCGGCGCGACGCCGGACTGCTCGCCGAGTACCTCGCCTCCGGGATGGTGCCGGCCCCGGACGCGGTGTGGACGTCCCCGATGCGCCGGGCGCGCGAGACCGCCGGGTACCTGGTGGACCGGATGGCCCTGCCGCTGCGCGTCGACGACCGGCTCGCCGAGTTCGACGCCGGCGCCCCCAGCTACGTCCCCGTCGAGGAGGCGTCCGACACCGAGCAGGCCGAGCTGTGGCGGGCGCTGGAGACCGGCCGCTGGGGCGCGCACCGCTTCGATCCCGACGAGTTCGAGCGGCGGGTCCGCGCCGCGTTCGACGACGTGGTCGGGTCCGGCTCGGGCGGCGTGGTCGCCGTGGTGTGCCACGGCGGGGTCATCAACTCCTACCTCGGCGGCCTCCTCGCCCGGCCGCGCGGGATGTTCTGCCGCCTCGACTACACCTCGGTGAGCCGGGTCCTCGCCTCCCGTCGCGGCCACCGGCAGCTGGGCAGCCTCAACGAGACCGCCCACCTCCGGCTCGTCCGCCCGTCGGGACCCGGGTGAGGTCAGCCCTCGTCGGTCGCGTCGCGCGTGCGGCCGAGCGAGAGGATGAGGTCCTGGTGCAGCTCCATCCAGATGTCGTGGTAAGAGTCCTGCAGCGGCGCTGTGAACGCCGATCGCTCCCCGGCCCGGACCCGCGCGAGGGCGGCGCCGAGCCGGGCGCGGTAGGCACCCATGCGGTCGACCGCCGCCCCGAGGTCGTCGAGGACGCCGCCGACCCGGGCGTCGACGTCGGCCAGGCGCTCGACGACGGCCGCGTCGTGGGCCGGGTCGGCGTGGTCGTTCGGCGTGGCGTCGTCACCGCGCGTCTGCCAGGCGTGACAGACCGCCTTGAACTCGCCGTTGAGGGGCAGGAACCGCTCGTAGGCCTGCTCCAGGGCCGTGCGGTCGACCTCGTCGACGGCCTCGGCCAGCAGCGCGCCGTGCGCGGCCTTCCCGTCCTTCGTGAGGCTCCAGCCCTCCACCCGGCCGCCGGAGCGGTGCCGGACGAGACCCTCGGACTGGAGGGCGGCGAACCGGTCGGCGACCTCGGGCTCGGGCAGGGACACGATCCGGGCCGCGACCGCCGGACTGCTCATCCCCTTCACCCGCAGGGCGTGCATGGCCCGGAACCGGACGTCGTCCACCGTGTCCTCCTCGTCGCCGAAGTGTGAACGTCAGTTGCATCTCGACGCAGACTAGTGTTGCCTGTCACCGTCGGGCAAGCACGTCAGGGCCCGCAGCAGCCGGCCCAGCGAGGGGACGATGGTGACCACCGCGGCGAGTATCGACCTCACCGACGTGTCCGTGTTCGCCCAGGGCCGGGACGCCGAGGTCCTGCGGCTCCTGCGCGACGACCACCCGCTGCACTGGAACCCCGAGCCCGACGGCGGGCCCGGGTTCTGGTCGGTGACCCGCTACGCCGACGTCCGGCGCGTCGCCTCCGGGACCGACGTGACGGTGCGGGAGGGGACCCAGATCCCGAGCCGGCGCGCCGAGGGCGAGGGCGCCCGGAGCATCCACCACCTCGACGCCCCGGAGCACATGAAGCTGCGGCGCCTCGTCGTCCCGGCCCTGCGCCCGGCCGCGGTGAAGCACTGGGAGGCCGAGATCGTCGCGGTCGTCGACGAGCTGCTCGACCCGTGGATCGGCGCCGGCGAGTTCGACCTCGTCGCCGAGATCGCCGCGCAGCTGCCCCTGCTCGTCCTCGGCCGCCTGCTCGGGGTCCCCGCCGCCGACTGCCCCGACATCCTGCGGTGGACCAACCAGATGGCCTCGGCCGACCCGGAGTACTCCGCCGGCCCGGAGACCGCGGCCCGCGCCCGCGACGAGGTGTTCGCCTACTTCCGGGAGCTCGAGTCCGCCCGCCGCGAGGCGCCTGACGACGGCCTGGTGTCGGTGCTCGCGCGTGCCGAGGTCGACGGCTGCCCGCTGACCCGCGGCCAGCTCGACGCCTACTACCTGGTCCTCATGGTCGCCGGGAACGAGACCACCCGGAACCTGGTCTCCGGCGGCGTCCACGCGCTCAACCAGTTCCCCGGCAGCTGGGGGTGGGTCACCGCCGACCCCGCGACGAGGCTGTGCCCCGCGGTGGAGGAGATGCTCCGCTGGGTCTCCCCGGTCCTCTGCATGCGACGCACGGCGACGCAGCCCCTCGAGCTGCACGGCCGGACGGTCTCCCCGGGCGAGAAGATCGTGATGTGGTTCGCCTCGGGCAACCGCGACGAGCGGGTGTTCTCCGATCCCGACCGGTTCCGGCCCGACCGCGACGAGGGCGACCACCTCGGCTTCGGGTGGGGCGCGCACGCCTGCCTCGGCGCCCACCTGGCCCGGCTCGAGACGACGGTGTTCTTCCGGCGCCTGGCCGAGCGCGGCCTCGTCGTCGAGCAGACCGGGGAGATCGACCGGCTCGCGTCGAACTTCTTCCGCGGGACGAAGCACCTCCCGGTGCGGATCACCCGTGGCTGAGCGCCGGCGGGTGCTGGTGACCGGCGCGGCGTCGGGGATCGGGGCGGCGCTCGTGACGCAGCTGCGCGACGACTGCGAGGTGCTCGCCCTCGACCGCACCCCGCTCGACCCCGCCCCCGGGGTCGAGCCGCTGCACTGCGACCTGGCCGAACCCGCGCAGGTCGCGGCGGTCGTCGGGGAGCTTCGGGGCCGGGTCGACGCGGTCGCGCACGTCGCGGGCGTGCCGGGCACCGCTCCGGCCCCGACCGTCCTCGCGGTCAACGTGCTCGCCCCGCTGCAGCTGATCGGCGGCCTGCTCCCGGAGCTGCCGTCCGACGGGTCCGTCGTGACCGTGGCCTCGATCGCCGCGCACCGTTCCGCGGCCCCGGTCGAGGTCGTCGACGAGCTCCTGGCCTGCACCGACCCCGCCGGGATCGCGGCCTGGCTCGGACGCCACCCGCACACCGGGCCGGAGGCCTACGACGTCTCGAAGAAGGCGCTCGTGCGCTGGACCCTGCTCACGGCGGTGCGCCACCTCGCGGGCGTGCGGCTGAACTCGGTGAGCCCCGGCCCGGTGGAGACCCCGATCCTCGCCGACTTCCGCGCCTCCATGGGCGAGGCCGACATCGAGCGGGCCGCCGGGGCCGTGGGCCGCCACGGCCACCCGGAGGAGGTCGCCGCCGCCGTCGCGTTCCTGCTCGACCCCCGGGCTTCCTGGATCCGCGGGCTCGACCTGCCCCTCGACGGCGGGCTGACCGCCCTGCGCGCCGCCGCCGCCGCCAACGCCCCGGCTACTGCTCCCGAGGAGACCCCGTGACCGCGACCGGCGTCGTCCCCCTCGACGGCACCAGCCGCCTGGGCCGCGACCTCCTCGGCGGCAAGGCCACGAGCATCGACCGCATGCGCGCGCTCGGGCTGCCCGGCCCCGCGGCGTTCGCGATCACCACCGCCGTCGGCGCCCGGTGCCGCGACGGCCTTCCCGACGATGTCTGGGAGCAGGTCCGCGGCGCCGTGGCCGGTCTCGAGCGGGACACCGGACGCCGGTTCGGCGACCCCTCCTCGCCGCTGCTGGTGTCGGTGCGCTCCGGGGCCGCGCAGAGCATGCCCGGGATGATGGACACCGTCCTCAACCTCGGCCTGAACGCCCGTCTGACGGCGGCGCTCGCCGGGCAGAGCGGCGACCGGGCGTGGGCGGAGGACACGGCCGCGCGGTTCCGGCGGTCGTACGCCGACGTCGTCGACCCCGCCGGACCGCCCGACGACCCGTGGGACCAGCTGCGTGCGGCGATCGCGGCCGTCTTCCGCTCCTGGGACAGCCCGCGGGCCCGGGTCTACCGCGAGCGCTACGGCATCCCGCACGACGGCGGGACCGCGGTCACCGTGCAGGCGATGGTGTTCGGCAACCGCGACGCGCACAGCGGGACCGGGGTCGCCTTCAGCCGCGACCCGTCGACCGGTGCGCCGGAGCTCTACGGCGAGTGGGTCGCCGGGGGCCAGGGCGAGGACGTCGTCTCGGGCGCGGTCACCCCGGCGCGGCTCTCCGCCCTCGCCGACGCCATGCCCGACCTCCACGCCGAGCTCGCCGCGGCGGCAGCAGTCCTCGAGGCCGAGTACCGCGACATGGTCGACGTCGAGTTCACCGTCGAGTCGGGGCGCCTGTACGTGCTGCAGGCCCGGGCGGGCAAGCGGTCGGCCGCGGCGGCGGTCCGCATCGCCGTCGACCTCGCCGAGGCCGGGACCATCGACCGGGCGACCGCCCTCGGCCGGGTCACCCCCGAGCACGTCCGCGCCCGGCTCGAGGAGGTCACCGCGAGCGGCGGGCAGACCCTCGCGACGGGGACGGCCGCGGGGCCGGGGATCGCCACCGGCCTCGTCGTCACCGACCCCGATGACGCCCTCGACGCCGATCCCGACGTCCCGGTGGTCCTCGTCCGGCCCTTCACCGAGCCCGACGACGTCCCCGCGATGTACGCGGCGGTGGCCGTCGTGACCGAGCACGGCGGGACCACCTCGCACGCGGCCCTGGTGGCGCGCGAGGCGGGCGTGCCGTGCGTCGTGGGGTGCGGCGACGGCGTCGTGGCGGCCCTCGAGGGCCGGACCGTCACGGTCGACGGCACGCGCGGCGTGGTCCTCGACGGCGACCGCACCGCCGGCCCCGCCGACCGGGATCCGCTCCCGTGGGAGTCGACCCTGCTGGCGTGGGCGGCGGATCGCGCCGGGGTGCCGGGAGCGACCCTGGCGGAGCTCCCGGACCTGCTGGCGGGGTGAGCGGGCTCAGACGGTGACGGCCGCCGTGGGGCGCACACCGCCGGCGTGGACCGCGGCGCGCAGGCGCGCGACGGTCTCGCGCAGGTAGGTCACCTCGCGCGTCAGCGACTCGACGGTCTCGCCGGCGAAGTCGTACGCCAGCTCGTCGGGCATGACCACGACCCCGCAGCAGGGGCAGGTCGCGGGGCTCGTCATTCGAGGGTCCACCTTCCGGGGGTCCGGCCGTCGGGGTACTGATCACCAGTCTCCCGACGGGGGTCCCTCCCGGCACTGTGGTGCGGCCCAGCGTTGGGCGGCGCCCTTTGTGGTCGGGCACAGACCGGGGCCGGACTAGGCCAGGAGGACCTTGCGCCACTGCTCCACGCGCTCGTCGGGAATCCCGGCGTCGCGGGCGAGCTGCCGCGCCCCGTCGCCGTCGAGGCGGTCGAGCACCCCGACGATGTCGCCGCGCGTCACCCCGACGTCGCCGGCCCGCACCACGCCGGGGCGGATCGCCCCGCGGCGCTCCAGGCGCCGCTGCAGGGCGACCCGGCGGGCGTTGGTGCGGGAGAAGTCGGCGTCGACGGCGGCCCGGGTGACCCCGGCCAGGCGCAGGAGCACGGCGACCGACACCCCGGTGCGGTCCTTGCCCGCCGCGCAGTGCACGAGGACCGGGTGCGGCCCGTCGATCACGGCGTCGAGCACCGTCGGCAACCAGTTCGGGGCCGCGTCCACCAGCGCGAGGTAGAGCTCGCCGGGGCGCAGGCGCCGGTCGCTGCGGGCCAGCAGCTCGGGGGAGAGCGCGTCGACCATCGGCAGGTGCAGCCAGCGGGTGTCGGCGAGCGGGTAGGGGTGGTCGAGCTCGGGGTCGCTGCGCAGGTCGATCGCGACGCCCGGCGGCCACTCGACCCCCTCCGGCCAGCCCGGGGCGCCGGGGCCGTCGTCGGCGAAGGGCGCGTCGCCGCGCAGCAGGACCCCCGGCCGCGTCCGGCGCCCGTCGGTGGTCGGCAGCCCCGCGACCTCGCGGATGTTCGTGAGCGGGGGGCCGGGCGGGGTGTGCGCCTCGACGTCGCGGCGGGTGCCGGCCTCGCGGCGCAGGCGGCGGATGCGGTCGAGGGGGTTCCTCACCCCGCGGAACCTAGCGAGGGCGTGAAGCCGAAGGGCAGTTCGAGACGGTGCTCACGCAGGAAGGCCTCGTCGGCGAGCAGGTCGCGGGTGGGGGCGTCGGCGACCACGACGCCGTCGTCGATCACCACCGACCGCGGGCAGAGCTGCAGGGCGTAGGGCAGGTCGTGGGTGACCATGAGCATCGTCCGGTCGAGGCCCAGGAGGACCTCGGCGAGCTCCCGCCGCGCGACGGGGTCGAGGTTCGACGACGGCTCGTCGAGCACCAGGATCTCCGGGTCGCACGCCAGCACGGTCGCGAGGGCCACCCGGCGGCGCTGCCCGCCGGAGAGGTGCATGGGGGAGCGGTCGGCGTGGTCGGCCATCCCGACGGCGTCGAGGGCCGCGGCGCACCGGGCGGACAGCTCGGGCTCGACGACCCCGAAGTTCAGCGGCCCGAAGGCGACGTCGTCGCCCACGGTCGGCATGAACAGCTGGTCGTCGGGGTCCTGGAAGACGACGCCGACCCGGCGCCGGACCTCCTGCAGGTTCGGTTTCGTCACCTCGAGCCCGCCGACGCGCACGGTCCCGGCGCCCGCGCGGTGCACGCCGTTGAGGTGCAGGACGAGGGTCGTCTTGCCCGCGCCGTTGGGGCCCAGCAGCGCCACCCGCTCGCCCCGCTCGATGCGCAGGTCGACGCCGAAGAGCGCCTGGTGGCCGTCGGGGTAGGCGAACGCCAGGCCGGAGACCTCGAGCGAGGGCCCGCCCGCCGGCGTCACAGGTACGCCACGGCCGCGCCGGTCACCGCGACGGCGGCCGGGACGAGGGCGCGGAGCCAGGTCCGGGGGCTCGTCGGGACGTCGGAGCGCAGCGGCATGGCCCCGGAGTATCCGCGGGCGAGCATCGCCAGGTGCACCCGCTCCCCGCGCTCGTAGGCGCGGAGGAAGAGCGTCCCCACCCCGCGCACGGTCGCGCCGATCTGCCAGAGGAACCGCGGGTCGTGGCCGCGGGCGATGCGCGCCAGCCGCATCCGCCGGGCCTCGGCCGCGATCACCTCGAGGTAGCGGACCATCAGCGTCGCGATCGTGGTGATCATCGGTGGCACCCGCAGCCGGCCGAGCCCGACGAGCAGGTCGCGCACGGGCGTCGTCATGCCGAGGGTCACCGAGATCAGGACGCCGAGCGTGCCCTTGACCAGGATGTTCCACCCCGCGAGCAGGCCGTCGACCGACAGCGAGAGCCCGAGGAACTCGGTGCGGGGCCCGGCCGCGAAGAACGGCAGCAGCACCGCGAGCACCACGAACGGGGCCTCGATCAGCGAGCGTGCGGCGATCGAGGCGACCGGCAGGCGGGCCACGACCCAGATCCCGACGAGCAGCAGGAGGTGCAGCCCGAACACCCAGAACGCCGCCCGGGGCGTCGCGACGACGGCGAGCACCAGGACGAACGCGACGACGATCTTGACGTGCGCGGGCAGGCGGTGGACGAGGCTGTCGCCCGCGTGGTGCAGCGTGTGCGCGTGGCCCGCTCCCATCAGGGGCCGGACCTCCGGCGCAGCACCCAGAACAGGCCGCCCGCGATCGCCAGGGTCACCAGCACCCCGATCACGCCCGCGACGCCGGTCAGCGCGTCGTCGCCGCCCACGGTGTAGCCGGCGAGCGGGCTGCCGTCGGTGGCGTGCTCGCCGGCGTTCTGCGCGATGCACCGCCCCTCGAGCTGCTCGCCGTTCTCGACGCAGCCCGACTGCGTCACGGCGTCGAGCCCGTCGGGCGAGCTGCTCGCGGCGTACGAGACGACCCCGGCGAGCAGCAGGGCGACCAGCAGGAAGACCCCGAGGAATCCCGCGTAGCGGCGGTTGGCCGTGGAGGTGCTCACCGGACCGTCGTCTCCTTGATCTCCAGGCCCGCGCGCTGCCCGCGCAGCAGGTACACGAGGTCGGGGCGCACCGCGGCGACGGCGCCGACGGTCAGGGCGGTGATGAGGCCCTCGCCGATCCCGATCAGCGCGTGGAAGCCCGCCATCAGGCCGAACACCGTGCCGAGCGCGAGCCCCTGCCCGCCGAGGGCGTACTCGAGCACGAAGCCCATCGACGCGACGACCGTGTTCACCCAGGCCGCGACGAACGCCGTCACGAGGAGTCCCGCCCGCGATCGCCGGGCGAGGGGGCGCAGCGCCACCGCCACCGCGAACCCGACGAACGTCCCGATCAGCGCCATGTTCGTGATGTTCGTGCCGAGCGCGGAGAGGCCGCCGTCGGCGAAGAGCAGGGCCTGCAGGACGAGCACGATCGCGACGCAGAGCGCCCCGACGTAGGGCCCGACGAGGATCGCGGTGAGCGCGCCGCCCAGGAGGTGGCCGCTGACCCCCGGCAGCACCGGGAAGTTCAGCATCTGGACGGCGAAGACGAACGCGGCGACGAGGCCCGCGAGCGGGGCCGTGCGGTCGTCGAGGTCGCGCCGCGCCCGGGCCACGCAGATCGCGAGACCGACGAGTGCCACCAGCCCGAAGGCGATCGAGACCGGCGCGTCCACGATCCCGTCGCTCATGTGCATGGCGACGATCTCCGTGCGCATGCGTCCTCCCTCACCCGACCGTGTGTCCGGCGAAGAGTGTCGCAAGGCCGTGCCTGCTGCACTAGTCCTGCGACAGCTCCGCACTGGCCGTTCGGACGGTCCCCGCGCCCAGGAGGGTGTGCACGGCCCGGACGAAACCGTCGACGTCGTCGTAACCGAAGACCGCCCGCTGCAGGACGAAGCCGGGGATCACCGCCATGACGACGTGGGCGCCCGTCTCCGGGGCGAGGTCGTCCGGGACTACCCCGGCCTCCTGGCCCCGGCGCAGCCCGGCCGCGATGCGCGTCCGCAGGACGCCGAAGCCCCGGTGAACCCGGTCGCGCAGCGGCCCCGGCCGGGTCGCCTCCCCCCAGCCCTGGACCCCGCACCGCACCAGCTCGCCGAGGTCGACGACGCTGCCGTCCGGGATGCGGACCGTCTCCCCGCCCAGGGTCCCGACGACGGCCGTCACGAGGTCGGCCACGGTGGGGGCCGCGTCGCCGGAGACGGCCTCGTCGAGCCGTCCGGTCAGGATGGAGAAGGCCTGCCCCGCCACCTCGACGATGACGTCGTCCTTGCTGGTGAAGTGGCGGTAGAAGGCCCCGGTCGAGAGGCCGGCCTCCCGCGCGATGTCGGGCATCGAGGTCTGGTGGAAGCCGTCCCGGGCGAAGCAGCGCCGCGCGGCCGCGAGGATCTCGGTCCGCCGGGCCTCGCGTCGTTCGGGGGTCAGGCGGGGCACGTCACTCCTTCTTCCGTGAACGTTCGTTCGCCTTGACGACGGCCTCCCCGGAGGGTCACCATGGTGAAAGCTCGTTCACGGTAACCCGAGGAGGCGGTCATGGAGCGGACGACCTGCTGCGTGGTCGGGGGTGGTCCGGCCGGGATGGTGCTCGGCCTGCTGCTCGCCCGCGCCGGAGTCGAGGTCACGGTGCTGGAGAAGCACGGCGACTTCCTGCGCGACTTCCGCGGCGACACCGTGCACACCTCCACGCTGACGCTGCTCGACGAGCTCGGGCTCTGGCCCCGGTTCGACCGGCTGCCCTACCGGGCGCTGACCCGTGTCCGGGTCCGCCTCGACGGTGGGGAGGTGACGATGGCCGACCTGACGCGGCTCGACGAGCCGCACCCCATGATCGCGATGACCCCGCAGTGGCACCTGCTCGACATGCTGGCCACCGCCGCGCAGGAGGAGCCCACGTTCACCCTGCGCATGCGCACCGAGGTCACCGGCGTGGTCCGCGACGGCGGGCGGGTGACCGGGGTCCGGCTCGGCGACGGCACGGAGCTCGCGGCCGACCTCGTCGTGGCCTGCGACGGGCGCGACTCGCGGGTGCGGGCGGAGTCGGGCCTGCCGCTCAAGCGCTACGACGTGCCGATCGACGTCGAGTGGTTCCGGCTCCCGCGCCACGCCGACGACCCCGACGGCGGCCTGGGGCGCGTCGGGCGCGGCCGCTTCATGGTGCTGCTCGACCGCGGGGACTACTACCAGTGCGCGCTCGTCATCGGGAAGGGCACCGACGCCCGCCTCCGGTCGGGCTCGATCCAGGGGCTGCGCGACCTCCTCGCGGACATGAACCCGTGGATGGTCGGGCGCCTCGACTCCCTGGAGAGCTGGGACGACGTCAAGCTCCTCGAGGTCTCTCTCGACCGGCTGCGGCGCTGGTCGTCCCCCGGCCTGCTCTGCCTCGGGGACGCCGCGCACGCCATGTCGCCCATCGGCGGCGTCGGGATCAACCTCGCGGTGCAGGACGCGGTCGCGGCCGCCCGGGTGCTCGCCGCACCCCTGCTCGCGGCGGACGCGGCAGGCGTGGCGCGGGCCTCGACGGCGGTGCAGCGTCGTCGCACCGCCCCGACCGTGATCACGCAGACCGCGCAGGACCTCGCCCACCGCCGGGTGGTCGCGCCGATGCTCGACGCCGCGCCCGGGGAGAAGGACGCGACGTCGATCCCGCTGCCGTTCCGGGTGGTCCAGCGGTTCCCGGTGCTGCAGTGGGTGCCGGCCCGGCTCGTCGGGGTGGGCGCGCTGCCCGAGCACGCGCCCGACTTCGCGCGTCGTTCGGCGCTGCCCGTCGCCTGAGTGTCAGCACTGCGGCCATGCTGACACTGGACGTCACAATTGGGGGCTGTACGGATCAGCCGCCAAGCATGAAGAACTCGAGCGCGTTGCCGTCGGGGTCCTTCACCGACAGCGCCAGCCCGTAGTCGGCCTCGACGATCCCGGAGTGCTCGATCCCGGCCTCGTCGAGGTGGTCGCGCCACGCGGCCACCGCGTCGGCGTCGGAGCACCCGAACCCGACGTGGTCGAGGCCCACCCGGGCCGGGTCGAAGCGGTCGTCGGACGAGACCGTCTCGTGCTGGGTGAGCCCGAAGAGCTGGCCGTCGGCGAGGGCGAACACCCGCCGGCGGAACGGGCCGTCGGACAGCGTCATCGCGGGCTCGGCGCCGAAGAGCTTGACGTAGAAGGGCTCGCTGACGGCGAGGTCGCGGACGGACAGGGCGACGTGGTGCACGGCAGGCATCGTGGGCATGCCGAGGAGGTGCCCGATTGCACGCAATGAGATGCGCGCGCCGCCATGGATCGTGGTGGCGGCGTTCGTGACGTCCGGTGTCAGCATGGCCGCAGTGCGGACACTCAGGCGGCCACCGGGAAGCGGCGCGGACCCCGCAGGATCGTCGCCGTCTTGGGCACCGTCCGCCCCGCCGCGTGCAGGCCGGGGAGGCGCTCGGCGAGCATCCGCAGCGCCACCTCGCCCTCCATCCGGGCGAGCGCCGCGCCGAGGCAGAAGTGCACGCCCCCGGAGAACGCCAGGTGCCCCGTCGTCGGGACGCGGTTCAGGTCGAACCGGTCGGGGTCGGGGTGGGCCTCCGGGTCGCGCCCGGCCGCCGCGAGGAGCACCAGCACCGCCGAGTCGCGCCGCAGCGGCACACCCCCGATCTCGGTGTCCTCGTGCGCGATCCTCGCCGTGAGCTGCACCGGCGGGTCGTAGCGCAGGGTCTCCTCCACCGCGCCCGGTGCCAGCGTGGGGTCGGCGACGAGCGCCTCCCACTGCCCGGGCGTGGTCTGCAGGGCGCGCACGGCGTTCCCGACGAGGTTCGTGGTCGTCTCGAAGCCCGCCACCAGCAGCAGCTGGGCGAGGCTCACGAGCTCGTCGATCGTCATCGACCCCGCGTCGAGCGCCCCCACGAGCTGGGACACGACGTCCTCGCCCGGGTCGACCCGCCGCCGGGACACGAGGTCGACGAACAGCGCCCGCGCCTCGTGCGTGGTCCGGGCCAGCTCGTGGGCGTGCGCGGGGGAGCGGACCCCGTCGAGCGAGCTGCCCAGCGCCCGGCCCCACGCGGCGAACCGGTCGGCGTCGACCTCCGGGATCGCCAGCAGCCGCGCGATCACCGTGATCGGCAGCGGCGCCGCGAGATCGCGGACGAGGTCGAAGCGCCCGCGCGCGGCGGCGTCGTCGAGCAGCCGGCCCGTGATCGCCTCGGCCTCGGCGCGGTAGCGCTCCAGACGTCGCGGGGCGAAGGCGGGCGCGGCGAGGCGCCGCAGCCGGGTGTGGTCGGGCGGGTCGAGCCCGAGCAGCGACAGGTCGACCGGCTCGAGCAGCGACGGCTCGTCGGAGTCGGGCGCGAACGGCGCCCGCCCGTCGGCCAGCCGGACCCCGAATCGCCGGTCGCGCAGCACCTGGTCGCACAGCGCGTGCGTGGCGACGGCGCTGATCCCGGTGCGGCTGCGGATCACGCGTCGGGATTCCCGGACGACGGCGTAGGTCGGGTAGGGGTCGTGGCGCCAGGGCTTGTGCATCAGGCGCGCCACGGGGTCGCCGCGCAGGGCGAGCGCCAGCCCGCCGAGACGCATCGCGGCGATCCGACTGCCCAGAGCGAGATCTTCTCGGAGAGCCATCCGGGGGTCGGGCTCCTTCGATGCGTCGTGTGTCACGTGGCCGTGGCGGAGCGTCACGGTCAGAGTGGAGGTCACGGGTTACCCCACTGTGCCAGCGCACAGCGTCGACGACCGCCGGAAGGGAGCGCCAGGTGACCACCGACGGCACCCTCGAGCTCGCCCTCGACCCGGCGGCCCTGCTCCACGGCTGGCGACCCGGCACCGGTTCCTGGTTCTCCGGTCCCCGTGGCGGCCTCCTCACCCGCGGCGTCCACCAGCGCCTCGACGATCCCGACGAGGTCCCCGGCGTCCTGTCCCGGATCGCCGCGGACGGCGACGCGCCCGCCGTCGTCGTCGGGGCCCTGCCCTTCGACCCCACCCGCCCCGCCGCGCTCGCCGTGCCGCGGGAGATCACCTGGGCGGCGCCCCTGGGGCACGCGATCATGCCGGGCCCGGGCTCCGGCGTGGAGTTCGCGTCGCGCTCGGTCCCCGAGCCGGCGGCCTACGAGGCGATGGTCGCCGAGGCGCTGCGCCGCATGGAGGCGGGCGAGCTGGAGAAGGTCGTCCTGTCGCGGACGCTCGAGCTGCGCTGCGACGGCCCCGTCGACCAGCGCCGCCTGCTCCGCGAGCTCGCCGCCCGCGGCCCGTCCGGCTACGTCTTCGCCGTCGACCTCCCGTCGACGGGCGCGCCCCGCACGCTCGTCGGCGCCAGCCCCGAGCTCCTGCTCTCGCGCCGCGACGGCGAGGTCGTCGCGAACCCGCTCGCCGGCTCGGCCCGCCGCCTGCTCGACCCCGACGAGGACGCGGCCGTCGGTGCCGCCCTGCTCGCCTCGGCGAAGGACCGCCACGAGCACGCGCTCGTCGTCGACGACGTCGCGGCCGCCCTCCGGGGCGTGTGCGACGACCTCGAGGTGCCCGGCACCCCGTCGCTGATCCGCACCGACGCCCTGTGGCACCTGTCCACGACGATCCGCGGCCGCTCGGAGCTCCCGGCGCTCGACATCGCCCGCGCCCTGCACCCCACCCCCGCCGTCGGCGGCGTACCCCGCGCCGCGGCGAAGCGGGCGATCGCCGAGATCGAGCCGCACGACCGCGGCTTCTACACCGGCATGGTCGGCTGGTCCGACGCGAGCGGCGACGGCGAGTGGGTCGTCGCCCTGCGCTGCGGCGACGTCAGCGGCTCGACCGCCCACCTCTACGCCGGCGCGGGAATCGTCCCCGGCTCCGTCCCGGCCTCGGAGCTCGCCGAGACCGCCACGAAGCTGGAGACGATGCTCGCCTCGCTGTGACCTCGTGTCACGGCGAGCGGGCGATGACCAGCCGCACGACGAACCGCCACCGCGTCGGCAACAGCTCGGCGTAGACGCCGCCGCAGGCCACCGCGATCCGCTCGACCTCCTGCGCCAGCAGGTCGGCCGTCAGGCCGGCCGGGAGGAACAGGGTCACGCGGTCGGCCGCCGTGCGCGGCGACGTCCACAGGATAGTCGGGATGCGCCCGGCGTTGGAGTGGATGCGGGCCCGCACGAACGCGGTCCGCAACCGGTGCTGCAGGACCACGGCCCGGACCCGCAGCCATACGAGGTGACGCACCGGCGGCACCCCGAGCGGCAGCACGACGAGGGCGGTGAACCCGACGACCGCCGGCGCCGTCAGTCCCGCGAACCACGGCGCGGCGACGAAGGCCCCGACGAGGACGGCGAGCTCGTAGCGCCACCGCCAGACCGCGACGAACGGGTTCGGGCGGCGCACGGGGCGGATCGCCCGGTCGATCGCGCCGAGCAGGTCCTCGGGCTCGGCGCTCATCGGGGCGCTCCGGGTGGGAGGTCGAGCCGCTCGGCGACGACCTTCAGCGGGCTCTGCTCCGCCGGGACCGGCTCGGTGGGCGCGGCCAGCGCGTCGACGACCCCGCGTCCGGCACAGGACGGGCAGGTCTCGATCCCGCGGTAGCCGGCGCCGACGCAGCACGAGCACTCGCTCAGGCGGTCCCAGCGGGGGTCGCGGTACCGGCGGCCGGTGCCGTTGCGGATCGGCTCGACGGTCCAGCCGCGGCGGTGGGCGCGGAGGTCGTCGTGCAGGAAGAGATCGTTCGCGAGTCGGATGCACATGCGTTGACATGCGCGGTACAAAGGCAGCATCGCTTTTGCTCCTGACCGGGAGGGGAAGTCGATAACGGGCCTGAGTGCGGGCCCGCGGCGCATGGCCGGACTGTTGGTCCGACGATGTGATCGCAGAGAAGGCGTTGTGCAGGTGGTGTTGCCGCACCCCTGTGCAGCGCCTTTTCTGTGTCCCGAATGATCGCGAGAGATCGTCTCGCTCAGAGCCTCGTCCCAGTCGATCACTCCTCCCCGCCAGGGAATAGATCGGCCGTAGGGAGGTCCACCTCCCGGACTTCTGACCGAAGCTCCCGGCGTGTCTGCGACGCCCCCCGCCGCTGCCCACTACTTTGACTTGCGCCATACTGAACTGGCAAGTGACAACTTCGCCTCGCTCACGGTTCCACCCGGACGGCGGTGTTGTCGGGCACGGCGCGAGGGGGTCGGTCCGGTGACTGATGATCCGACTCCCACCACCCTGCGTCGGCAGCTCGGCGCGCAGCTCCGTGAACTTCGGCAGGCCAAGGGCAAGACCGCAGCTGAGGTCGCGCGGGACCTGCAGTTCTCGGTCAGCAAGATCTCACGCATGGAGTCCGGAGCGCGGGCCGTTAGTGAACCCGACATCGCGGCGCTCATCGCCTACTACGGCGTCGCTCACGAACTGGCAGAGGCGCTGGTAGAGACGGCTCGAGCCGGGAGGCGGCGGCGAGACGCATGGGTGGATGTCGCTTCGACGGGTTCCGACTTCCAGAAGTTCGTGCAATCGGGATTCGTAGAACTTGAGCGCGATGCCGATTTCATTCGCGAGTTCAATTCAGGCGTCGTGCCGGGCCTGTTGCAGACGAAACGCTATATGCAGGCCATGATGGACGCTGCTGAGCCGACTCGTCAGGATGTCGTCGATAAGGCCATTGAACTGAGGCTGAGTCGTCAGGGCCGACTCGCGCAGACGGGGCGGTACTCGGTAATCATCGACGAGGCGGCCCTGGCTCGTGTGGTCGGTGGGGCCTCGGTCATGGCCGAGCAATTGGGTGCACTGGGCAAGCGGATGGATACTGGCGCCGTCGATGCGCGGATCATCCCATTCACTTCCGGCTTTCATCCCGGCCTCAACAGTGTGTTCATCGCGCTCACGATGGGCGGCCCAGGGGTGCCGGACGCCGTATTCATCGAGGGTCTCATCGGCTTCCAGAAGTTCGACGGTGCGGACGAGGTCGCACGCTTCGAACACGTGTGGCAAGAACTTTTGACGTGCGCCGCGAGCGAGTCACAATCGAGAGCGCTCGTGGAAGCGCGTCGGTCGGCCTACGAAGGCTCGTCACGATGATCGGTTGCTCTTGGTCGCTGACCGGTGGGAACGATCCGGAAACGGAACTACCGGTGAGGAGTGGTCGGCGTTGATCGCCCCCGCAACACCGTCTGGCGCGTGTCCCGCCTCGGGGGACTGCGTGACCATGATCGTCGGAGCAGTCTCCCGCCAAATTCCAATGACGATTCTGCTCCCGGGGGTTCCGCTGTGATGATCGATGGACGTTTGCACGATTCGCTTGCGTGGCAGAAGGCCATGGCAAGCGTCCCCGGTGGCATGTGTGTCGAGGTTGCCGAGTGTTCCGGTGGTGTCGCCGTCCGCGACTCGAAGTGCCCTGAACAGGGTGCTCTTATGTATTCGAAGGCGGAGTTCGCCGCTTTCGTCGACGGCTGCCGGCAGGGCGAATTCGATCATCTTCTCTGACTGGCTCGTTCTGAGACAGTCAACCGAGAAGCTCCCGTCGAGCTCTACCCAAAGTTAGTGACGAGTGTCATTGTCGTTGCTCTTGATCGCCTGGCGAGGCGGTCGGCAGTGGGAGGTGACGACCGCGGGCATGATCGTCGAGAGGTTGGGCGAGTTGAAGTGGCTGAAGGCCACGATGAGCCAGCCTGTCGGGATGTGCGTGGAGGTGGCCGCTCACCCAGAGGGTGTCGCCGTGCGGCACTCGGTGACCCCCGAGGACGGAGCCATCGTCTACACCTGCGAGGAGTTCGCAGCGTTCCTCGATGGTGCCAAGCGCGGCGAGTTCGACCACCTCGTCTAAGTGCTTGGCGATCTGGTCGTGGCGGCACGGGCTCAGTCACTGCTATCGAACGGGGTCGGCTTAGACGGCGCTTGCTGGTGCGGATTCGCTTTGTAGCCCGACTTGAACGTTTCCACTTCAGTGGTATCTGCGGCTAACTTTGTGACGACGCCCTCGTCTTCGGCAATTGTCACGATTACAGAATCGCCCTGAAACGCGCTTCGAAGTGCGAATTCCGGTGTACGGACGCGCGTAGGGACGAATCACGCCGAGCGCGATTCTCTCATCGTGCTCGGTCATTCTTAATGGTCGCCTGCCTGGGCATGTCTCGATTCGGTCACGGTTGGGCTTTGTCAAGGCTGGGGGCGGGAGGGTGGTCGCATCAGTTGAGCGGTCGCGCTCGCGAGCATCTCTAGTCGTGGGAACCGCAGACCGTGGTCCTCCGACCGATAGGCGCAGGCACCATCAATGGCGATACCCGACGAGGCCAAGTTCCCGCACAGTCGGCTGCCTCCGAGTCACCCCCGACCGCACCGCCGCGTTGAGGGGGCGACAGCCCTGGATCTCGATGTCGAGCAGTAGGAGGCGCGCACGTGCCTAAGACCGAGGACGCGTCAACTGGGAGGTACGTGTGGCAGCCGGGGCCGCGCGACCACCCGCCCAGCTCCCCAAGTCCGAACTCCGTCCGGCAGGGCGGCGGCGAGGTTGGCCCCCTCGCCGCCGCCAACTGCAACCCAGCCGCTTCTCAACAGCAGGGAGTGTAAGCGTGTCATATGCAGGTGAAGGTGCTCCGCACGACCGTCCCGAACCCGAAGACCCGCAAGTCGGCGGGGCTTCCGACTTCGCCGATGACTCGGACGCCAACCTCCCAGATCTCCCTGGTGGAGAGGGCGGTGTGAACGCGGACCCGAGCGAAGCAGTGCCGCAAGACGAGCCGGACCAGGACGCCAACCTCCCGGGTCTCCCTGATGGGGAGGGCGGTGTGAAGGCAGACCCGAGCGAAGCAGTGTCGCAAGACGAGCTGGACCGGGACGCCAAGCCCTCGTGGAGCGTCCGGCTCTACGCCGCGGTCGCAACTACGGGGCCCGTGTTGACCTTCTTGATGGAGGCAGCTCAGACCGCCTACACAGTCGAGCAGTGGAGGCGCGGGCAGGCGTAGGTCGGGTGGTGACAAGGGCGTCGGGTGAACAAAGGTTGACCACTCTGGTGTGCCCTTACTAGGGGCAGAAGTCGCCGCCGAGACGGTCCTGGTGCGCACCAGGACCGTCTCGGCGCGAGGCTTCTGCCTTGCGGCCCGGCACTCAGGGACAAGCTGGGTGGGGCAAGGTCGTGCGGCGCCCCTCGCGCTTGTAGACGCCCTCGACCACGCGACTCCGACTTCGAGTGCGCCGCGCTCTCCCTGCAGGTCCACCGCGTCTCCCAAGAGGCGCGTCGCGCGAAGTCGGGTAGCACTACTACTGGACACTTTGATCAGGCGCCTTGAGACGCTGTCGTCCTCCTCCGCGACAATGGGACCGTGACGATTACCTGGGCCGAGCTCAAGGAGCAGCACACGCTCCACGAGGACGAGGCGATCCTCGTGCTCGACAAGCCCGCCGGCTGGTCGGTCATGGGCGAGCGCCACGACACCGACATCGTCCGGCTCGCCGCCGACGAGGGCGAGAAGCTCTGGCCCGCTCACCGCATCGACAAGGTGACCAGCGGCGTCGTCCTGTTCGCCCGGCAGCTCGAGGTGCACGGCGACCTCACCCGCCAGTTCAACAAGCGCACGGTCGAGAAGTCCTACCTCGCGATCACCGCCACCACCGGGCTGCCCGACCGCGGCTCGATCGAGCTGCCGCTCGGCGTCGGGCGCAAGAACCGGGTGCGGATCGCGGCGGCCCGCGAGGCCATCGTCGAGCAGGACGGGGTGTGGTCGGTCCCGGCCGACGCCGTGACCGGCACGGAGACCTACCCGAGCACGACCAACTTCGAGAAGCTCGGCGAGCACGACGGGCGCACCCTGCTCGCCCTCCACCCGCTGACGGGGCGGCGCCACCAGATCCGCGTGCACCTCGCGTGGATCGGCCACGCGATCCTCGGCGACCCGCTCTTCGACAAGAACCCGACGACGCGCACCGGGCTGCACGCCCACCGCCTCGCCTTCGACGCCCCCGACGGGCAGCGCCTCACCATCACGGCCGAGCCCGGCGAGGACTTCCGCGCTCTGTGGCCGGCGGCCCTGTGAGCACTAATCCGTGCTCCGACACGGATCAGTGCTCACAAGTGCTCACCCCAAAGCCTCCGCCAGCAGGTCGAGCGAGGCCGCGAGGGCGTCCGCGTCGAGCACCGGGAAGAACTCGAGGAGCTTCTCGTCGGTGATGGCCGACCAGTCGTAGGTCAGGGTGACGCGGGTGCCGTCGCCCTCCTCGGCGAGCCGGTAGGTCCAGGTGTAGCCGGCGGGGCGCTGGCCGGGGCCGGCGGGCGCCCACCCGAGCGCGACGTCGGGCTCGTAGACCACCACGTGGTTCTCCACCACGTAGTCGCCGATCTGCTCGTTGTGCATGTCCATCGTGAACACGTCGCCGAGCTCGGTGATCGCGAGGTGCGTCTGCGAGGCGCGGACCATGCCCGAGGCGTCGAGGTCGGGGTGGCGGTCGGGGTCGGCGATCAGCGCGAACGTGCGCTCCGGCGGCGCGTCGACCGTGCGGGACACCTCGATCTGGCGGTCAGACGTCATGGGCATGATCGTGGCACGCCCGGGGGTACAGGCCCGTCGTGGGAGCGCGCATCACCCTCGTGCAGGGCGACATCACGACGCAGGAGGTCGACGCGGTGGTCAACGCCGCGAACTCCGGCCTGCTCGGCGGCGGCGGGGTCGACGGCGCGATCCACCGCGCGGGAGGGCCCGACATCCTCGCGGAGTGCCGGGAGCTGCGGGCGACGTCGCTGCCCGACGGGCTCCCCACCGGGCAGGCGGTCGCGACGACGGCCGGGAGGCTCCCCGCGCGCCACGTGATCCACACCGTGGGCCCGGTGTACGCGAAGCGCGAGGACCGCTCGGACCTCCTCGCGAGCGCCTACCGCGAGTCGCTGCGGGTCGCCGACGAGCTCGGGGCGCGGACAGTGGCGTTCCCCGCGATCTCGGCCGGTGTCTACGGCTGGCCGATGGACGACGCGGCGCGGATCGCCGTGCAGACCGTCGACTCCACCCGGTCGGCGGTCGAGGAGGTGCGCTTCGTCCTGTTCGGGGACGCCGCGTACCAGGCGTTCACCCGGGCGGTCGACCAACTGGGCTGATGGTCCGGATCCCGACCGGCTCCCGACGCCGAAGGGGTGAGCGCCGCCCGGGTTGCCCCGGCGTGACCGGTTCCTGTCATGCGGACGGGTCGTGACCGGGCCCGGACGGCCTCGTTGTCGCTGTCGTGTGCGCTCGGGGGGAGCCGTGTGCGCACGCCGGCACGGCGCGTGGCCGGCGCGGTAACGACCGAGCGAGGACCATTGACTCAGGGCAGGCATCGAGCAGGGCGAGCGCAGCGACGGGGAGCGAACTCGGAGCGGTCGGGCACGGGGCGCTTCGTCCTGACGGCGGCGGCGATCGGGATGGGCGTGGTCCAGGCGTCGGGGATCGCGGCGGCCGCGCCGGGTCCGGCTCCGGCCGGGACGGCGCCGGGTGTCGGGGGCACCCCGTGTACGACGAAGGCCATCAAGGCCTGCGTCGACCTCTCCGAGAACAAGACGTGGCTGCTGGACGGTGACGGCAACGTCGTCTACGGGCCGGTGGCGAACACCCATGGCTCGAAGGGGCACGAGACCCCGACCGGCGACTTCATCATCCAGCGCAAGGACCAATACCACGTCAGTCAGGAGTTCGAGGGCGCGAAGATGCCCTACGCGGTGTTCTTCGACAACAGCGGCCGGGCGTTCCACCAGGGCACGCTCGAGCGGCAGTCCGCGGGCTGCGTCCGGCTGAACGAGGACGACGCGAAGCGCTTCTTCGAGCACCTCAACCCGAACGACCGGGTCCAGATCGTCCAGTAGGTCCCACCACCAGGGCCCCGGGGAGCACCGCTCCCCGGGGCCCTCGTGCGTGTCAGGCGCGGCGGCGCAGCACGAGAGCGACGGCGCCGATCACGACGACGACCGCGAGCAGGACGAACGGCCAGGCCGGGGTCCCGCCCCCGTCGTCGCCCGCCGGGCTCGACGCGGCGGCCGGGCTGGCCTGGGTGGGCGGCCCCGCGGTCGCCGGGGCGGCCGGGGCGGCGGGGCTGGTCGCGGGCGTGGCGGCCGGGCCCGGCGTGGTGAGCGTGAACGAGAGCGCCCCGGACACCGGGTGGCCGTCGTCGGAGACGATCCGGTAGCCGACCTCGTAGCGGCCGGCTGGCCCGAGCGGGTTCACCCCGACCGAGATCCTGTTGTCGTCGGCCGTCGCGGGGCCCGCCTCGTAGCGGGTGGCGCCGTCGGGCCCGACGACGGTGACCGTCGCGGTGTTCGGGGTCGGCGCCTCGCTGAAGGTCAGCGTGATCCGCGACGGCGCGGTGGCGACGGAGGCGCCGTCGGCGGGGTCGCTGCCCTCGAGCACGTCGTGGGCGGAGGCGGGTGCCGCGCCCAGCAGGACGAGGAGCGCGGTCAGGGCGGTCAGCAGGGCAGGGCGGAGCAGGGCGCGGGGGCGCCCGGAGTGGATGGTCATGGTCTCTTCCGGGGTCGGTCGACGGTGGTCGCGCGGGTCAGGGGACGCACCGGGGGACCGCGGAGGGGACGGGTCGGCAGGAGGACGGTGGCGGTGGGCTTCCGCGCGGTGCGCGCGGGCACGAGAGGGGTTCCCGACGAGGGCCGTGGTCCGGCCGGGACGGTGAGCAGCCCGACGATCCGGTCGGCGACCAGGGCGAGGACCGCGCGGTCGGCCCGGGTGACCCCGAGCGCGACGAGCAGGGTGGTGACGACGTGCGCGGCGACCATCGCGGGCGACGGGCCCGTGGGGCCGTGGTCCATCCCCGCGTGCCCGGCCCCCATCGCGACGTGCCAGGCCAGCTGGCCCGCGGCGAGGATCGCCGCGAGCCGGACCGCACCGGGCCGTCGTCGGGACAGCCAGCCGGCCGACGCGGCGACGAGGACCCCCGTGGCGAGCACGCCCGGCGTGATCTCCGGGGCACCGCCGCCCGCCTCGACGTGCAGCGCGGCGCCGAGGGCGGGCGCGAGTGCGCCCACCGCCACCGCCCGCGCCGAGGTCATCCCTCCACGGTAGGCCGCAGGTCGGGGTCACCGGCGGGGACGAGGCAGGTGCGCACCCAGGAGGAGACCTCCCAGGCGGCCTGGTGCGCGACGTGCGGGAGCAGGCGCGGCATCGAGACGTAGCCGTGGCAGGCGCCGCGGTAGTCGGTGTAGCGCGTGGTCACCCCGGCCGCGGTGAGGGCGTCGGCGTAGCGGATGCCGTGGTCGCGCAGCGGGTCGTGCTCCGCGGTCTGGACGAGGGCGGGCGGCAGGCCGGTGAGGTCGGCGCGCAGCGGGGACGCGTACGGGTCGGTGCCGTCGGCCCCGGCCAGGTAGAGGCGGTGGAACCCGCGGATGTCGGAGGCGTGCAGGATCGGCGCCTCGGGGATCTCCCGCTCCGAGGGCAGGACGTCGACCATCTCCGTGCCCGGGTAGACCAGGCACTGGGCACCGATCCCCGGGGCGTCCTCGCCCCGGGCGCGGGCGTCGCGTGCCATGAGGCAGACGACGGTGGCGAGGTTGCCGCCCGCGCTGTCGCCCATCACGGCGACCCGCCGGGGGTCGATGCCCCAGCCGTTGGGCTCGGCGACGATCGCGGCGACGGCGCCGTAGCAGTCGTGCGCGGGGACCGGGAACGGGTGCTCGGGGGCGAGCCGGTAGTCGACCGACACCACGACCGCCCCGGCGAGCAGCGAGACCTCGCCGCAGAACCAGTCGGACTGGTCGAGGTCGCCCTGGACGAAGCCGCCGCCGTGGAAGTTCACGACGAGCGGCGCGGGCACCGACGCGGTCCGCGGCGGCCGGTAGACGCGGACGGGCAGCGTGACGTCGTCGAGCTCGACCCGGCCGTCCTCGGTGACGACCCGGCGGTCGTGGTGCCCGACGATCACGCGCCCGGCGGGCCCGGCCTGGATGCGTCCGCTGCGCTCCCGGGCCGCGGGGACCTCGTCGGGAGACAGATCGGCGACGGAGCCGCCGAGGGTGCTGCGCAGCGCGCCGAGCAGCCGGGTCCGCAGGGGGAGACGCACGGCGGCGAGCCTAACGTCACCGCCCGGTTGACATCGCGGAGCGTATTCGTTGTGATCGGGTGCGTGGTCGACACGATTCCGGTGGTGATGCGGACGCGATTCACGCGCCGCCGCCACATCGACCTCGTCCTGGTCTCCTCGGGCATCTGTCGCTGACGCCTCCTGCACCGCCGTCGTGCGGTGTTCCGGTACGCCCGTGCGTGCAGTTCTTCCCGACGAATGCCGCGGTAGACCCGCGGTTATTCGTGCTGCCCCCAGGAATTCCTCCGGAGGAATCGTCATGACCGACGTACTCGATTCGACGATCGACATCGCCGCACTGCCCGCACCCACCACCGAGGCCGGATGGCTCGAACGCGCACGGCTCGTCCGCCGCGTCCTCGAGTCCGACGCCGCCGAGCGCGACCGCGCCGGTGCCACCCCGTACGCCGAGGTCGCGCTCCTCAAGGACTCCGGTCTCGTCACCGTGCTCGGCCCGCCCGAGCACGGCGGGGCCGGGCTGGAGTGGCCCGCGGCCTACCGCATCGTCCGCGAGGTGGCGGCGGGCGACGGGTCGATCGGCCAGCTCCTCGGCTACCACTACCTGTGGTTCTGGGCGGCCCGGCTCGTCGGGACGCCGGAACAGATCGCGGCGGTGGAGGAGCAGGCCACCGTCAACCGCTGGTTCTTCGGCGGCGCGGTGAATCCGCGCGACGCCGACGTCGTCATCACCGACGAGGGCGATTCGATCGTCTACCGCGGTCGGAAGTCGTTCTCCACCGGGTCGAAGGTCTCCGACGTCACCGTTCTCGAGGGCGTCGTGGAGAACACCGACACCCACGTCTTCGCGATCGTGCCGTCGGACCAGCCGGCCCTGCAGTTCCACGACGACTGGGACAACATCGGGCAGCGGCTCACCGAATCCGGGAGCGTGACGATCGACGGGGTGCGCGTCCCGTGGACCGACGCCGCCGGTTTCCGGGACAAGCAGTTCACCCCGCGCGTGTACAACACGCTGAACGTGCCCGTGATCCAGCTGGTGTTCGTGAACTTCTACCTGGGAATTGCCCGGGGGGCGCTCGACACCGCCGCGGAGTACACCCGCACGGTCACCCGACCGTGGCTGCACGGCGGGCACGAGCGGGCGGTCGACGAGCCGTACGTGCTGGACACCTACGGCGAGCTGTGGTCCCGGCTCTGGGCGGCCGAGGCGCTCGCCGACGCGGTGGCGGTGGAGTCGCTGACGATCCACCGCGACCCCGACGGGGTCACCCAGCAGGCGCGGGGCGAGCACGAGGTGCGGGTGGCGGCGGCGAAGGCGCAGGCCACCGACGTCGCGCTGGACGTGACGGCCCGCATCTTCGAGGTCGTCGGCGCCCGGGGAACGACTTCGTCACTCGCTCTCGACCGGTTCTGGCGCAACGTGCGGACGCACTCGCTGCACGACCCGGTGGCCTACAAGCGCCGTGAGGTCGGGGCGTTCACGCTGACCGGCGAACTGCCCCCGCCCACCTGGTACAGCTAGGTGCTCCGCTCGTGAGCACTAATCCGTGCCTGGACACGGATTAGTGCTCACCAGTGCTCACACCGTGGCGCTCACGTCCACCTTGATGTTGCCCCGGGTGGCCTTCGAGTAGGGGCAGAGCTGGTGGGCGCGCCCGACGAGGCGGTCGGCGGTGTCCTGGTCGGTGCCGGGCAGGTGCGCGACGATCGCGACCTCGAGGCCGAAGCTCTCGGAGTCGGGCCCGATGCCCACCTCGGCCTCGACCGAGGACTCGTCGATGCCGACCTTCTCCTGGCCGGCGGCGAGCTTGAGCGCCTGGTGGAAGCACGCGGCGAAGCCCGCGGCGAAGAGCTGCTCGGGGTTGGTGGCGTTGCCGGGTCCGCCCATCTCCTTCGGCATCGACATGTCCTGGTCGATGATGCCGTCGTCGGACCTGACGTGGCCGTTCCGGGCGTCTCCGGAGGAGGTGGCCGACGCGACGTACTTGATGTCCATGCGGTCGGCTACCCCGAACGGGCCGGACTCACCAGGAAGGCCGACGTTTCTCGACGAAGGCCGTCACACCCTCCCGGCCCTCCGGCGACAGGCCGCGGTCGCCGATCGACTTGGCCTCCACCTCGAAGTGGGCGTCGGTCAGCGTGCCGGGGGCCGAGCGGACCAGCGCCTTCGTGGCGGCGAGGGCCTGCGGGGGGCCGGCCGCGATCGTGGCGGCGAGCGCGTCGGTCTCGGCGCGCAGGTCGTCGTCGGGGACCACCCGGCTCGCCAGGCCGGCGACGAGGGCCTCGTCGGCGCCCATCGGCCGGTTGGTGAGGAACATGTCGAGCGCCCGGGCGCGGCCCACCGCCGCGGGGAGCGTCGCGGTCATCCCGCCGTCGGGGGTCAGCCCGATCGCGGTGTACGCGGGTCGCAGCCGTGCGCCCGCGCCCAGGACGATCACGTCGCCGGTGAGCACGAGCGAGAGCCCGATGCCGGCCGCCCAGCCCTGCACCCCGACGACGACGGGCGCGCGCAGCGCGAGGATCAGGCGCTGGCAGGCGTGGAAATCGTCGGCGAGGGCGGAGAGCGACGAGTCGGGGTCCGCCGCGAAGCCGCGGACGTCGCCGCCGACGCAGAAGTTCGCGCCCTCGGCCACGATCTCGAGCACCCGCGCCGACTGCGCCGGCCCGGCGAGCGCCTCGCGGAACTGGCGGCCGAACTCGAAGTCGACGACGTTGTGCCCCGGCCCGTTCGCCAGCACCAGGCGGACGACGCCGTCGTCGCCCTCGATCCGCACCCGCTCGTCGCTCACGTGTCCTCCTCGATCATGTGGTCCGGGTCGGAGCCTGCCACGCTGGGCTCCCGCCGAGTGAGAGGAGCCGGAGACGTGCCCGACCTGCACATCCCTGCCGCCGAGGGTTCGCACCAGGAGGCCTACCTGGCCACGCCGCCCGGCACCGGGCCGTGGCCCGGCGTCGTCGTGCTCCAGGACGTCTTCGGTGTCGGCCAGAACGTGCGCGATCACACCGACCGGCTCGCCGCCGCCGGGTACCTCGCCGTGGCCCCGAAGCTCTACACGCCGCGCGGGGGCGGCATCCGCTGCATCGCGGCCGTCTTCCGCGCGATGACCAGCGGGCAGGGCCCCGCGTTCGACGACATCGAGGCCGCCCGCGCCTGGCTCGCGGACCGCGACGAGTGCACGGGGCGCATCGGCGTCATCGGCTTCTGTCAGGGCGGCGGCTTCGCGCTGCTCGCCGCGGCCCGCCACGACTTCGCGGCGGCCGCCCCGAACTACGGCTTCGTCCCCACCGACGCGGAGCGCGAGCTCGAGGGCATCTGCCCGGTCGTCGCGAGCTTCGGGGGCCAGGACACCGCGCTGAAGGGCCACCCGGAGCGGCTCGAGAAGGCGCTGACCACGCTCGGGGTGGAGAAGGACATCAAGACCTACCCCACGGCGGGGCACTCGTTCCACGAGCGCTTCTACGCGGAGACGCTCGTCCGACACCTCGGGGCGGGCTACGACCCGGCCGCCTCGGAGGACTCGTGGCGGCGCGTCGAGGCCTTCTTCGGCACGCACCTCGCGTCATGACGAACCCGCCGGAGCTCGACTCCTACCTCATCGACATGGACGGCGTCCTCGTCCACGAGGAGAACGCGCTGCCCGGGGCGGACGAGTTCATCCGCCGCCTGGGCGAGGCGGGGAAGACCTTCCTCGTCCTCACCAACAACTCGATCTACACCCCGCGCGACCTGCGGGCCCGGCTGCACGCGAGCGGCATCGACATCCCGGCCGAGAACCTGTGGACCTCGGCGCTGGCGACCGCGCAGTTCCTCGACGACCAGCGGCCCGAGGGCACGGCGTTCGTGGTGGGGGAGGCCGGCCTGACGACCGCGCTGCACGAGGTCGGGTACGTCCTCACCGAGCGCGACCCCGACTACGTGGTGATCGGCGAGACCCGCACCTACTCGTTCGAGGCGATCACGCGGGCGATCCGGCTCATCGAGCGCGGGTCGCGCTTCATCTGCACCAACCCCGACGCCACCGGCCCGAGCGCCGAGGGGACGCTCCCCGCCACGGGGTCGGTCGCCGCGCTGATCACGCACGCGACCCGGAAGAAGCCGTACTTCGTCGGGAAGCCCAACCCGCTGATGATCCGGGCGGGGCTGAACACGATCGGCGCGCACTCCGAGACCACCGCGATGATCGGCGACCGGATGGACACCGACATGGTGGCCGGCATGGAGGCGGGGCTGCACACGATCCTCGTGCTCACCGGCGTCACCGACGAGGCGGAGCTCGAGCGCTACCCCTACCGGCCGAACCAGATCGTCGCCAGCGTGGCCCATCTGGAGGTGGGCTCGCGGGGCTGACCACAGCAGTCGTCGGGAAAACCGGGTACTCCTTCTCCATGCCCGACGACTTCGAGGACCTCCCCTCGACCCTGCAGCGGTCACCGAAGAAGGCGCGCGACACCTACGCCGAGGCGAAGGCGTCCGCGGAGGAGACCTACGGCAAGGGCGAGCGGGCGTCGCGGACCGCCTACGCCGCGCTGAAGCACACGCACGAGAAGGTCGGCGACCACTGGGAGCCGAAGGAGGAGAAGGGCCCGTCCGACTCCCGCGCGAGCAGCGGCGGGTCGAACCCCTCCGGCGAGTCCGCGGGCGGGGTCGACGCGAACGCCTCGAAGAAGCACCTCTACGAGCGGGCGAAGGAGCTCGACGTCGAGGGCCGCTCGTCGATGGACAAGGACGAGCTGGTCGACGCGCTGCAGAAGGCGAACGACCGGGCGACCAGGAAGGCCCGGGAGGACTCGTGAGCCTGCCGCCGCAGGACGACGTCAGCGGCGAGGGCCCGGCCGGGCTCGGCGGGGAGCCCCTGGCGCCCGCCCGCCCGGAGGTCGGGACGAGTCCCGACGGGCGTCGGCTGGGGTGGCCGGAGATCGTCGTCGGGGCCGTCGCCTACGTCGCGATCCAGCTGGCGGCGGGGTTCCTGCTCATCAGCGCCACCGGCGCGCTCCCGTCGGCCCCCGTGCTGCTCGGAGTCTCGGCAGCCTCGGCGCTCGGGGCGGTGGCGATCGCCCTCGGGATGCGGGTGCGCTCCCTCGCCGCGCTGGGGCTGCGCCGGGTCCCCCTGCGCACGATCGGCCTCGCGATCGCCCTCGGTGTCGCCGTGTGGCTCGTCTCCCGGGTGCTGATCATCGTCTACATCAGCCTCACCGGGGACCAGACCGACCCGCAGGCCGCGCTCACCCAGTTCTCCGGCGGGCTCTCGGCCGTCCTCGTGGTGGTGCTCGGCGGGCTGCTGGTGCCGCTGGGGGAGGAGCTGCTCTTCCGCGGCATCGGCTACGGCTCGCTGCGCCGCTACCGCGTGGTCCTCGCGACGATCGTGTCGTCGCTGCTGTTCGCGCTGGCGCACGGGCTCAACGTCGTGTTCCTCGCCGTGCTCGTGCTCGCGGTGCTCAACGCCGTGCTCTACGAACGCACCCGGTCGGTCTGGCCGTGCTTCGCCACGCACGCGACGTTCAACCTGTGCTCGTTCGGGGTGCTGCTCGCCGTGCTGTAGCCCGGCGGGTGGATGGACCACTCCGCGGGTGGGCACTCCCTCCTCCGACGAGAACGAGGAGACCGGGGCGGGAACGCCCCGGTCGGGAGGAGACCCATGACGACGGTGGCCGAGCCCCTGGCCGACATCGAGATCCGCGACCCGGCCACGGACGAGATGGTCGGCCGGGTCCGTCCTGCCGGGCAGGAGCAGGTCGACGACGCCGTCGGGCGTGCGGTCGCCGCCGCCCCGGGCTGGGCGCGGACCGCGCCGGGCGACCGGGCCGGCATGGTCAAGGAGGCCGCCCTCGCCCTGCGCGGGGTGGCCGACGAGCTCGCCCGGCTCAACGAGACCGAGACGGGCCGCCCGTACGACGACGCCCTGGGTGGCGTCCTGGCGGCCGCCGGCACCCTCGAGCAGTACGCGGAGCTCGGGCCGCTGCACCGCGGCCGGTCGCTGCAGGGCTCCTGGTCGGCGACCGACCTCATGGTGCCCGGCCCCTACGGCGTCGTCGCCGCCATCACCCCGTGGAACGACCCGGTGGCCGTCGCCGCCGGGCTGATCGGCGCCGCGCTCGTCACCGGCAACACCGTGGTGCACAAGCCCTCCGAGCGCTGCCCGCACCTCGGACGCCGCTTCGCCGACCTCGTCGCCTCGTTCCTGCCCGACGGCGTCCTCACCGTCGTCGACGGCGGTGGCCCCACCGGCGCGCTGCTCTCCGGGCACGCCGGGATCGACGTGGTGGCGCACGTCGGCTCGATCGCCGCCGGGCGGGCGATCGCCGAGGCGGCGGTGGGCACGGGCGCGAAGGTCCTGCTCGAGAACGGCGGCAACGACCCGCTCATCGTCGACGACGGCGTCGACCCCGTCTGGGCGGCGGGCCAGGTGGCGCTCGGCTCCTACGCCAACGGCGGCCAGGTCTGCGTGTCGGTCGAGCGCGTCTACTGCCACGCCGCGGTCGCCGACGAGTTCCTCGCCGCGCTCGCCGAGGAGGCCACCCGCTGGGTGTACCGCCCGTCGGCCGAGGGCGAGAAGGCGCTCGGCCCGCTGGTCGACCGTCGCCAGCGCGAGCACGTGCACTCCCACGTCGCGGAGGCCCTCGAGGCCGGCGCGACCGCCCACGTCGGCGGGGCGATCCCGGCCGGGCCGGGGGCCTTCTACCCCGCGACCGTGGTCAGCGGCTGCACGCCCGACATGCGCATCCTGCGCGAGGAGACCTTCGGCCCGGTGGCCGCGGTGCGGGTGGTCGACTCGTTCGACCAGGCCCTCGCCGAGGCGATCGACGACCCCCACGGCCTCGCGGCCACGGTGCTCACCCCCGACATGGCGCACGCCCAGGAGGCGTGGCGGGCGCTGCCCGTCGGCACCGTGAAGATCAACGCCGCGTTCGGCGGGGCCCCCGGCGGCGCGGCCGAGCCGCGCGGGCTCTCCGGGACGGGCTTCGGCTACGGCCCGGAGCTCCTCGACGAGATGACCACGACGAAGGTCGTCCACATCGAGCCCTGCCCCACCCGTCACACGCAGTAGGAGGTCGCCACGCGCGGTGGTCGATCGTCACCCCTGAACGGGTGAGATCGTTACGCCGACGTGATGTACCCGCCCTCCGCTCCCGGACCGTCGGCGCCCGACCCGGAGACCTCGCTCATCGAGCCCGGGTCGCGCCGCCGGCCGGGGACGCCGTCGCCGGCGCACTCCCTGCTGGGCTTCGTCGTCGCGGCGACGGCGGCGCTGGGCGTCGTCGTGGCGACCGGGGTGGCCCCGGTGACGAGCCTCGCGGCGATGGCCGGGGTGGCCACGGTGTCGACCGTCGCGCACCCCGGGGTGCCCGCCGCCCCGGCCCTGCCCGCGCTCGGCCCGGCCCCGACCACGGACGCGACCGTGTCCGACGAGCCGGCGACGACGGCACCGACCACCACGACGGCCCCCCGTCGCGCCGTCGTGCGGACCACGCCGAAGCCGGTCGTGCCTCAAGCCGTGAAGCCCGTGCCGCCGCCCGTCGTCGTGCCCCCGCCGGTGCAGCCCCCGAAGGTCGATCCGCCGAAGGTCGACCCCCCGGAGCAGGACCCGCCGGCCACCCAGGACCCGCCGACCACTGAGCCTCCGACGCAGGACCCGCCGGCCACCGATCCGCCGACGAAGGTGCCTGACGGCCCGTGAGCACTAATGCGTGTCCAGACACGGATTAGTGCTCACGGGCGCGCAGCGCACCTCTAGCGCATGAGCTCCACGAGGTCGCCGGGCAGCTGCTCGAGCGTCCGGTCGACGTCGCTCTCGGGCAGCCACTCGCGCAGCAGCCGGAGCACCTGCTCCACCTGGCGCTGCACCTCCTCGGCGTCCACCGAGTGCACGTGGCCGCTCACGGCGTCGACGAACTGGGCGCGGTCGATCGAGCGGGCCGCGTCGTCCGACGGGCGCTGCGCCCGCAGCTCGGCGGAGAGCTCCGGCGGGAGGCTGACGGTCAGGTCCTGTGCGAGGCCCGAGCTCACGGCCTTGCCGAACTCGTTCAGCGTGGCCCGCGTGAGCACCTCGGCCTCGCTGATGGTGTCCAGGCCGAGGCGGCGCTGCACCTGGCCGGTGAAGGCGGAGAGCGTCGCGCTCGAGCGGTCGGGGTTCGGGTCGTTCGGGTTCGGGTCGTTCTGGACGGGCGGGGTGGTCATGGGGTCCTCTCGTCGTTCGTCAGGTCAGTGGCCCTCGGCGGCGGCCTGCTCGACGCCGGCCGACCAGCGCTCGCGTCGCTCGTCGTCGGTGGCCTCCCACCAGGCCGGACCGCGCTCACCGAGCGCGGTCTTCGCGGCCTGGACGCGGTCGCGGGCGGCCCGCTCGGCCTCGGGGTCTTCGGCCTTCAGCGCCGCCCCGACGTCGCGACGCGCCGCCATCAGCCACTTCCGCAGCCGGGACGCGTCGTCCTCCGGGATCGCCGGGTCGGTCGCCCGCCAGCGACGGCCGTCGATCACCACGAAGTGACCGTCGGCGGTCTTCTCGGGCATGGGGGCGGGTGCCCCGGCGATCGTCGTCGGACACCTCAGGCGCGGGCGAGGCGCGCCACCGCGTCGACGACCCGCTCCGGGGCGATGTCGAGGCACTCGTGGTCGAACGGGCACACCAGCTGGCGGCAGGGCGAGCAGGTCGTCGGGCGGTTGAGCACCTCGGCGGGCACGGTCCGCGGCGCGTACTGCCCCACCTCCTCGGTGCCGGCGAACAGCTCGACGACCGGCGTCCCCACGGCGTCGGCGAGGTGCGCCCCGCCGGAGTTGTTCACGACGACCGCGTCGGCCCCCGCCACGAGGTCGGCCAGTCCGGCGAGGTCGAGCTCCCCGACCAGCCGCACCGCGCCGTCGACGCCCTCGGCGGCCCGCTCGACGAGGTCGGCCTCCTTCGCGGTGCCGGTGACCACCACGGTCCACCCCAGCCCGGCAATCCCGCGGCCCGCGGCGGCGAACCGCTCGGGCGACCAGCGCCGCGAGGGGCAGCTGGCCCCGGGGGCGACGACGACGTAGCGGCCGGCCGGGCGCGGCGCCCCCGCGTCGGCCGGCACCGTCACCGCGAGATCGGCGCCGAGGGACGGGACGCCGACGGCGGCGAGCACCAGCAGCGCCCGGTCGACCTGGTGGCCGTCGTCGGGGGGCGCGGGGACCCAGTGGGTGAGGGCGTCGCCGCCGAACTCCTTGCTGGTGCCGACCCGCACCGGGATCCCCGCCCGCCGGCACACGGCCGCGGCCGGCCAGGGCGACTGGGAGAACGAGGTGAGGACGACCGCGGCGTCGTAGTGGCGCTCGGCGAGGGTGTCGACGAGGTCGGCGTCGGGATCGGGGTCCAGCGCCTCGGCCGCGTTGGGCAGCCGCTGCCACGACACGGACGCGACCACCACGTCGTCGAGCTCGCCCACCAGCGGCGCGGCGGCGGCGCCGGCCGGGGAGGCGAGCAGCTCGATCCGGGCCCGGGGCGCGGCGGCCCGCAGGGCGCGCAGGGCGGGCACGGTCATGATCACGTCGCCCACGTTGTCGGGCCGGACGACGAGGACGCGCGTCATCGCCGACCAGTCGGGGTCGCCGGACCCGGGGCGGTGGTTCCCGGGATGCGGGCTCCCGGGATCGGGTGCTCCGGGGTGGGCGGGGAGGTCCATGCGCTGCTGGTACCCGTCCGGCGGCCGGCCACGCGACGAGGGCTGACGGCGGTCGGCCGACGTTCGCCCGATCGGGGTAGGTAGACCTCGGCGAACGGGCTAACAACGAGGGTCGACGCGGCGAACTGAGTGGTGCACGGAGTCACTGCCGGTTCACCGGGAGTCACGGGCCGTGCTCCCCGCTGCCGGTCCCCGCGAGTCCCTCCCACGCACCCAGGAGTCCCCATGTCGACGTCGCTCCGTTCCGCCGTCACCGCCGCCGCCGCGGCCGCCCTGTTCTTCCTGCCCGCGGTGGCCGCCGCGGCGCCGAGCCAGGCGCTGCCCGGCCCGTGCACGCAGTCCGGCGGCGCCGTGACCTGCACCTACCTGGCCTCCGGCGGGGAGCAGACCCTCGCCGTGCCGGCCAACGCGACCAACGTGCGGGTCGTCGTCAAGGGCGGCGCCGGCGGACGCGGTGGCGCGGGTGCCGGGGGCGTCGTCGGTGGGGCCGGTGGCGCCGGGGCCTCGGTGTCCGGCGCGGTCGCCGGGGCCGCGGGCACCACGCTGCGCATCGTGCCCGGCGGGCAGGGCGCGGCCGGTGGCG
>NZ_JBHSIV010000031.1:0-61426 GCF_042653685.1 Actinomycetospora atypica | reverse complement strand
GGCGTCCCGGCCGGCGTGGCCCGCGAGCACCTCCCCGGCCGCGTCCGCGGTGGCGCCGGCCGCGGTCGCGGCGGCGACGAGGCGCTGCCGGGCGTCGTGGCGGTCGGTGGCGCGCCCGGCCCGTTCCCGGGTCATCTCGGCCCGGTCGGCGGCGGCGGCGACCTCGAGCCGCCGGTCCTCCAGCGCGGTCCACCGGTCCTCGAGCTCGCCGACCCGCTCGGTCTGTGTGCGCCGCTCCTCGGCCAGCGCGGTGGCCTCGCGGTCGAGCTCGGCGCGCAGGTCGACGTCGCGCTCCACCTCGGCCACGCCCGCCGTGGCGGCCTCGAGCTCGCCCCGCGCCGCGTCGAGGCGCTCGATCGCAGCGCGCAGCGGGCCGACCGGCCGGTGGTGGCCACCGTGGTAGCGGCGAACCTCGGCGAGCGCCCGCTCCACCAGGCCCTCCGCGACGGCGTCGGCGGCCTGGCCCGGACCCGCTCCACCGGCGCCGGAGCCGCCAGCGGCCGCCCGGTCGAGGGCGCGGGTCAGCGCGTCGTGCCCGCCGAGGTCGGCCTGGCCGAGCGGGGTGTTCTGCTCGACGCGCAGCGCCCGCCACAGGCTGCGGTCGATCGTCTCGTCGAGGATCGCGACCATCCGGTCGTGCGCCTCGCGGCCCGTGTGCTGCTCGGGGGCGGGCGCGAGCACGGTCAGCTCGGTGAGCTTCCGGCGCAGCCACCGCTTGCGGTAGACGACGTGGTAGCCGCCGGTGACGAACTCGGCCTCGACCTCCGGCCCGGCGTCGCGCCCCGCCGGGGCGCACGCCTTGACGTCGGCGGCGGTGGAGCTGTCGCGGTAGTCCATCAGCAGGTCGAGCGCCGCGACCGTGGACGTCTTGCCGACCTCGTTCTCGCCCTCCAGCACCGTGACGCCCTGCTCGGCGAGGTGCACCTCCCGGTCGTGCACCCCGCGGAACTCGCGGAGCCGGATCCGCAGCAGCCTCATCGCGCGGCCAACCGGTGCAGCAGGGCCAGGGCGTCGAGGGCCTCCGGGTCGTCCTCGGCGGCGGCGAGCTCGCGGGCGGTGTCGGCCGCGAACCCGGTGAGGCCGAGCGCGTCGACGTCGGCGTCGTCGGGCCGGGTCACCAGCCCGGCGGTGTCGATCTCGAGGGCGCCGAACACCGGGGCGTGCGCCTCGGTGATCTCGTCGAGCCGCGTCCGCTGCCGCAGCGTCACGGTGCCCTCGCACGTCAGGCGCAGCGCCGTCCGCTCCGGGGAGGGCACGGCGGACAACCGGGCGTCGAGCGCCGCCAGGTCGTCGTCGGCGTCGACGTGGGCCTCGTCGCGGGTGAACGCCCAGCGCCCGACCCGCACCGGCGTCGTCGTCGTGCGGCCCCCGACGACCTCGACCAGCAGGACGTTGCCCGGGTCGGTCTCCTCGTGCGAGGTGACCTCCGGGGCGCCGGAGTAGGCGATGCGCGGCTCGCCGTGCAGCGCCCAGGTGGAGTGGCGGTCGCCGAGCGCCACGTAGTGCACCCGGCCGTCGGCCAGCGCCGCCCGGCAGGCGTCGGTGCGCACGACCGCCGGATCGTGCGCGTCGGGGCTCAGCACGTCGACCGCGCCGTGCCCGGCCAGCACCCGCACGACGCCCTCGGGCGCCGGCTCGAGCGCCCGCAGCCGGTCGCCCACGAGATCGGACAGCGGGCGCTTGGTGGCCCACGGCGCCGCGACCACCTCGATGCCGGGGGCAACCTCGTGCACCCCGGGGGAGTCGAGTACCCGCACGAGCGGCGGGCAGCGCCGCGCGAAGTCGGCCCGCCGCGTGACGAGCGAGGCGTCGGCCGGATCGTGGTTCCCCGGCAGGAGCAGCACGGGGACGGTGAAGGTGCGCAGCGCCTCGCACGCGCGGCCCACCACGTCGGGCCCCACGAGGTTGGACTCGAACACGTCGCCGCACACCAGGACGAACGCGGCCCCCTGCTCGCGGGCCACCTCGCCGAGCGCCACGACCGCGTCGAGCCGGGCCTGCGCGAACCGGGCCTGCGCCTCGCCGACGGTCTGCCCGACCCGTCCCGCCCCGAGGAACCGGCGCGTCATGCCCAGCTGCCAGTCGGCGGTGTGGACGAAGCGCATGCGGACCTCCCCTCGGGCACGGTAGGCCGCCGATCCGAGGTGCCCGACGGCGACACCCCACGACGACCTCGATCAGGACAGCACAGGGGTCCGACAGTCACGCGAGAGCGGCGAGATCCAGGGTGACGCCGAGCCGGAGCGCCGCGGTCCCGCGGTGCACGGCGACCTGCTGGTAGGCGCCCTCGACCAGCACGAACTCGGTCAGCTCGACGCCGTCGTCGGTCGCCTCGACGAGCAGGTACACCGGGATCCCGGCGTCGGCGTACTCGTGGAACTTCACGATGCGGTCGAGCCGACGGCTGCCGGGGAGGAGGACCTCGACGGCGGCCATCACCTCCCGGGCGTCCCACCGTGGGACGGTCACGGAGAGGTCGGGCGGGACGAGCACGACGTCGGGCGCGCGCACGGTTGCCGCCGGGGCGTCCTCGATCACCACCTCGACGTCGGCGAAGGCGGCCCACCGTCCGTCGGCGCCGGCGTCGAGCTGGTTCACGAGCCGCACGACGATGCGCTGGTGGAGCGGGATCGGCTTCGGGGCCACCTGGAGAACTCCTTCGGCGAGCTCCACCCGCCGGCTGGTGTCCTCGGGCAGGGCGGCCCACTCCGCCAGGTCGAGGAGGTGGCCGGGCCAGGTGGTGGAGAGCGGGAGAGACACGGTCGTCACACTCCTTCCTGATGGTCGAGCTCCGCTTCGCTGCGTCTCCTGTCGACTCCGGGGATCGTCCCAGGGTTCCACCTGGCAGGGTCCTGGTCCGTGACCTCACCGATCCGCATCGAGACCGGCTCCGACCCCGAGCTCGCCGTCGTGACGATCAACCACCCGCCGCTCAACCTCTACGACCGCGAGATGCACGCCGCACTCGCCGAGACCGTGACCGCGCTCGAGCGCGACCGCCCGCGCGGCGCGCTGTTCCGGGCCGAGGGCAAGGTCGTCAGCGGCGGCGTCGACGTGCGCGACTCGTTCCTCCCGATCGCGCAGAACGGCGACGTCGACGCGGGGACCGCCTACTTCGCCGAGCTCGTCGAACTGGGCGAGCGCGTGCACCGGCTGCCGTTCCCGACCGTCTTCGCCGCCCACGGCCTCACCCTCACCTGGGCCTTCGAGCTCGCCCTGGCCTGCGACCTCATCGTCGCGGGGGAGTCGGCGAGCTTCGGGCTGATCGAGGCCACCGTCGGGCTCACCCCGGCGATGGGCGGGACGCAGCGCCTCGCGCAGCGCTGCGGGCAGGGCCGCGCGAAGTATTTCGTCATGACGGCGGGCCGGTTCGGCGCCGCGGAGATGGAGCGCTGGGGCGCGGTGGACCGGATGGTCCCCGACGACGAGCTCGACGGCACCGCCCGCGAGCTCGCGCGCAGCCTCGCGGCGGGCCCGACCGTGGCGCACGCCGCGACCAAGGAGATCCTGGCGACGCTCGCCGCGGACGGCCTCGACACCGCGAACGCCCGGACCGGGGAGATCGCGGGAAAGCTCTTCGGCACCGAGGACCTGCGCGGGGCGATGGACTCGTTCGTCGAGCGCGGGCACGGCAAGGCGACCTTCCGGGGTGCCTGACGGCCTGTGAGCACTAATCCGTGTCGGGACACGGATTAGTGCTCACATGTGCTCACCTCATGTCAGCGGCAGCACGCTGATCGGCTCGAGGTCGCCGTGGCGGGTGGAGCGCTCGAAGCGCACCCGGGCCGACCGGCCGTGGACCTCGAGCGTCGCGATCGCGTTGCCGAAGTACGGCCCGCCGACCGCCTCCCACTCCACCGGCTCGGGCGGCACGCCCCACCGGCGGCCGATCCGGCGGAGTGCCCGGGTCATGGTGCGCGTCCAGCCGGCGGCGAAGACGTACTCCATGAACCAGGGCACGCCGTTGCGCACCGGCGAGCAGGTGAGCTGGTAGACGCGGGAGCGCGTGGGGTTGGGGAACTCGGCGGCCGCGGCGTAGCAGTGGTGCACGTCGCCGGAGAGCACGGAGATCGTGGCCGGCGCGGACGACGAGGCGGCCGTGCGCTCGATCAGCCGCGCGAGGCGGTCGAACGACGCCCGGAAGGCCGGCCAGTGCTCGAGGTCGGCGGCCTGGCGGACCCACTCGGCCGACCGGCTGCCGCGCGCGGCGGAGCGCTCGTTCATCGACTGCACCTGGCTCACTGCGGGCGGCATGAGCCAGGGGATCGAGGAGCCCAGCAGGAGGTGGTCGACGTGCTCGGGATCGTCCGCGGCCTGGGCCTCGATCCAGGAGAACGTCTCGTCGTTGATCATGAGGCGCTCGTCGTCGTTGAGGACGCGTCCGCACCGGGAGTCGACCATCAGCAGCCGGGTGCGCCCGATGTCCCAGCGGTAGCTCCACCGCACGCCCTCCGGGCGGCCCACGGCGGCGTCCGCGCGGCCGGCGTGCTCCTCGAGCAGACCGAACACGTCGTCCTGCGACTCGATGACCTTGCGGTAGAGGGCGTCGTCGGCGAGCGAGTCGGGGTCGAGGTTGCCCAGGTGCTGGTAGACCCAGTACGACGCGAGCCCGGCCCGCACCCGCTGGTGCCACCACTCCTGCTTGGCCATCTCGTCGCGCCACGCCTGCGAGGTGTTCCAGTCGTCGCGGATGTCGTGGTCGTCGAAGATCATCGCGACGGGGGCGGTCGAGAGCAGCCACCGGATCTCGGGATCGGACCAGGTCTCGGAGTACAGGTGGGCGTACTCGGGATAGTCGAGGATCTCCTCGACGCCGGGGCCGTCGTCGTCGGTGCGGCCCCGGTGCTCCCGGATCCACTGCTGGGTGCGGGGCGTGGTGTCGTCGGCGTAGACCTGGTCGCCCAGCAGGCAGATGGAGTCGGGCAGCTCGGCGGCCGCGGCCTCCGGGTCCTCGGCGCCGCGCAGGCGGTTGAGGGCCCGGGCGGCGTAGGCGTCGAGGGCGTCGACCCCGTAGGACGCCTCCATCTCGGGATCGCCGGTCGGGGGGTAGCGGCAGGAGCCGAAGATGATCCGCTGGACGCGCTCGGTGGGGTCGCCGGTGGTGGAGCGGGTGCGGATGCGGCTGTCCGGGAAACCGGACAGCGGCCACACGCGCGTCCCGTCGAGGGTGACCTCGTAGGTGCGGCTGCTGCCGGGCTCGAGGTCCCGGACCACGACGAGCGCGTAGTGCTGGCCGCAGACCGTGAAGGTCGTGGCCGTGCCGATGGTCGAGCTCGGCTCCGCTGCGTCTCCCGAGCGGCCGAGGATCTCGACGGTTCCCGGGCGCGACGTCTCCATCCACAGCGTCGCCGTGGTGGAGCCGACGTGGCGGAGCATCGGGCCGAGGGCGAGCGCGGGGACGGGGGTCACACCGACAGACTGCCTCACCGGCCGTCGGTCAGCCTTTCCAGGCGTCGTTGGAGTTCGTCGAGCCGGGCCTGCAGCAAGGTGACCTCGGCGGAGAGCAGCGGGATCTCCGCCTCGGGCGGGAGGTCCGCGGCCTCGGGAGCCCGCTCGGGCAGCGGGGCGAGCGGGGCCAGGACGGAGCGCTCGGCGCCCTCGTCCACCGTGACCGGCACGCCGGCGAGCCGGGAGAGCTGCTCGAGCGAGAGGACCGCCCGGCGTCCGGCGCACTCGCGGCACACGGCCTCGAGCCGGCGCCACCCGACGATGCCGCCGCCGACGTCGTCGAGGGCCGCGGCGGCCCGCCCGCAGCGGCAGCGCCCGATGCGCACCGAGGAGATCGTCTGGCGCTGGTAGCGCAGCCCGAGCTCGTAGGAGACGTAGCGGCCCGAGGCGAGGACCTCGAGCAGCACGCTGCGCTCGTACTGCTCGTCGCAGGCGAGCGCGCGGGCCTGCTCGGCGTCGTGGAAGCAGTAGAAGCCGCAGTCGCACCACGCCGACGGGCAGCGGTGGCGCGGCGACTGCACGCACACGGCCTCCGCGACGAGGCCGTAGACCTGGCTGCGCCCGAGCGCGACGCCGTTGAAGCCGACCGTGGTGCCGTCGGCGGACAGCATCGGGTAGGCGATCTTCCACCCCGGCAGGGCGGGGCGGGTCGCCGAGGGCTCGGCCGCGTGGCGGGGTGCCCGCCCGAACAGGGCGGGCACGGTCAGCCTCCGGAGACGGCCGGGTCGGGCGTGCGGGCCGGGCGGGGCTCGGGCACGGCGGCCTGCGGCGCGCCCGGGACGTCGAGCGCGGCGACGGGCTCGGAGACCTCGGCGGGCACGGGCGGGTCCTCGGCGATCCCGGTGGAGAGTCGGCGTCCCAGTCGCATCTCTGCCTCCTCCTGAGGTGGGGTCCGTCGATGGTGTGCCGCGGCGGGCGCGCTGTCCAGTGCTGGGAAAGATCCCGGCGGAGAAGCAACGCGACCGACACGTACGAGGGCCCGGCCCGGACACCAGGGGAGCGGTCCGGACCGGGCCCTCGCCCGGCGGTGGCGGCTACTCGGCGGCCTCCAGGCCGAGGGCGTCGAGGGCGCCGCCGACCTCGGCCTCGGTGTCGGCGACGGTGTGGTCGAGGTACTGCGCGACCGGCGTGAGCTCGGCGGCGTTCGCGGCCGGCGCGGCCACACCGAGGGCGAGCGCCGGGCCGACGAGGGCGGCGAGGCCGAGGCGCAGGGAGCGGTTCGAAGGCATGGGGGGTCCTTCCCGAAGGGACGAGCAGCGTCCGGGTGGTTGGTCCGGACGGACACCGCGTCGGTGTCGATCGGCGCAACGAAGGCTCACCCACGGCGATGACGGCCCGGCCGGATCGGTAACGAGAAGATCATCGGGGTGCGAGCCCACGGGGCCGTCACCGGTGGCTCCCGTGCAGCTCACGGGGGGTTCGCCCGGTTCGCGACGATCGACCGGTCCGTGACGTCGCGGGTACGTCTCGGAAACGTGTCGGCAACCGACACGCCCGATGAGGTCGCGGACCGGGAGCGACGACGCGCCGTCCCATCCCGTCCGCAGCGACCCCGCCGTCGTGGGGCGGGCGCCGGGGTCCTCGGCGCACGGGCCCAGGTGGGGCGGCACTACAGTGTCGCGCGCGGCGGACCCCTGACCGGGTGACGCCGTGGGGGGCAGTAGCTCAGCTGGTCAGAGCAGCGGACTCATAATCCGTTAGACGTCGGTTCAAGCCCGACCTGCCCTACCGGTCGCGCGGGTCGTGCCCGCGGTGCTGGACCCTCGTGCTGCCCCGTCAGCTCCGCCCGGTCCCGCTCGGCTGGTGGTCCGCCTGGGCGCGGCCGGTCAGGGCCGTGAGCGCCCGGAACCAGCGCGGCTGCGGAGGCAGGTCGTGGCCCGGCCGGGGTGCCTCCGGGTTCGGCCCGGGCCCCGGGAGGATGCGCGCGACGAGGCCCGACAGTCGCGTGGTGAGACCCGGCGCGAGGCCGTGGACCCGCGCGCCGACCATCGCGGCGGGCGTGAGGAACCGTTCCGCGCGCCCGGCGAGGGTCGCGGCGACGATCGTCCGGGCCGCGTGCGGGGCGCTCGTCGAGACCAGCGGGAGGCTGTCGAGCGCCGCGAACCAGCGGTACTCGCGCTCGCGGTCGCCCGCGACCTGCGCGTTGGGCGGCGAGCCCGTGCGCATGAGGCCGGGCATCAGCGTCGTCACGGTGATCCCGTGCGGGGCGAGCTCGGTGCGCAGGCCCTCGGAGAACCCGCGGACCGCGAACTTGGCCGCGGAGTAGGCGAGCAGGTGCGGCACCGGGACCGCGCCGCCGACCGACCCGACGATGCCGATCCGTCCCCGTCCGCGGGGGCGCATCGCCTCGACGGCGCGCAGCACCGGGTAGACGGTGGCCCAGAAGACGTTGTCGTGGACGTGGACGAGGTCGTCCACCGGGATCGCCTCGAGCGGCCCCACCTGGATCACCCCGGCGTTGGCGATCACGACGTCGAGCTCGCCGAGCGCACGCACGGCCTCGTCGACGCAGGCCTCGGCCTCGGCGCGCACCGAGAGGTCGGCGGGCAGCGTCGTCACCTGCGCGCCGGTGGCCTCGAGCTCGGGTCGGGACTCCTCGAGCTCCTCGGCCGAGCGGGCCAGGACCGCGAGGTCGTACCCCGCCCGCCCGAGCTCGGTCGCGATGAGCAGGCCGAGCCCGCGGCTCGCGCCGAGGACGAGGGCGCCGCCGCTGCGGCCCGTGCGTGTCATCGACCCGGATGGGCCGCGGGCCGGTCGGCGGAAACGCCCGGGTGGGAACCCTCAGCGGATGCGGCCGACGTGCCAGTTGCCCCACAGGTTCCCGAGCTTGACCGACTCGCCGGGCTCGGGCGCCGTCCAGATCTTGCCGTTCCCGGCGTAGATCGCCACGTGGTAGATGTTCGACGGCGAGCCCATGAAGATCAGGTCGCCCGGCTGCGCCTGGCTGCGACTCAGGTGCTGCGCGGCGTCGTACTGCTGCTGCGCGGTCCGCGGGATGCTGATCCCCATCTTCTTGAACACGTAGCTCGTGAGGCCCGAGCAGTCGAACGAGCTGGGACCGGTGGCGCCGTAGACGTACGGCGTGCCCTCGAAGGACGCCGCCTTCGAGACGATCCGGGTGCCCAGCGAGCCGAGACCCGCGGCGGCGGCCGGGGCGGCGGCCTTCGTCGGGACGGCCTTGGCCTTCGCCTTCGCCCTGGTGGGCGTCGCGGCCTTCCGGGCCGGCTCCTTGGTGACCGGCGCGGCCTTCGCGACCGGGGCCGACGCGACCACGGGCGTGACCACCGGCGCGCGGGGAGCCGGGATCGCGGCGGGGGGGTAGGCCAGCGTGTCGGTGGTCAGCGTGGCCGCGGCCGGGGCCACGTCCGACCCGAACGACGGGATGGCGCCGGTCGAGCCGGCGACGGCGGCGGCGCTCGCGGTGACCAGCGCGGCGGCGATGCCGGCGCGGGTGAGCGAGGAGCTGTCGGACAGGGAGAGGGGGAGCGAGCGGGGACCGGCGGTCGCAGCGTGGCGTCCGGGCATGGCGGCACTTTCTCGGTCGTCCACGGCGTCCTCGGGGTGACACCGTTCCCGTCCTCGACCGCAGGGCGATCTCGGTGGACCGGACCACACCAGGGGGAGCGGGCCGCCGGACGGGTACGGCGGTCCAGGTGCGGGACCGGGCCCGGCCCGTCGGGTGACGGGCCGATCGTGACGCTAGCGAGACCGTTCCGTGACCTCGGCGCCCAGCGGTCGGGTCCGTGATGCCGTCCCGACGAGGCCGTCGGGTGCCGTCCGGCGCGGGGGAGTGCACGTCGGGCGGCCGACCCGGGGTCGGGCGCTCGGCCTGTCGGAGCAGCGTTGGGCCACCCGGCCGCACGGGCGCATCGCGCTCCTGTCCGGTCCGGGGCGCCCCGGGCTCCGGTCGTCGCATCCGGGCAGGCGCCGAGCCGTGATCGACCGGCGCCGGGCGGCTCGTCGGGCCGGATCGAGCGTGGCGCCCGATTGACGTCCGGCGTCAGCGGAGTGCCATCGCTGCCACACGGGCCGGACCCCGCCACGCCGCGCCACGCCTTCGGGTGAACCCGGGAACGTCGCGCACCGCTGTCGCCGCTCCGCCACCCGCGCCGGCCCGCCACCGATGCCGCACCCCGCACCCGCTCCGAGCAGGCAGGACCGGCGGGTCGGACCCGTGACGCTGGGCGGGACAGGGGACGCCGTCACCCGACCCGGTGGACCTGCCGGGGCCTCCCGCGCGTCGGGTCGACGATCAAGCCCGCGGCCCCTCGTGCCGTTGCCCCGGACATGACCGTCATCGAGTCCCTCGCCCTCGGCATCCCCCGGTCCCGCCACGGCCACGACCGCGGCGGCGACCTCGGCACGACCGTCCGCCGGGGCGTCGACGCGCTCACGGCCGCCCTCGCCGAGGGCTCCGTGCACCACCACCGCGACGACGCCGACGTGCCCGTGCACCGCCGGGCCCCCGACGTCGAGACCGTCCGCGCCTGGGCCGCCGGCGCCGACCTCGACGAGCAGCGCCGCGTCTGCAGCACCTGCTCGCGGGCCGCCTGGAGCCGCTGAGCGGACCAGCTCTGCGATGCGGGCGGGGGAGGCGCAGGATCGGCGCCCGTGAGCCGCCTCCCCGAGCCCGCCGTGCCCCCGGACGCCACGCCGCTCTCCACCCGGCTGCGCGAGCTCGCCGCGGCCGACCCCGACCACCCGGCGGTCTCCGACGGCGACAGCACCCTCACGCGCGCCGAGCTCGACCGGCACACGAACGGCCTGGCCCGCGCCTTCGCCGGGCGCGGGGTCTCCCGTGGCGACCTCGTCGCGATCGCCCTGCCGAACACCGTCGACCACGTCGCGGCGAGCGTGGCTGCCTGGAAGCTGGGCGCGGTCCCGCAGCCGCTCTCGACGCGGCTGCCACCGGCCGAACGCGAGGCCATCCTCCTCGTCGGGAAGCCCGCCCTGGTCCTCGACGAGCCGCTGCCCTCGGACGACGACCGCAGCCCGCTGCCCGAGGTGGTGGGCCCGAGCTGGAAGGCGCCGACGTCCGGGGGGTCGACCGGGCGGCCGAAGGTGATCGTCTCGGGCCAGGCGGCCTGCACCGAGCACGTTCTCGCCCGCGCCGACGGCCTGCGCATCGACCGCGCCGACGACGGGGTCTTCCTCGCCACGGCCCCGCTGCACCACAACGCGCCCTACATGTTCAGCCTCATGGCGCTGCTGCAGGGCCACCACGTGGTGCTCATGCAGCGCTTCGACGCCGCCCGCACGCTCGCGCTGGTCGCCGAGCAGCGCGTCACCTGGCTCTACCTGGTGCCCACGATGATGGGTCGCATCCTGCGGCTCCCCGACGAGGCCTTTCCCGACGAGGCCTGGCCCGACCTGACGAGCCTGCGCACGGCCCTGCACGTCGGGGCCCCGTGCCCGCCCGAGGTCAAGCGCGGCTTCCTCGCCCGGCTCCCGCGCCCGGAGGTCCTCGTCGAGCTCTACTCGGGCACCGAGTCGCAGGCGAGCGCGATGATCGACGGGCGGGACTGGCTGGCCCACCCCGGGTCGGTGGGGCCGGTGACCCGCGGGCACATGAGCATCCGCGACGACGACGGCCGCGAGGTGCCGACCGGCACGGTGGGCGAGATCTGGATGCGCCCCGACGGCGGGCCGACCTACCACTACCTCGGTGCCGAGCCGCGGGAGGCGGACGGCTGGGAGTCCCTCGGCGACATGGGCTCCTTCGACGACGACGGCTACCTGTACCTCGCCGACCGGCGCGCGGACATGGTCGTCGTGGGCGGGGCGAACGTGTACCCGGCCGAGGTCAAGGCGGCGCTGCTGACGCACCCCGGGGTCCACGACGCGGTCGTCGTCGGGCGCCCCGACGACGACCTCGGACGTGTGGTGCACGCCGTGGTCCAGGGGGACCCGGCGATCGAGGGCGACCTGCTCGAGCACCTGGCGCAGCGGCTGAGCCGGCACAAGATCCCGCGCTCGGTCGCGTTCGTCGACCACCCGCTGCGCGACGACGCCGGCAAGGTCCGGCGCGGGGACCTCTAGCGCAGCAGACGCTCCAGCGCGGTGGCCGGCATCGGCGCGCCCCAGAAGTAGCCCTGCCCGTAGCGGCAGCCGAGCTGGCGCAGCGCCTCGGCCTCGCCCGCGGTCTGGACGCCCTCGGCGATGGGGACGAGGTCGAACGCGTGGGCCATCACGAGGATCGCGGCGGTGATGCGGAACTGCTGGGGGTCGACGTCGAGGTCGCGCACCAGCGAGCGGTCGATCTTGACCTCGTCGACGAAGGAGCGGCGGGCGTAGCCCAGCGACGAGCTGCCGGTCCCGAAGTCGTCGATCGCCACCCCGATCTGCGCCTCGCGCAGGGCCTCGAGGGCGCCGCGGGTGAGCGCGTCCTCGCCGAGGAGCTGGTGCTCGGTGATCTCGAGGTACACGTCCTGCGGCCGGAGACCGTGCCGGCGGGTGCAGTCGACGACCCCGTCGACGAACCCCGGGGCGCGCAGCTCGACGGGGGAGACGTTGACGTGCACCGAGAACGGCTCGTCGTCGAGGAGCTCCTTGCGCCAGTGCGCGACCTGGGTGGACGCGGCCTCGAGGACCCACATGTCGAGGGCGGTGATCAGACCCGTGTCCTCGGCGACGGAGATGAAGGCGTCGGGGGTGAGGAAGCCGCGCTCGGGGTGCCGCCATCGGGCGAGCGCCTCGACGGCGGCCACCCGCCCGGTCTCCAGGTCGATGATCGGCTGGTAGAGCACCACGAGCTGGTCGGTGGCCAGGGCGGTGCGCAGCTCGTCGGCGAGCCGGGTCCTCGCCTGCACCTCGCGGCGCATCGACGGGACGAACACGCTGACGCCGCCGGGGGCGCGGGACTTCGCGGTGTACATGGCGGTGTCGGCGTCGCGCAGGTACGTGTCGGGTTCGGGGACCCGGCCGCCGAGGCGCACCCCGATGCTCGCGGTCACCCAGCAGGAGCGCCCGTGCACCACGACGGGCGCCGCCACGGCGGCCCGGACCCGTTCGGCCACGTCGAGGACCTGCTCGGCCCCGGCGTCGCGCACGAGGATCGCGAACTCGTCCCCGCCGAGCCGGGCGACGGTGTCGGTCTCGCGCACCACGCTCTGCAGTCGCGCCCCGATCGCGACGAGCAGGTCGTCGCCGACGTCGTGCCCGAAGCTGTCGTTGACCGCCTTGAAGCCGTCGAGGTCGAGCACCAGCACCGAGACGCCGGCCCCGGCGGCCCGCAGGCGGGCGGCGAGCAGCGTCCGGTTGGCGAGCCCGGTCAGGGGGTCGCTGAGCGCGAGCCGCTCGAGCTCGGCGTGCGCGTCCGCGAGCTCGCGGGTGCGGCTCTCGACCCGGCCCTCGAGGTCGCAGGTCAGGTCCTGCAGCTGCTCGGCGAGCATGTTGAGCCCGACGACGATGGCGTCGATCTCGTCCGACTCGTCGGAGGGGTCGAGGCGGGCGTCGAGCCGGCCCGCCGCGAGCTCGACGACGAAGCCCGCGAGCTCGTCGAGCCGGCGGGCCAGGTCCTCACCGGCGTGCGTCGTCATCGAGCAACCACTCCAGGGCCGCGGCCTCGTCGGTGAAGTAGCGGACCGGGATCGCCGGTGGATCGACGGACAGGGTGAAGTTGGCGATCACGCGGTTGACCGCCGAGCGGCCGAGCAGGGCCAGGCGCGCCACGGAGGTGGTGTCGGCGAAGACGTGCCGGGCCTCGCGCGTGGTGACGGCCTCGCCGGTGATGTCGACCAGCATCGGGCGGGGGACCCCGTCGCTGAGGTCCTCCGCCCAGCGCACGGAGTCCTTCGCCAGCTCACCGGTGATCCGGAGCCGCGGGGCCCAGACCAGCCGCAGCACGCCGCGGTCGTCGACGCGCAACGTCATGGGGTCACCCGTTGCCCCCGAGTCGTCGTCCACGACCGTGATCTTACGGAAGCACTGCGCTGAACGGGCTAGTCTGCTACACCCTTTCGGGCTATTCGGCGGCGCGTCGCGCTTCCGCGCCGGTCTCGCCGGCGTAGGCGGGGTCGTCGCCCGCGACGCGGCCCACGAAGTCGCCGGTCTCGCCAGTGCCGGTCACCGAGGTGGCGTCGCTGAAGGCGCCGGAGTCGTCGACGGTGCCCTCGTGCTCGCCGCCGGTCGCCCGGCTGCTCGCGACGGCCGGGTCGGCCGGGACGTCCTGCTCCGAGGGGTGAGAGGCCTCGGGCTGCCCGAGCGGGCCGTCCTCACCCTTCGCCCTGTCGACCACGTGCTGCATCTTGTCCTTGAGGCCCATGCCCCGGGGGTGCCTCCGGCATGTGAGCACTAATCCGCGTCTGGACACGGATCAGTGCTCACAAGTGCTCACCTAATGGGCCATCGGAGCGTCCGACGGCGCCGGCTTCCCGTGCCGGAGCATGAGCGCGAGCGGCACCCCGATCGCGGTGAGGATCGCGGTGACGTAGAGCAGGTCGTTCATCGCGGTGGTGAACACCTGGCTCTGCAGCTGGGAGTACATCTGGTACTGCTGCATCATCGCGCCGTCGGAGGCGCCCGCGGCGGTGCCGGACATGCCGCCCATGGCCGAGGAGTCGACCATCCCGCTGCGGTCGGCGGAGGCCTGCGCCTGCTGGATCGTCATCATCGCGGTCATGGCGGCCAGCCCGATCGCCGAGGAGGCCCGCTGCACGAGCGTGTTGACGGCGCTGCCGTTGCTCGAGAGCGAGCTCGGCAGCGAGCCGAGCCCGCCGGTCATGATCGGCATCATCGCCAGGCCGATGCCGACCGCGCGGGCCGCGAGGAGCAGCTCGAGGTGGCCGTGCGAGACGTCGATCGTGAGGCTCGCCAGGTCCCAGGTGGTGTAGGCGACGATCGCGAGGCCGATCGTCGCGGGGACGCGGGCGCCGATCTTGTCGTAGAGGAAGCCGGCCGCCGGCATCACGAAGGCCATGACGAGCGCCTGGGGCAGGAGCAGCAGACCGGTCTCGAACGCGCCCATGCCCTGGTACTGCTGCAGGAACACGGGGATGTAGAAGAGCACCCCGAACAGCCCGACCGAGATGATCGCGATCAGCAGCAGCGAGTTGGTGAACGCCCAGTGGGTGAACACCCGGAGGTCGAGCAGCGGCTGGTCGACCTCGAGCTCGATCACCACGAAGAGGGCGAGCGAGAGCGTCCCGAGGGTGAGCAGGATCAGCGTCGGGTAGGAGGTCCAGCCCCAGGTCGGGCCCTCGTGCAGGGCCAGGAGCAGGGAGAACAGTCCGACGGCGACCGCGGCGAAGCCGGGCACGTCGAGCTTCTGACCGCGGGTGGCGGGGAACTTCGGCAGGTAGAAGATCGCCGCGAGGACGCCGATGACGCCGATCGGGACGTTGATGAAGAAGATCAGCCGCCAGTTGACGTACTCGACGAGGTAGCCGCCCAGGGTCGGGCCGATCGCCGGCGCGAAGATGATGCCGAGGCCGTACATGCCCATCGCGGCGCCGAGCTTGTCCTTCGGCACGATCTTGTAGAGCGCCGCCAGCGCGACCACGGGGATGACGCCGCCGGGGATCGCCTGCAGGACGCGGAACGCGATGATCGAGTTGATGTCCCAGGCCAGGCCGCAGAGCGTGGAGAACAGGGCGAAGAAGACCATCGCGATCGTGTAGACGCGACCCAGGCCGTAGCGCGTCCCGAGCCACGCGCTCGCCGGGACCACCACGCCCTCGGCCAGCGAGTACGCCGTGGAGACCCACTGCATCTCGTCGGTGGTCGCGCCGAAGTCGTTCTGCATCGTCGTGATCGCGACGTTGACGATGCTGATGTCGAGGACCGACATGAACATGCCGGCGACCAGGACGAGCAGCGGGATGATCCACGGGTTGCCGGCCGACGCGGGCGGCGCCGGGGCCGGGGTGGGCGCCGGCGGCTCGGCCACGGGACGGCGCGGGGCGTCGGCGACCGGGGCGTCCACCGTGGCGGGCCGGGGGTCGAGATCGGTGTCGGTCGACACGGCCGGTCCTCCCTGGGTCGATGACGGACGCCAACGCTCGTTGGTACCCGCTGCATCGCGGACGTGGCAGTGAGTGTCAGCAAGTATCCGGGAGAGCTGTGTCACCGCCACCGAGGACGACCGCGGAGACGCGCGGAGCGCCGGGTCTACCGTGATCCGATGACCGAGCCCGGGACCGTCGCGATCGACACCGTCGACGTCCTCGACGACGCCCTGCTCGCCGCCATGGAGCGCCTGCTCCCGCAGCTCTCGAGCTCGGCGACGTTCGACGAGCGGACGATCGCCTGGGTGGTCTCGCACGAGGCGTGCACGCTGCTCACGGCCACGGTCGACTCCGTGGTGGTGGGCGCGCTGACCCTCGTGACCTACCCGCTGCCGACCGGCCTGCGGGCGCACATCGACGACGTGGTGGTCGAGGACGTGGTGCGCGGCCGCGGGGTGGGGGAGGCCCTGGTGCGCGCGGCGCTCGACCGGGCCGTCGCGGTCGGCGCGCGCACCGTCGACCTGACGTCCCGGCCCTCGCGCGAGTCGGCGATCCGGCTCTACGAGCGCTGCGGCTTCGTGCGCCGCGACTCCACGCTCTTCCGGTGGACGCCGCCGCCCGCGGGGTAGTCCACGGCTCGTGACGATGCACCCTGCCGCGGACGCGAAGGACTGGGGCGGCCGCCTGCCCCGCAACGAGTCGATCGACCTGGACGACGACCAGCGCGCCGCCGTGTCGGAGATCCACGAGCGGACTGCGCGGTGGGCCGAGCGCTCCGGGTTCGCCCCCACCGACGACGCGGGCGGGCTCATCGGCCCGTTCAACGCCCTCGCGCTGCGGCCCGGCCAGGGGCGCGCGTTCAACGGGTGGGTGGCCAACGACCAGCGGACCTCGTCGCTGCCGAAGGCGATCCGCGAGGTCGTCATCCTCACCGTGGGCGTCGCGTGGGACGCCGACTACGAGATCTACGCGCACGTGGCGGTGGGCCGGGCCGTCGGGCTCTCCGGGACGGTGATCGAGGGCATCCGGTCGGGCTCCACCGAGGGCTTCGGCGCCGACGAGCTCGCCGCGCACCGCTTCACCGCCGAGCTGGTCCGCGACCACCGGGTCTCCGACGAGAGCTACGCCGCCGCGCTCGAGAGCTTCGGGCGCGACGGCGTGCTCGACATGGTCCACCTCATCGGCATGTACCTGGCCACCTCGGCGCTGCTCAACGCGTTCGAGGTGCCGGCCCCGGAGATCCCGCCGGCGTCGTAGGCCGCCCCTCGCGGAGCGAACGGCACTCTCGCGCACATAGAAGCAGCGGGAGTGCCGTTCGCTCCTTCAAGGTGATCGGCCGGACGGCCCAGTGGCGACGGCGACCGGACCAGTCCCCCTTCGCCGGCCGTACACGAGTCGTCACGGTGGGCTGTGGTGGGCCCGACTTTGCGGTTGAATTCGGACTGGGCCAAGGTGAGGCTTCCCTAAGGTCGTCGCTGACGAGGAGGCCGGGTTGGACACGCAGTCGGGGCAGCAGGACGGGGCGGGCCAGCAGGACGGCGTGGTGCTCGACGTCCTCGGCGTGGGCTTCGGGCCGTCGAACCTGGCGCTCGCCCTCGCGATCGAGGAGCACAACGCGGCGGGCGGCTCGCTGGCGGCGGAGTTCGTCGAGCAGCAGGAGCAGTTCGGGTGGCACCGCGGGATGCTGATCCCCGGCGCGACGATGCAGGTGCACTACCTCAAGGACCTCGTCACGATGCGCGACCCGACGAGCCCGGCGTCGTTCCTCTGCTACCTCCACGAGCACGACCGGGTCGCCGACTTCATCAACACCGGCAGCTCCTACCCCACGCGCCTCGAGTTCCACGACTACTTCGAGTGGGCCGCCCGCCGGGTCGAGCACCTCGTCTCCTACGGCACCCGGGCGGTGGCCGTCCTCCCGGTGCGCGAGGCCCCCGACGCCGACGTCACCGCCTTCGACGTCGTCCTGCGCGACTCCGTCGGCAGCGACGGCGCCACCCGCACCGTCCGCACCCGCGCCCTCGTCGTCGCGAGCGGCCTGCAGCCCTCGCTGCCCGACGGCGTCGAGCGTGGCCCCCGCGTCTGGCACACGAGCGAGCTGCTCCCGCGCCTGGCCGAGGTCGACGCGGGCGGGACCGACGCGGAGGTACCGCGCACGTTCGTCGTGGTCGGGGCCGGGCAGAGCGCCGCGGAGACGGCCGCGCACCTGCACGAGCGCCCCGGCACGCAGGTCCACGCCGTGTTCGCCCGCTACGGCTACAGCCCGGCCGACGACTCGGCGTTCGCCAACCGCATCTTCGACCCCGAGGCCGTCGACGACTTCCACGAGGCGCCGCCCGAGGTCCGCTCAATGCTCATGGACTACCACGCGAACACGAACTACTCCTGCGTCGACGGCGAGCTGATCGACGAGCTCTACAAGCGCTCCTACGCCGAGAAGGTCGCGGGGGAGGTCCGCCTGCACGTGCGGCGGGCGAGCCGGGTCACCAAACTGCGGGTTCCCGACGACGAGGCCCCCGTGGCCTGGGGACGGGGCGGGCTGGAGATCGACGTCGAGTTCCTGCCGACCGGTGCCGCCGAGACGGTGGGCGCCGACGTCGTCGTCTACGCCACCGGCTACCGGCCCGTCGACCCGACCGGCCTGCTCGGCGAGGTCGGCGCCTGGTGCCGGCGCGGGCCCGACGGCGAGCTGGTGGTGGAGCGCGACTACCGCATCGCCACCGACGGCCCGCTCGCCGCGCCGGTCTACCTGCAGGGCCCCACCGAGCACTCCCACGGCATCTCCTCGACCCTGCTCTCCAACAGCGCCGTGCGCGCCGGGGAGATCCTCGACTCGCTGCTCGGTCGATGACGGCACTGGTCACGGGCGCCGCGCGGGGGATCGGGGCCGCGACGGCCCGGCACCTCGCGCGGACCGGCATCCCGGTCGCCCTGCTCGACGTCGACGGCGACGGGGTGACGACACTGGCCCGCGAGCTGGGGGAGGGGGCGCTCGCGCTGCAGGCCGACGTCACCGACGCGGCCGCCGTCGAGGACGCGGTGTCCCGGGCCGAGGACGCGCTGGGCCCGCTGACGCGGCTCGCGAACGTGGCCGGGGTGCTGCGCACGGGCGCGGTCGGTTTGCTCGACGACGCCGACTGGGCGGCCTGCCTCGCGGTCAACGCCACCGGCGTCATGCACACCTGCCGGGCGGTCGCCTCCCGGTGGAGCACCACACCCGCTCCCGGCCGGGCGATCGTCACCGTCGCCTCCAACGCCGCCGGGGTCCCGCGCGCCGGGATGGCCGCCTACGCCGCGTCGAAGGCGGCCGCGCTCGCGGTCACCCGGTGCACCGGCCTGGAGCTGGCCCCGCACGGGGTACGCGCGAACGTCGTCTGCCCCGGCTCCACCGACACCCCGATGCTGCACGGGATGGACCTGCCGGCCGACCCCGAGGCCCTCGTCGCCGGGTCCCCGGAGAACTTCAAGCTCGGGATCCCGCTGGGTCGCGTCGCCGACCCCGAGGACGTCGCCGGGACCGTCGCGTTCCTGCTCTCCGACGCCGCGCGGCACGTCACCCTCCAGACCCTCTACGTCGACGGTGGTGCCTCCCTTGGACCGTGACCCGACCGCCTCGCTCGGCGCCACGCCCGAGGCGCCGCCGCTGCCCGAGCCGCCGGTGGTCCCCGATCCCGACGACCGCGTCGGCCGCTTCGTGTTCGTCGGCGCCGCCGGGACCGTCCGGACCCACGGGGTCCGGGCGCGCGTCGAGCCGGAGGCCGGGGAGCCGGTCACGGACGCGGCCGCCCGCACCCTGGCCGCCGCCGGGCCCGGCTCGCTGCTGGTCGGCGCGGTCGGCTTCGACGCGGGCACCGGCGTCCCCGGGGGCGACGTCCTGGGCGATCGGGTGCTGGGCGCCGTGCCGCCGGCCCTCGTCGTGCCCGACCGCCGGACCTGGGAGCCGCGACCCGAGGTCCCGGAGACCGGCACGGCCGCCCCTCCCACCGACCTCCCGCCCACGGCGCCCGCCGGGCGCGGGACGCGCTGGGACGTCCGCACCGAGCCGACCCCGGCGGGCTACGCCACGGCGGTACGGCGCGCGGTCACGATGATCGACCAGGGCCTCGTCGAGAAGGTGGTGCTCTCCCGCTCGCTCGGGGTCACCGCCCCGGAGCCGATCGACGTCGACGAGGTGCTCGACCGGCTCGCCGCGCGCGACCCGGAGGCCTACGTCTTCGCCGCCGACGTCACGCGGCCCGTCGGGCCGGGGGAGACGCCGGTCCCGTCGGTGCTGCTCGGCGCGAGCCCGGAGCTGCTCCTGGCCCGCCGCGGCGCCACCGTGGTGTCGAACCCGCTCGCGGGCACGGTCCCGCGCAGCCCCGACCCCGACGAGGACGCCCGCCGCGCGGCCGAGCTCGCCGGATCGGCGAAGGACCTCCACGAGCACGCGCTGGTGGTGGAGCAGGTCGCCGAGCGCCTGGCGCCGTTCTGCCGGCGCCTGCACGTCCCCGAGGGACCGGAGCTGTCGTCGAACCGGGCGCTGTGGCACCTGTCGACGCGCATCGAGGGCGAGCTGCGCGACGACGCCCCCGGCGCGCTCGCGATGGCGATCGCCCTGCACCCCACGGCGGCGATCTGCGGGGCCCCCACCGACGTCGCGCGGGCGGCGATCGCGGGGCTCGAGGAGGTCCCGCGCGGCTACTACACCGGGCTCGTCGGCTGGTGCGACGACGCCGGCGACGGCGAGTGGGCCGTGACGATCCGCTGTGCCGAGGTCTCGGGACGCCGCGCGCGCCTGCACGCCGGGGCGGGCGTGGTGTCCGGGTCGCGGCCCGAGGCCGAGGTGGCCGAGACGATGGCGAAGTTCCGGCCGCTGCTGGCGGCGCTCGGTCTGGAGGCCGCCCCGTGAAGCTCGAGAACCCCTATCCCGACGAGGCCGCCCGGCGCTACCGCGACGCCGGGTACTGGACCGGGCAGACGTTCCCCGACCTCCTCGCCACCGCCGCCCGCGAGCACGGCGGCCGCCCGGCCGTCGTCGGGCGCGACGTGCACCGGCAGCGGCAGCGGTGGACCTACGCCGAGCTCGACGACCGCGCGCGGCGCCTGGCCGCGGGCCTGGCCGGGCTCGGCGTCGCCCCGGGCGACCGCGTGGTGGTGTGGCTGCCGAACGTCCCCGAGTACCTCGAGGTGATCTGGGGCCTCTTCACCCTCGGCGCGCTCCCCGTGTTCGCGCTGCCCGCGCACCGGGAGTCGGAGATCCGCTACTTCTGCGAGCACGCGGAGGCGGTCGCCGTGGTCACCGTGACCCGCCACGACCGGCACGACCACGCCGACGCGGCCCGCCGGGTCGCGAAGGACGTCGCGTCGGTGCGGGAGGTGCTGGTCGTCGACGAGGGCCTGCCGACCGGCGAGCCGGCGACGCCGTCCGCGCCGGAGCCCGACGACGTCGCGTTCCTGCAGCTCTCGGGCGGGACGACGGGCCTGCCCAAGCTCATCCCGCGCACCCACGACGACTACCTCTACAGCGTCCGGGCCAGCGCGGACATCTGCGGGCTCACCCCGGGGACGGTGTTCCTCGCCGCCCTGCCGGCCGCGCACAACTTCACGATGTCCTCGCCCGGCCTGCTCGGGGTGATGCACGCGGGCGGGTGCGTGGTCACCGCGCCGTCGCCCGACCCCGACACGTGCCTGCGCCTCGTCGCCGACGAGGGCGTGACGATCGCGGCGGTGGTGCCCCCGCTGGCCGCGGTGTGGGTCGCGGCCGCGGAGAAGAACTCCCCCGAGCTGCCGACGCTCGAGGTGCTGCAGGTGGGCGGCGCGAAGTGCGGCTCCGAGCTCGCCGCCCGGATCGGGCCCGCCCTCGGGGCGACGCTGCAGCAGGTGTTCGGCATGGCCGAGGGGCTCGTCAACTACACGCGCCTCGACGACCCCGACGACGTCGTCCTGCACACCCAGGGCCGGCCGATCTCGCCCGACGACGAGCTGCGCGTGGTCGACCCCGACAGCCCGGACGACCGCGAGGTGGCCCCGGGCGAGGTCGGGGCCCTGCTCACCCGCGGGCCGTACACGATCCGCGGCTACTACCGGGCGCCCGAGCACAACGCGACCGCGTTCACCGCCGACGGCTTCTACCGCACCGGGGACCTCGTCCGGCTCGACCCGGGCGGGAACGTCGTGGTGACGGGCCGGGTGAAGGAGCAGATCAACCGGGGCGGGGAGAAGGTGGCGGCCGAGGAGGTCGAGAACCACCTCATGGCCCACGCCGCGGTGCTCGACGCGGCGGTGGTCGGGGTGCCCGACGAGTTCCTCGGCGAGCGCACGCACGCCTACGTCCTCCCGCGGGATCCCGACGAGGCCCCGTCCCCGGCCGACCTGCGCCGCTTCGTCCGCGACCGCGGGGTGGCGGCCTACAAGGTGCCCGACGCCGTCGAGGTCGTGACCTCCTTCCCCGCGACCGGGGTGGGCAAGACCAGCCGCCGTGAGCTGCGGGCCGCGCTGGCCCAGCGGCATACCGAGCAGCGCCATCGAGAGGAGACCTCGTGACCACCAGCCTCCCCACGATCGCCCCCTACGCGATGCCGCGGGCCGGGGACCTGCCGGTCGAACGGGTGCACTGGACGCTCGACCCCGACCGCGCGGTGCTGCTCGTCCACGACATGCAGCGCTACTTCCTCGCGCCGTTCGCCCGCGACTCCGAGCCCTTCAGCGTGCTCGTCCCGCACGTCGCCGCCCTGCTCGCGGCGGCGCGGGCGGCGGGGGTCCCGGTCGTCTACACGGCGCAGCCCGGCGAGCAGCCCCCCGAGGACCGCGCGCTGCTCAACGACTTCTGGGGCGCCGGCCCCGCGGCCGCGTACCGCGAGGATCCGGCGATCGTCGACATCCTCGACGAGCTGGCCCCGCAGCCCGGCGACGAGGTGCTGACGAAGTGGCGGTACTCGGCGTTCGCCCGCAGCCCGCTCGCCGAGCGGCTCACCGGGTGGGGACGTGACCAGCTCCTCGTCACCGGGATCTACGCGCACATCGGGTGCATGGTGACCGCCGTGGACGCCTTCATGCGCGACGTGCAGCCGTTCCTCGTCGCCGACGCCCTGGGCGACTTCTCCCGCGACCGCCACGACCAGGCGCTCGAGTGGACCGCGCAGCGCTGCGGCACCGTGAGCACGGCCGCGGAGGTGCTGGAGGCGCTCGCGGTGGCGCGCTCGGGGGTCACGGCGTCCTGATGGCGGCCCCGACGACTCCGGCCGGCCCGGCGACCTCGGCGGCGCCGGCCCCCGCCCGGTCCCGACGATCCCGGCGGGCCGCGGGCCTCGTCGTCGGGACCCTGGCGCTGGTGGTGGCGGTCCTCGCCTCGCTCGCGGTCGGCTCCCGCGGCATCGCGCCGGGCCACGTGCTCGACGTGCTGCTCGAGCCCGCGCTGCGGTTCGGCGACCCCTCCGACCCCCGCAGCGTCGACGCGGTCGTGGTGCTCGACCAGCGCCTCCCGCGGACCCTGCTCGGGCTCGCCGCGGGGATCGCGCTCGGCGCGGCCGGGGCCCTGATGCAGGCGCTCACCCGCAACCCGCTCGCCGACCCCGGGGTCCTCGGGATCACGTGGGGCGCGTCGGCGGCGATCGTGCTCGGCATCGTCGGGTTCGGCGTGGCGTCGGTGACCGGGTACGTGTGGTTCTCGCTGGTGGGGTCGGCCGTCGTGGCGGTGGTCGTCTACCTGCTCGGGCAGTCGGGCCGCTCGGGCGCGACGCCCGCCCGGCTCGCCCTGGCCGGGACCGCGATCGGGGCGTCGCTGCAGGGGATCGTCTACGCGGTGGTGCTGGTCGACCAGCGCTCGTTCGACCAGTTCCGGGTGTGGCGGGTCGGGTCGCTGACCGGCCGCGACCCCGGCGCGCTCGTGCAGGTCGGCCCGATCCTGCTGCTCGGCGTGCTGCTCGCGCTCGGGGTGTGCCGGTCGCTCAACGCGCTGGCGCTGGGGGAGGAGACCGGGAAGGCCCTCGGGGTCCGCGTCACCCGGGTCCGCGCCGTGACGGGGCTCGCGATCGTGCTGCTCTGCGGCGGCGCGACCGCGGTCTGCGGGCCGATCGCCTTCGTCGGGCTGGCGGTGCCGCACCTGGCGCGCGCGGTGACGGGCCCCGATCAGCGCTGGGTGGTGCCGTACTCGATGGTGCTCGGCGCGGTGCTGGTGGTCGGCGCCGACGTGGTGGGCCGGGTGGTGGCGTCGCCCGCCGAGCTCGAGGTGGGCGTGGTGACGGCCTTCGTCGGGGCCCCGGTGTTCCTCGCGATCGCCCGCCGACGCCGGGTGGTGGCGCTGTGAGTCGTGGTCCGGGGAGCGGCCTGCTGGAGCGTCAGCGATGGCACATCGCTGACGTCGGACGTCAGAAAGTGCACACGCTCGTCCTCGGGTCGGCGTCGATCCGGGTGCGGCCCCGGCCGGTCCTCGTGGTGGCCGGGCTGCTGGTGCTGGCGGTGCTGCTGGGGGCGGTCGCGATGACCCTCGGCGACTACCCGCTGCCGCTCTCCGGGGTGGTCGACACCCTGCTCGGCTCCGGCACGCGCGCGCAGCGGTTCGTCGTGCTCGAGCTGCGGGCGCCGCGGGTGGTGCTCGCGCTGGTGGTGGGCGCGACGCTCGGGGTGGCGGGCGCGGTGTTCCAGTCCCTGGCCCGCAACTCGCTCGCGAGCCCCGACCTGCTCGGCTTCACCACGGGCGCGGCCTCCGGGGCGCTCGTCGCGATCGTCGTGTTCGGGGCCGGGGCGCTCGGCACGGCGACCGGGGCGGTCGTCGGGACGGTCGTCACCGCGGGGGTCGCCCTCGCGCTGCTCGGCGGCGCGACCGGCGGCTACCGCCTCGTGCTCGTGGGGATCGGGCTCAACGCCATCCTCATCGCGCTCAACAACTTCCTGATCCTGCGTTCCGAGCTGTCGGTCGCGGCGGCGGCGCAGACGTGGCTGGTCGGCGACCTCAACGGGCGCGACTGGACGACGGTGGTGACCGTCGCGGTGGGCCTGCTGGTGCTGGGGGTGCCGGCGCTCGCGGTGTCGCGACGGCTCGACCTGCTGGGGATGGGCGACGAGGCGGCCGGCTCGATCGGCGTGCCGGTGGTGTCGACGCGGCTGGTGGCGCTCGTCGTCGGGGTGGTGCTCGTGGGGTTCGCGACCGCGGCCGTCGGCCCCATCGCGTTCGTCGCGCTGGCCGCGCCGCAGCTGGCCCGGCGCCTGACCGGGACCACCGGGCCGGGCATGGTGGCGGCCGGCGTGCTCGGCGGGGTGCTGCTGCTCGCGGGCGACGTGCTCGGGCAGCGCCTCGCGGCCCCGGCCCAGTACCCGGCCGGGACGATGACCGCCGCGATCGGCGGGCTCTACCTGGTGTGGCTGTTGGCGAGAGAATGGAGGGCGGGCCGGTGACCAGGCTGAAGGCGGAGGGGATCACGCTCGCCTACGACGCGCGGACCGTGATCTCGGGCCTCGACGTCACGATCCCCGACGGGTCCCTCACGGTGATCGTCGGGCCGAACGCGTGCGGGAAGTCGACGCTGCTGCGGGGGCTCGCGCGCATGATCAGGCCCGCCTCCGGTCGGGTGCTGCTCGACGACAAGGCCATCACCGAGTACGGGTCGAAGGAGGTCGCGCGGCGGCTCGCGCTGCTGCCGCAGAGCCCCGTGGCGCCCGACGGCATCACCGTGTCCGACCTCGTCGCCCGCGGGCGGTACCCGCACCAGTCGCTGCTGCGGCAGTGGTCACCGGCCGACGAGGAGGCGGTGGCCGCGGCGATGGCGTCCACGGGGGTCGCCGACCTCGCCGAGCGCGAGGTGGGGGAGCTCTCCGGCGGGCAACGCCAGCGGGTGTGGATCGCGATGGTGCTCGCCCAGTCGACGCCGCTGCTGCTGCTCGACGAGCCCACGACCTTCCTCGACATCGCCTACCAGCTCGAGGTGCTCGACCTGCTCGCCGACCTGCACGCCGGCGGCGACCGGACCCTGGTCGCGGTGCTCCACGACCTCAACCACGCCTGCCGCTACGCCACGCACCTGATCGCGATGCGGGCCGGCGAGATCGTCGCGCAGGGGCCGCCGGAGCAGATCGTCGACGCGGCGTTGCTCGAGGAGGTCTTCGGGCTGGTCGGCGAGGTGATCCCCGACCCGCAGACGGGCACGCCCATGATCGTTCCGGCCACGCGGGAGGCCCGGCGGGCCCCGCGAGATGTGGCGGCGGCCACTGGCAGGGGAGACCGCTTAGGTTAGGGTGCCCTCAATGAACCTGGAACGGTTGCGAGCCGACGTCGCCGAGGCCCTCGGCGAACCCCCGGAGCAGATCGCGGACTCCGACGACCTCCTCGACCGGGGTCTCGACTCGATCCGGCTCATGAGCCTCGTGGAGCGCTGGCGCGACGAGGGGGCCGAGGTCGGGTTCATCGACCTCGCGGAGACCCCGACGCTCGACGCCTGGTCCCGCCTGCTCGACCGGACCTGAGCCGTCCCCCTCCCTGCCCCCCACCTGCTGCGGAGCACCTCATGACGAACCCGTTCGACGACGAGCAGGGCCGCTTCCGGGTCCTGGTGAACGACGAGGACCAGCACAGTCTGTGGCCCGTGTTCGCGGAGGTGCCGTCGGGCTGGACCGTCGTGTTCGGCGACGGCGACGAGGGTGCCGAGCGCGCCGAGTGCGTCTCCTACGTCGAGGAGCACTGGACCGACCTGCGGCCGCGGAGCCTCCGGGAGCGCACCGACCGCACCACGACGACCGCTGACGGCACGGCCACTGACCCGAACGGCCCAGCCGGAGAAGGAAGCCTAGCCTCAGCCGCTGACGCGATGATCGGCGCGACCACCGGGGGGAACCAGTGACCACCAGCGAGACCGTGACCACCGCCGCGCACCCGTGGATCGAGGCCGCGCCCGCGCCCGTCGAGCGCCGACTGTTCGCCGTGACGCCCCGGCTCGCCGAGGTGGTCCGCGTGGTCACCCTGACGCCGCGGATGGTCCGCGTGACCCTGGCCGGCGACTTCTCCGAGCTCCTCGGCGGCGCCCCCACCGACCACGTGAAGGTCTTCTTCCCGCTCGACGGCGACGAGCTGCCCGTCATGCCGCAGGTGGGCCCCAACGGGCTGATCCCGCCGCCGCCCGGCACCCCGCGCGCCTTCCGCGACTACACGCTGCGCCGCGTCGACCGGGCCGCCGGCGAGATCGACATCGACATGGTCCTGCACGCCGGGGGCCTCGGGTCCACGTGGGCGGCCGCGGCGGCGCCGGGGATGAAGGTCGGGGTGCTCGGGCCGCGCGGCTCGGAGATCGTCGACTCCACGCTCGACTGGCTGGTCCTCGCCGGCGACGAGACCGCCCTGCCCGCCATCGGCCGCTGGCTCGCCGAGCTGCCCGCCGGGGTCTCGGTCCGGGCGGTCATCGAGGTCGCCGACGCGGGGGAGGAGCAGGAACTGCCCTCGGCCGCCGACGTCGACCTGGTCTGGCTGCACCGCGACGGCATCCCCGCCGGGGAGTCGACCCTGCTCGCCGACGCGCTCGCGGGCTTCGAGTTCGAGTTCCCGACCGGCCGCGGCTTCGTCTGGGTCGCCGGCGAGGCGGGCGCCCTCAAGCCGGTGCGCCGCATGCTCCGCAGCCACCCCGCGCTCGACTCCCGCTGCGTCGACGTCGACGGGTACTGGCGCCGCGGCGTCGTCAACCACGACCACCACGCGGGGGACTGACCCGCCTCCCGAGTGGGCGCCGGCGGTTCCTCGCGCAGCCTCGAGCGCCCACGCGGTGCGACGTGTCGGGTCGAGTGGGCGCTGGTGGTTCCTCGCGCAGCCTCGAGCGCCCACGCGAAGGGCGCGGAGCGTTGCGCGACGCACACGGCCGGCGGGACCGACGCATCGTCGGGAAGGCGTTGCGGGACGCACACGGCCGGCCGGACCGACGCATCGCTGGGAAGGCGTTGCGGGACGCAACGCCAGGGGCGCTCCCGATCGAGTTCCGCCCGACCGTGTGCGGGGCGCAACGCCGGGGCCTGAACGGACGTCGCGTCGGCGGGCCGGGAGCGGCAGACTCCCGGCGCGTGGGGACGACGATCGTGGGCGCGCAGGTGTTCGACGGTGAGCGGGCGCTGGGGGTGGCGACGGTCCTCGTCGAGGACGACGGAACGATCGGGTCCGTCGAGCCGGGGGAGCGCGAACCGGCTGAGGGCGAGGTCGACGCCCGCGGCGCGACGCTGCTTCCGGGGCTGATCGACGCGCACGTCCACCTGCGCGGGGCCGGCAACCTCGGGCAGGACCTGCGCCACGGTGTGACCACGGTGCTCGACATGTTCTCGGCGCCGCCCCAGTTCACCGCGATGCTGCGGGGGCGGGCCGCGCGACGCCACGACGAGGCGGACGTGCGGAGCTCCGGGCTCATGGCCGGGGCGGTCGACGGGTGGCCCGCCGTGATGCTGCCGCCCGACCCGAGCGGCTGGCGGATGCCCGGGCTGAGCGGTCCCGAGGACGCGGAGCAGTTCGTCGCGGACCGCCGGCGGGAGGGCTCGGACTACCTGAAGGTCTTCGTCGAGAACGCCGCGGACGTCACGCGGCCGACCCTGTCGCCGGAGACCGTGGCGGCCGTCTGCGCAGCGGCGCGCTCCCAGGGGCTGCGGACGGTGGCGCACGCCCCGACGCGGTGGTCGGTGGCGACGGCGCGGACGGCCGGGGTCGACGTGCTCACCCACCTGCCGCTCGACGGGCCCCTCGACGACGTCGACGGGGACCTCGTCGTGGTGCCGACGATGACGATGATGGCCGCGCTGAGCTCGGCGGACTCCCAGCGCGAGCTCGTCGCCGACCCCCGGCTGACGGCGCGGCTGCCCGCGGACGTGGTGGCCGGGCTCGAGGCGGGGGACCGGGGTGGGCTGCCGACCTCGTCGGCGGCGGGGGCGTCGTACGGGCACGCGGCCGAGAACCTGGCGCGGCTGGTGGAGGCGGGCGCGACGATCGTCGCGGGGACCGACGCCAACGACGTGCCCGGGCGGCCGGCGGCGGTGCTGCACGGCGCCTCGATGCACCTGGAGCTCGAGCTGCTGGTGCGGGCCGGGATGACGCCCGCGGACGCCCTCGCGGCGGCCACCTCGCGGGCGGCGGACGTGTTCTCCCTGGGCGACCGCGGTCGGGTCGCGCCGGGGAAGCGGGCCGACCTGCTGCTCGTCGACGGCGACCCGCTGACCGACGTCACCGCGACGCGGAACCTGCGCACGGTGTGGCGGGCGGGCGTGGAGCACGACCTGGCGGTGTAGCCGTACATGGTCCGATCGTGACGTTGAGCGTCAGCATGGCCGCAGTGCTGACACTCCCTAGCGGGCGTCGCTCTCGTGGCCCGCGACCTCCGGCTCCATCGGCGCGTGCTCCGCGACCCCGGGCAGGGGCTGCTCGGCGTCCTCCTCCGTGTGCAGGCTCGCGCGCCGCAGCGGGGGCAGGAACGAGGCGAGGGCCGCGGTCGCGACGACGCACACCACCCCGCCGGCCGCGATCGCGGGGCCGGGCCCGAGCAGCCGCGCGGCCACCCCGGCCTCGACCCCGCCGGCCGACGGGCCGACCGTCGCCTGCGCGAGCCAGACGCTGGAGACGCGGCCCTGGAGGTGGTCGGGGGTGGCGTCGGCGAGCAGGGCCCGGCGCAGGATCTCCGAGATCATGTCGGTCGCGCCGGCCACTGCGAGGAAGCCGAGCGCCCACCACAGCCCGGAGGAGAGCCCGAACGCCGCGATCGCCGCCCCGTAGAACCCGACGGCGATCAGCAGGACGCGCCCGGTGTGGCGGACGGTCGTCGTCCACCCGCTGGTCAGCGCGGCGACCATCGCGCCGACGGCGGGGGCGGTGTAGAGCAGGCCGGCCGCCTCGGGACCGCGTTCGAGGACCTCGATGACCACCTGGGGGAACAGCACCTGGGGGAGCGCGAAGAGCATCGCGGCGATGTCGACGAGCAGGACGCCGCGCACCACGCGGTTCCTCGCGACGAACGACGCGCCCTCGCGCAGCGACTCGAGCGGCTTCGAGGTGGGCGCCCCGACCGGCTTCAGCGGGGGCAGGAACCACAGCAGCATCGTCGTGACGGCCGAGGCCACGGCGCACAGCCCGAAGTTGACCGTGAGGCCCGGGCCGGCGATGAGCAGGCCCGCGACCGACGGGCCGACGACGGCACCGATCTGGGTCGAGAGCGCGACGAGGGCGCCCGCCGCGGCCAGCTGGTCGCGCGCGACGATGGCCGGGGTGACCGCCATGAGCGCCGACTGGCTGACCGCCGTGGCGCCGTTGACGGCGACGCAGAGGTAGAGCAGCCAGAGCTGTGGGGAGGGGATGGCCGCGTTCACCGCGAGCACCCCGAACACGACCGCCGCGGTGCCGCGGCAGAGGAGGATCACCTTCCGGCGGTCGTAGCGGTCGGCCACGATCCCGCCGGCGAGGGTCCCGACGAGCGTCGTGACGCCGACCAGGGCGGCCGCCCCGCTGACGGCGAGCGACGAGCGGGTCATCTCGTAGACCTGCCACGGCACGCCGACCGTGGTCAGCGCGATGCCGAACAGCGAGACGATCCGGGCGGAGAAGACGAGCCGGAACTCCGGACTCGACCGCAGCGGTGACACGTCGATCATCAGTGACCGCACGCCGGCAGCACCTCCCCGATCTCGCCCGTCGCCGCTGAGTAGGTGAGGCTACCCATACCATGTCGGGGTCCTCACAACCACCGCTGCGCGACCGTGCGCTCGCCCTCCGTGAGTGTTCCCACGGTGAGAGGACCGGGATCCGGATGGTCCTTGTCCTGCCGTTCTTAGGGTTGCTTTACTCGCCGACCGGTGGGCTGGTGGGGGAATCGAGGAGGTGCGGGTGAGGGTGGACGCGGCGCGAGCCGGTCGGGCGTTGACGGCGGCGCAGGCGGGCCTGTGGTTCGCCCAGCGGCTCGACCCGGCCAACCCGATCTACACGACGGGCGAGCGGGTCGACCTGCACGGCCCGCTCGACGTCGACGTGTTCACCCGCGCGCTCACCACGGCGATCTCCGAGGCCGACGCGCTGCACGTGCGGATCGTCGAGGTCGACGGCGAGCCCCTCGCGCAGTTCCTCGATCCCGACGAGCGCCCCGACTGGCAGCTCGAGCAGGTCGACCTGCGCGGCGAGGACGACCCCGACGCGGCCGCCTCGGCCTGGATGACCCGGACCCTGCAGGAGCGCGCGTTCGACCCGGCCGCGCCGGGGCCACTGTTCGGCCAGGCGCTGCTGCGCCTCGCGGACGAGCGCTCCGTCTGGTTCCACCGCTACCACCACCTCGTCATCGACGCGTACGGCTTCTCCCTGATCGCGCGACGCACCGCGGCCGTGGCCGCCGCGCTCGTCGCGGACGAGGAGGTCCCCGAGCGGCGCTTCGGGTCGGCGGCCGAGCTCTACGAGGGCGAGATCGCGGCGACGCAGGCCTCCCGCGAGGACGACCGCGCCTTCTTCGCCGAGCGGTTCCCGACGATGCCCGAGCCCACCACCCTCGGGTCGGGCGCCGCGGCGCTGACCTCGCACACGTTCCTGCGCGAGAGCGCGATGCTGCCCGCCGACGTCGTCACCGGGCTCGACGACCTGGCCGACGCGTCGTGGCCCGACGCGGTGCTCGCGGCGGTCGCGGTGCTGCTCGCGCGGCACGGGTCGGGCGCGGACGTCGTCCTCGGGGTGCCGATGATGAACCGGCTCTCCGGGTCGACCCGCGCGCTCGCGTCGCGCACCCCGGCGATGCTCGTGACGATCGTGCCGGTGCGCGTGCCCGTCGACCACGCCGCGTCGGTCGCCGCGCTCGTCGCGACCGTGGCGGCCGAGGTCGCGGCCGCCCGGGAGCACTCGCGCTACACGACCGAGGACCTGCGACGCGACACCGGCGGGCGCCCCGACACCGCCCTGCCGTGGGTGAACGTCAAGCCGTTCGCCGACCACCTGCGGTTCGGCGGCGGGGTGGACGCGACGGCCCGGCCGGTCTCGGGCGGCCCGGTGCACGACCTCGCGGTCAACGTGCAGCGCGCCCCCGACGGGACCCTCGCCGTCGACGTCGACGCGAACCCCGCGTCGTACTCGCCCGACCAGCTCGCGGGGATCAGCCGCCGGTTGCTCGATCTCCTCACCGGGCTCGCGGGGGGCGACGGGTCCCGGCGGGTCGGCACGCTGGAGATCCTGGGTCCCGACGACCGCGCGGAGGCCCTCGAGGCGGGCACCGGGCCGGTCGGGGAGCCCCCGCGACCGCTGTCGGCCCTGCTCGGCGACGCGATGGCGGCGGGGGGCGACCGGCCCCTCGTCGGGACCGACTCCTACGCGGAGGTCGACCGGCGGGCCCGCGCCCTGGCGGCTGTCCTCGAGGCGGCGGGTGCGGGCCCGGAGCGGCTCGTGGCGCTGGCACTGTCCCGGTCGGTCGACCTCGTGGTGGGGGTGCTCGCCGCGATCTACGCCGAAGCCGGGTGGGTGCCGCTCGACCTCGACGTCCCGGCCGCGCGCCTGAACGGGATCCTCGAGGACGCGTCGCCCGTGGTCGCGGTGGTGGCCGCGGAGACGGCGGACGGGTTCGCGGCGGCGGCGCCCGGGGTGCCCACCGTGGACGTCAGCGATGGCACCTCGCAGACGTCTGATGTCAGCGACGTGCCATCGCTGACATCAGGGGACGAGCACCCCGCCCACGTCATCCACACCTCGGGCTCCACCGGGCGACCCAAGGGCGTCGTCGTGCCCCGCGACGCCATGGCGACCTTCCTGCTCGACATGCTGCCGCGCACCCGGCTCACCCCCGACTCGACGCTCGTCGCGGTCACCACCGTCGGCTTCGACATCGCCGCCCTGGAACTGCTCACGCCGCTGCTGGCGGGCGCCCGCCTCGTCGTCGCACCCCGGCACACCGTGCAGGACCCGTCCGCGCTCGCCGCGCTCCTGCGCGACACCCCGCGGCCGCTCACGGTGCAGGCCACCCCGACGCTCTACCGCGCCCTGCTCGACGTCCTCCCCGACGACGAGCGTGGTGCGGTCCTCGGCGACGCCACCGTCCTCGTCGGCGGCGAGGCCCTGCCCGCGTCGTTGCTCGCCGAGCTGCGCGCCGCGGGCGCCGAGGTCACGAACCTCTACGGGCCGACCGAGGCGACGGTGTGGGCGACCACGTCGCACGGTCCGGAGATCGGCCACCCGATCACCGGCTACCGCGCGCACGTCCTCGACGCCGCGCTCGCCCCGGTGCCCGCGGGCGTCGTCGGGGAGCTCTACCTCGCCGGAGCCGGCCTCGCCCGCGGCTACCTGGGCCGCCCGGGGCTGACCGCCGAGCGCTTCGTCGCCGACCCGCACGGCCCGGCGGGGGAGCGGATGTACCGCACCGGCGACCTCGCCCGCCGCGACGCCGACGGCGCGCTGCACTACGTGGGGCGCGCCGACCAGCAGGTCAAGGTCCGCGGGCACCGCATCGAGCCCGGGGAGATCGAGGCCGCCCTCGACGCGCTCGACGGCGTCACCCGCAGCCTCGTCACCGTGGTGGACGACCGGCTCGTCGCCTACCTCGTCGGGACCGGCGACCTCTCGACACCCGTCGTGCGCGAGCGTCTCGCCGACACCCTGCCCGCGCACCTGCTGCCCTCGGCGGTCGTCGTGCTCGACGCCTTCCCCGAGACCCCCAACGGCAAGATCGACCGCGCCCGCCTGCCCGCCGCGACGGCCGGCCGGCGGGCCGTGCGGGAGCCCGAGGGCGACGCGGAGAAGGCCGTGTGCGCGGTGGTCGCCGAGCTCGTCGGGGGCGACGCCGGCCCCGACGACGACTTCTTCGCCCTCGGCGGCCACTCCCTGCTCGCCGCGCGGCTGGTGGCCCGGCTCGGTGGCCTGACGGTGCGCGACGTCTTCGACGCCCCGACGCTGGCCGACCTCGCGGCGCGGTTGCCTCTCGACGCTCGTCCGGCCGAGGACGAGGTTCCCGACGACGGCCGGGAGGCGCCGCTCTCGCCCGCCCAGCGCAGCCTCTGGTTCCTCCACCGGCTGCAGGGCCCGACGCCGACGTGGACGATCCCGCTGGTCGTGCACGTGCCGGGCGACCTCGACCCGGAGCCGGTGCGGGCCGCGCTCGTCGACGTCGCCGCCCGGCACGAGCCGCTGCGGACGATCCCGCGCGAGGACGACGACGGGGTGTGGCAGCGGGTCGTCGACGCCGAGGTCCCGTTCGAGGTCGTCGACGCGGCCGACGACGCGGCGCTGGACGAGGCCGTCGACGAGGCCGCGCGGGTGCCGCTCGACGTGGGCACCGAGGTCCCGGTCCGCGCGACCCTCGTCCGGGCGCCCGGCCACGCCGCGCTCGTCGTCGCCCTGCACCACCTCGCGGCCGACGAGTGGTCGCTCGCGACGCTGCTCGACGACCTCGCGCTCGCCCACACGGCCCGCGTCGAGGGCCGGGCGCCCGAGTTCGCGCCGCTGTCGACCACGTACTCCCGGCACACGAAGGCGCTGTCATCGAGGACCGGGCGGGAGCCGGAGGGGCTCGACCGGTGGCGCGCCCGGCTCGACGGGGCGCCGCCGGAGATCACGGTCGCGCCCGACCGACCCCGGCCCGCCCGCCCGAGCGGCGCTGGCGACGAGGTGCCCGTCGCCTGGGACGCCGGGCTGCACCGCGGCATCCGGGCGCTGGCGCGGGACACCGGGACGACGACGTTCATGGTCGTGCACGCGGCGCTGGTGGCGGCGTTCGGGCTCGAGGTGGTCGGCACCCCCGTCGCCCGGCGCGGCGACCCGGCGCTCGACCCGCTGGTGGGGCTGTTCGTCGGGCTCGTCCCGCTGCGCGTCGACGCCTCCGGGGCCGGGACGGGTCGGGAGCTGCTGGCCGCGGTCCGCGACGCCGACCTCGACGCCGTGGCCGACGCCGACGTCCCGTTCGACGCCGTCGTGTCCGCGCTCGACCCGCCGCGCCGCCCGGGCCGGCACCCGCTGTTCCAGGTGATGCTGTCGCACCGGGAGTCCCGCCACCCCGACGACGTCCCGCGCCTCGGCGGCCACGAGGTGCGCACCGAGCTGCGCGGCACCGGGACGGCGAAGCTCGACCTCACCTTGGAGCTCACCGAGACCCGCGGCGTCGACGGGATCACCGGGCGCCTGGAGTACGCGACCGACCTCTACGACGCCGCGACCGCTGCCGACGTCCTCGACCGGCTGGAAGGCACGCTGCGCGCCCTCGTCGCCGACCCCGACGCCGCGCTGGGCGAGGCCACGGTCGCGGCGGTGGCGTCGGCGGCTGTGGCGACGGGCTCCGCGGTGTCCGGCTCTGGGGAGGCCGGCGACGAGCAGACCGCGCGCGAGCTGGCTGCGGTGTTCGCCGACGTGCTCGGCGTCGACACCGTCCCGGTGGATGCCGACTTCTTCTCCCTCGGCGGCGACAGCATCGCCTCGATCCGCGTGGTGTCGCGGGCCCGGTCGGCGGGGTGGTCACTGGAGGTCGCCGACGTGCTCGACCTGCGGACCCCCGCGGCCCTCGCGACCGTCGCGCGAGCGGCCGAGGCGACGACGGCCGTCGTCGGGAAGGCCCTGGTGGACCTGGACGACGACGAGCTCGACGACCTGGGGAGCGACCTGTGAGCTCGAAAGGCGTCGCCGACGTCCTGCCGCTGACCCCCTTGCAGCGCGGCCTGGTCTACCTCGCGCGCCGCGACGGCGGGGAGGGGCTCGACCCGTACACGATCCAGCTCGTCCTCGACGGCCGCGATGGTCGACCGGACTCGCTGCAGGCGGCCCTCGACACCGTCCTCGCCCGCCACGACGTGCTCCGCGCCGCGATCCGCGACCGCAAGCGCGGCGAGCCGGTGGCGGTGGTCCCGACGACGGCCCGGGTCGGGTGGCGTGCGGAGACCGTCGCCTCCGTCGAGGAGGCCGACGAGCTGGTCGACGACGAGCGCCGGCGTCCCTTCGACCTCGCGCGCCCGCCGCTGGTCCGCGCTCTGCTCGTCTACCTCTCGGACGGCGCGTGGCGGTTCGCGGTGACGCTGCACCACGCGGTGGTCGACGGTTGGTCGTTGGGCCCGCTGCTGCGCGAGGTCCTGACGACCGCCGAGGGCGGCACACCTCCCGAGCCGGTGCCGTTCCGCCGCCACCTCGAGCACCTCGCGACGCTCGACCACGACGCCGCCGCGCGGCGCATCGCCGACGACCTCGCGGGGATCGACGAGCCGACCCGGCTGCTCCCGCCGCTGCCCGCCGAGGTGGCGGAGCTCCCCGCGTCGGTGACGGTCGAGCTGCCGCCGGTGCCCGAGGGGTTCACGCTCGCGACGACGCTGCAGGCGGCCTGGGGGATCGTGCTCGCGCGGTTGACCGGGCGCGACGACGTGGTGTTCGGGACGACGGTGTCGGGCCGGCCGGCGGCGCTCGAGGGTGTCGAGGACATGGTCGGGCCGTTCGTGGCGACGCTGCCGGTGCGGGTGTCGGTGGGATCGGGGAGCGTGCGCTCGCTGCTCGACGACCTGGCGCGCCGCGGTCGGGATCGCCTGTCCGACGAGCACGCCGACCTCGCCGCGGTCGGGCGCCTGACCGGGCTGCCGGGCGAGCTGTTCGACACGCTGCTCGTGGTGGAGAACGTCGGGCTCGACCCGTCGAAGCTGGCTCGGCTCGCGCCGTCGCTGGGCGTGGAGTCGGTGGCGATCCGCGACGCGACGCATTACCCGGTGAGCGTCGTGGCGCTGCCCGCACACGGCGACGAGCCCGCGCGGCTGCGGCTCGTGCACCGGCGCGACGCCGTGTCCGACGCCGACGCGCGGACCCTGCTCGACCGGCTGGTCCGGGTGCTCGCGGCGCTGTCCGACCTCGACGCGCCCATCGCGTCGATCGAGGTGACGTCCTCCGACGAGCGGCGCGCGCTGGTCGCCGCCGCGGCCGACCCGGCGGGCCGGAGCACGCCCACGACCTGGCCCGCGATGTTCGCCGCGGCCGCCGCGCTCGACCCGGGGAAGCCGGCGGTCGTCGTGGGCGGTCCCGACCCGACCGTCGTCGGGACCCTGACGTGGGCCGAGCTCGACGAGCGCTCGGCAGGTCTGGCCGGCGCGCTGGTGGAGCGGGGCGCCGGGCCGGGCGCGGTCGTCGGGGTGTCGCTGCCGCGCTCGCCGGAGCTGATCGTCGCGCTGGCCGCGGTGCTGCGCTCGGGGGCCGCCTACCTGCCGCTCGACCCCGACTACCCGGCCGAGCGCCTCGCGTACATGCTCGCCGACTCGGGCGCCCGGCTCGTGGTCTCGGACGGCTCGTCGCCGGTCAGCGATGGCACTCTGCAGACGCTGGATGTCAGCGACGTGCCATCGCTGACACCGACCCTCCCGGAGCCCCACCCCGACGACGCCGCCTACCTGATCTACACCTCGGGCTCCACCGGCCGGCCCAAGGGCGTCGTCGTCCCGCACGCCGGGATCGCCGACCTCATGGCCACCGCCACCGACCCCGAGCGCCTCGCCGTCACCGCCGACTCCACCGTCGCGATGTTCGCGAGCGTCAGTTTCGACCTCGCGTTCTTCGAGATGTCGATGGCGCTCTGCCTCGGCGGCACCCTCGTCGTCGTCCCCACCGCCCTGCGCGCGCCCGACCACGCCCTCGCCGAGTACCTGCGCGACCACCACGTCACCCACGCGGCGCTGCCGCCGTCGGTGTCGGGCGCGCTGCCGGCCGACGCCCCGCTGCCCACCGGCATGACGATCCTCGTCGGGACCGAGGCGGTGCCCACCGAGCTCGTCGCACGCTGGGGGCACGACCGACGCCTCTTCGACGCCTACGGCCCCACCGAGGTCACCGTCAACGCGACCCTCGGCGCGCTGCGGCCCGACGACGTCGCCCGCACCGGCGCCGCGCCGATCGGCCGGGTCGACGCCGGCGGCCGGGCCTACGTCCTCGACCGGCGGCTGCAGCCGGTGCCCGTCGGGGTCGCGGGGGAGCTCTACCTCGCGGGCGCCGGCCTGGCCCGCGGCTACCACGGCCGCCCCGACCTGACGGCCGAGCGCTTCCTGGCCGACCCGTTCCGGTCGGGGGAGCGGATGTACCGGACGGGCGACCTCGTGCGCCGCCGCCCGGCCGTGCTGCCCGACGGCACGGACGACCCCTGGCCGGGCGAGCTCGACTACCTCGGGCGCGTCGACGAGCAGGTCTCGCTGCGGGGGTTCCGGGTGGAGCCCGGCGAGGTGTCGGCGGTGCTCGCCGAGGACCCGGCGGTCGGGCAGGCGCTGGTCGTGGTGCGGCGCGACGGCGGGCGTCCCCAGCTCGTCGGCTACGTGACCCCGGGCGAGGGCGCCCCGGACCCCACCGCGCTGCGTGCCCTCGCCGCCGAGAGGCTCCCCGAGCACATGGTGCCCGCGGCGGTCGTCGTGCTCGACGCCTTCCCGCTCACCCCGAACGCCAAGATCGACCGCGCCCGCCTCCCCGCGCCCGAGTTCGTCGCGGGCGCCGGCCGGGCCGCGGAGACCGACGCGGAGCGGGCGCTGTGCGCGGTGCTCGCCGAGGTCCTCGAGGTCGACGACGTCGGCCCCGACGACGACTTCTTCGCCCTCGGCGGCGACTCCATCGTCGCGTTGTCCCTGGTCGGGCGCGCCCGGCGCGCGGGCTGGACGGTGACGCCTCGGCAGGTGGTCGAGCAGCGGACCGCCGGAGCGCTCGCCGCGGTGGCCGTGCCGGTTCCCGACGAGGGGGCGGCGCCGGTCGTCGACGACGGCGTCGGGACGGTCGCGCTGACGCCCGTGGCGCGGGACTTCCTCGCACGGGGCGGCCCGATCGCCCGGTACCACCAGCGGGTCGCGCTCACGGTGCCCGCGGAGGCGACCGCGGAGTCGCTGACCGCCGCGCTCGACGCCGTCCTCGCCCGCCACGACCTGCTCCGCGCCCGCCTCGTGCGCCCGGCCGACGGGCCACCGGTGCTCGAGGTGCCGGCCGCCGATGCCCTGCGGGGCGCCGACGTCCTGGGCGAGGTCCATGATCACCGGGACGACGAGGGTCCGGACGCCCAGCCCTTGGATCCTCGTCGTCCTGATGATCTTGCCGTGGCCGTCGAGGATGCGGTCGGCCGATTCGACCCCGAGGACGGCCGGGTGCTCGCCGCCGCCTCCACCGGCGACCGGCTCGTGCTGGCCGCGCACCACCTCGTCGTCGACGCCGTGTCCTGGCGGGTGATCGTCGACGACCTGCGCGACGCGCACGCCGCGGTGCTCGCCGGCGAGACGCCGCGGCTCGACCCGGTGCCGACCTCGTTCCGTACCTGGACCGCCGACCAGTCGGTCATGGCAGAAAAGCGCGCGGGGGAGCGGGAGCACTGGCGGGCCGCCGCCCCGCGCGAGGGCGACCCGGTGCTGACCGACCGGCCCTCGGGCACGGTCGGGGAGCAGACCCACCACCACGTGACCGTGCCGCCCGAGGTCGCGGCCCCGCTGCTCGGGGCGGTCCCGACGAGCATCGGCGGCACGGTCGACGACGTCGTGCTCGCCGCGGTGCTGCTGGCCGTCACCCGGTGGTCGGGGACCGACGGCGTCGTCGTCGACCGCGAGCGCTACGGCCGCGAGACCGACACCGCCGACCTGTCGCGCACCGTCGGCTGGTTCACCGTCACCCATCCGCTGCGGCTCGCCCTGCCCGGGGACGCGTCGCTCGACGCGACGCTCAAGGCGGTCAAGGAGCAGCGGCGCGCCACCCCGGGCGACGGCGCCGGGTACGGCCTGCTGCGCACCGTCGCGGGGGAGGACCTCGGCCCGACCCCGCCGCTGCTCGTCAACTACCTCGGCCGCTCCGCGGTGCGCGCCGACGACGGCCCGTTCGCGCCCGCCCCCGAGGCCCCGGTGATGACCGGCGGCGCCGACGAGGCCATGCCGCTCGGCCACGCCCTCGAGGTCAACGCGCGCACCGAGGACCGGGAGGATGGCCCGCACCTCGTGGTGCGCTGGTCGACCGCCGCGGTCGACGCCGACGTGGTCTCGACGCTGGCCGACGGGTTCGTCGCGGCGTGCCGCGAGCTGGCCGCCGCCGACATCGGCGGCGCGACCCCGTCCGACTTCCCGACCGTCGCGCTCACCCAGGCCGACGTCGACGCGCTCGGGGACGTCGAGGACGTCGTCCCGCCGGCCCCGCTGGCCGAGGGCCTGCTCGCCACGGCCGCGCTCGCCGACGACGCCGACCTCTACGCCGTCCACCTCGAGATCGACCTGTCGGGCCCGCTCGACGACGACCACCGCGCCGCCCTCGACCGGGCCGCGACCGCCCTGATCGCCCGGCACGACGCGCTGCGCGAGACGTTCCCGCAGGTCTCGTCGGGCCGGTGGGTCACCGCGATCGGCCGCGAGCCGGTCAGCGAGCACTGGGGCTACCGCACCACCGACACCGGCCTCGTCATCGACGCCCACCACGCGATCCTCGACGGCTGGTCGACCCCGGTCCTCGTCCGCGAGTGGTTCGCGCTCTGGACCGCCGCCCTCGCCCATCCCGAGGCGGACCCGGCGGCCCTCGTCGGGAAGGCCGGGCTGGGACCGACGTATCCGCACCGGCGCCACCTCACCCGGCTCGCCGAGCGCCATGCGGGTCCCGAGGGCGACGCCGCCCGGGCCGCGTGGGCCGACGCCCTCGCCGGGCTCGACGGCCCGACCCTGCTGGCCGACGCGCTCCCCGGCGGCTCCGGGGACACGGCGATCGGCTTCCGCGACCGCACCCTCGACGAGGCCCTCACCGCCGACCTACGCGCGCTGGCCCGCGACCGGGGGGTCACGCTCGCGACGATCCTGCAGGTCGCATGGGCGCTGGTGCTTGCGCGCACCACGGGGCGCGACGACGTGGTGCTCGGGCAGACGGTGTCGGGCCGACCGCCGGAGGTCGAGGGGATCGACACGGCGGTCGGGCTCTACATCACGACCGTCCCGGTGCGGGTCCGGCTGCACGGCAGTGACCTCGGTGATCGGGAGCCGCTCGCCGACCTCGTCGGGCGGGTCCAGGCCGAGCAGGCCGCCCTGCTCGACCACCAGGACCTCGGCCTGCAGTCGATCCAGCGCGCCGCGGGCGTCGGAGACCTCTTCGACACCGTCCTGGTCGTCGAGAACTACCCCCTCGACCCGTCCGCCGCCGACGACGCCGCGCCCGAGGGCCTGGGCGTCACGGCCGTCCGCAACGACGACGCGCCGCACTACCCGGCCGGGCTGGTCGTGACCCCGGGCGGCGACGGGGTGGAGCTGCGGCTGACCCACCGGGGGTCCGTCGACGCCGACACGCTGCTCGACCGCGTCGAGGCCGCCCTGGTCGCGCTCGCCCGCTCCCCGGAGGAGGCGACCGGCTCCGTCGACCTGCTCGACGACGCCACCCGTGCCGCCGTCCTCGAGCCGGGGGAGACCCGGGAGGTCCCGACGACGAGCCTCGCCGGCCTCGTCGTCGACGGGCTGCGGTCGGGCGACCGGGACGCGGTGGCGGTCGTCGGCCCCGACGGCACCGTGCTCACGCGCGCCGAGCTCGACGAGCGCTCGGGCGCCCTCGCGGCGTCGCTCGCGGCGCGGGGGATCGGCCCGGAGCACGTGGTCGGCGTGGCGCTGCCGCGCTCGGCCGAGCTGATCGTCGCGCTGGTCGGCGTTCTGCGGGCGGGGGCGGCGTACCTGCCGCTCGACCCCGACTACCCGGCCGACCGGGTCGACTACATGGTCGCGGACTCGGGCGCGAGCCTGGTGCTCGGTCCCGGCCTGAATGGCAGCGATGGCACATCGCTGACATCCAGTGCCGGCGAGGTGCCATCGCTGACACCCGATCCCGACGACCCCGCCTACGTCATCTACACCTCGGGCTCCACCGGCCGGCCCAAGGGCGTCGTCGTGAGCCACGCCGCGATCGTCAACCGGCTCGTGTGGATGCAGGACCGCTACGGCCTCGGCGACGACGACGCCGTCCTGCAGAAGACCCCGTCGAGCTTCGACGTCAGCGTCTGGGAGTTCTTCTGGCCGCTGATGACCGGCGCGCGCCTCGTGTTCGCCGCGCCCGGGCGCCACGGCGACCCCGAGCACCTCGTCGAGCGCATCGACACCGCCGGGGTCACGACGATGCACTTCGTCCCGTCGATGCTGCGCCCGTTCCTCGACCACGTGGAGACCCACGGCGCCCCCGCGTCGCTGCGCCGGATCGTGTGCAGCGGCGAGGGCCTGCCCGTGTCCACCGCGCGCCGCTGCCGCGAGCTGCTGGGGGACGTCGAGCTGCACAACCTCTACGGCCCCACCGAGGCCGCCGTCGACGTCACCGCCGCCCAGGTCCGGGGCGACGAGGCCGCGGTGCCGATCGGCGCGCCGATCCACAACACCGGCGTCCGGGTGCTCGACCGGCGGCTGCGTTCCGTCGGGTTCGACGTCGCCGGCGAGCTCTACCTGACCGGCGTGCAGCTGGCCCGCGGCTACCTCGGCCGGCCGGCGCTCACGGCCGACCGCTTCGTCGCCGACCCCGACGGCCCGCCCGGCGCCCGCATGTACCGCACCGGGGACGTCGTGCGCCGCAGCCGCGACGGGCTGCTGTACCACCTGGGCCGCGCCGACGACCAGGTCAAGATCCGCGGGTTCCGGGTGGAGCTCGGGGAGGTCGCGGCCGCGCTGGAGGCCGAGCCGGAGGTCGCGCAGGCCGTGGCGTCGGTGGTCATGACGGCCGCCGGGGCCGTCCGGCTCGTCGCGCACGTCGTCGCCCGGGGCGACCTGGACACCGCCGAGCTGGTCGCCCGGCTCGCCGGCCGCCTGCCCGAGCACCTCGTGCCGGCCGCGGTCGCCGTGGTGGACGAGTTCCCGCTGAGCCCGAGCGGGAAGGTCGACCGCGGCGCGCTGCCGCCGGTCGACCGCGCCCCCGACTCGTCGTCGCGGACGGCGGAGAGCCCGGTCGAGGAGGCCCTCGCCGCCGCGGTGGCCGCGGTGCTCGAGCGCGACACGGTGGGCGTCGACGACGACTTCCTCGCCCTCGGCGGCGACTCGATCCTCGCGATCGCGGTGGTCGCCCGGGCCCGCGCGGCCGGGGTGGTCGTCACCCCGCGCCAGGTGCTCACCCACCGCACGGTCGCCGCCCTCGCCGCGGTGGCCGCCGACGCCCCCGACGAGCAGGCCGCGGAGATCGTCGACCCCGACGAGGCCCCGCTCGTCCCGATCGCCCAGGCCCTCCTCGCGGCCGGCGCGTGGCGGCGGTTCCACCAGTGGCGGGCCTTCGTCGCGCCCGACGGCGACCCCGCCGCAGCGCTCGCCGAGCTCGTCCGCCGCCACCCGGCGCTGCGGATGCGGGTCGACGAGGACGCCCGCCGCCTCGTCCTCATCGACGCTCCCGTCCCGCCGCTCGACCACGTCGAGACCGACGACCTCGCTGCTGCGGCCTCCGCGGTGGCGGACCGGCTCGACCCGGCCTCGGGCGTCGTCATTGCCGGCGCGCACGTGACCACCCGGGCCGGCGCGCGCCTCGTCGTCGTGATCCACCACGTCGCCGTCGACGCGGTCAGCTGGCTGCGGATCGGCCGCGAGCTGACCGGGGGCGGGTCCGACGACCGCGCCCGCGGCTACGCGGCCTGGGCCCGGCGCCTCGCCGACGACGCCCCGGCGCAGCGGACCCTCCTCCCCGGCTGGGCGGCCGTGCTCCGCCGCGACAACTCCGCGCTCCCGCTGCGCGGCCCCCTGCAGGCCGACCGGGACGTCGCGTCGGCCGTGCACCACCGCGAGCTGCGCATCGAGGGCGCGGGCGCGATGGGCGACGTCGGCGCGCTCGTCGGCGGCGGCGCCGAGGACGTGCTGCTGGCCGCGCTCGCGCTCGCCGTCGCCCGGGTGGGCAAGGCCGGCCCGCTGGTGGTCGAGGTCGAGGCCCACGGCCGGCCCGACGAGGTCGACCTCGACGAGGTCGTCGGCTGGTTCACCACGGCCGCCCCGGTACGGCTCGACCTGCGCGGGCTCACCCCGTCCGACCTGGTGCGGGCCCTCCGGCGGGCGGTCGTGGCTCGACGTGCCCTGCCCGGGCCCGACCGCACCTTCGGCCAGCTCCGGTGGCTCGACGACGAGGGCGCCCGGCTGCTGGGCGCGCTGCCGCCGCCGGAGATCGCGGTGAACTACCTGGGCCGGACCTCCGCACCCGCGCACGCGGTCGTCGGGAAGCCTGGTGACCCTGCCCCCGAGGCGCCCGGCCTGCACGGCGGCGGCGACCCCGACCGGCCCGCCACCGCACACCTCTCCCTCGACGCCGTGCTCGAGGGCGACACGCTCGTCGCCCGCCTCGCCTGGCCGGGGCCCGCGCTCGACGACGAGGTCGTGTCCCGGCTCCTCGACGCCCTGACCGAGACCGTCCCCGCCCTCGCCGCGCTCACCCGCGACGACCTCGGTGCACTCGCCAACCCCACCCGCGCCGCCGTCACCGCCCCGCTCGACGACGCCGGGCTCGAGCAGGTGCTCGACGCCGTCGCCCCGGCCCGGGTGGTCGACGTCGCGCCGCCGGCGCCGCTCGCCGAGGGCCTGCTCCTCTGGAGCGGGGAGACGACCGACGCCGACCCGTACACGATCCAGCTCACGCTGCCCCTCGACGGCGGGGTCGACGACGCCGCGGTGGAGCGCCTCGGGGCCGCGGTCGAGGCCACCGTCGCCCGGCACGACGCGCTGCGCACCGTCCTGCCCGCCGGCCCCGACGGGCGCCCGGTCGCGGTGGTCCTGGCCGACCCTCCGGCCGGGTCGTTCCGCACGGTCGACGGCCCGCTCGACGACGTGCGCGCCGAGGACCGGCGCCGGTTCGACCTCGCCCGGGGTCCGCTGCTCCGGGCCACCCTGGTCCCGGGCCACCTGGTGCTGACCGTCCACCACGTCGCCGTCGACGGGTGGTCGATGCCGATCCTGGTGCGCGACCTGCTGGCCGCGTGGTCGGGGACCACGCTTCAGCCGGCCCCCGCCTACCGCGACCACCTCGCCGCGCTGGCCGCCCGCGACGACGACGCCGACCTCGCCGCCTGGCGCGAGCACCTCGCGGGCCTGCCCGGCCCGACGCGCGTGGTGCCCGACGCGACGATCGACGACCCGGTGCCGTCGCGCCTGCCCGTCCCGCTCGACGACGCCCTGCGCGCCGACCTCCGGGCACTCGCCCGCCGCCGCAGTGTCACCCCGGCGACGTTGCTGCAGGTCGCGTGGGCGCTGGTCCTGGGCTGGACGACCGGCACCGAGGACGTCGTCATGCTCCAGACCGTCTCCGGGCGCGGCGGCTCCGCGGACGTCGCGGGCACCGTCGGGCTGTTCATCAACACCGTGCCGGTGCGGGTGCGGCCGGTCGCGGCGAGCACCGTCGGCGACCTGCTCGAGCGGGTCCGCGACGAGCAGGCGGCGCTCACCGACGTCGCGCACGTCGGCCTCTCGACGATCCAGCGGGCCGCCGGCACCGGGCCGGACCTCGCGGACACCCTCCTCGTCGTCGAGAACTACCCCGTCGACGGGACGGCCCCGGCCGGCCCGCCCGGCATCACCGTCGGGCCGATCGAGGCCGACGACGGCACGCACTACCCGCTGTGCGTGGTGGCCGCGGGCCGCGACGGCCTCGACGTGCACCTCGCGCACCACCTTCCCGACGATGCCGCGCAGGCCTGGGCGGGCCGGCTCGCCCGGGCTCTGGCCGCGCTGGTCGACGACGAGCGCCCGGTGGGCCGGGTCGACCTGCTGGACGAGGCCGAGCGGCGCCTCGTCGTGCACGACTGGAACGACACCGGCGTCCCCGACTCCGACCGCACGTGGCCGGAGTTCTTCGCCGCGCAGGTCGCCGAGCGCGCGGACGCGCCCGCGGTCGTCGGGGAGGACCTCGACGGCGCGACCGTGAGCTGGACCTACGCCGAGCTCGACGAGCGCTCGGGCCGGGTCGCGACGGCCCTGCGGGCCCGGGGACTGGGGCCAGGCGACGTCGTCGGGGTGGCCCTGCCGCGGACGCCCGACCTCGTGGCCGCGCTCGTCGGGGTGCTCCGCGCGGGCGCCGCCTACCTGCCGCTCGACCCCGACTACCCGGCCGACCGGCTGCGCTTCACCGTCGCCGACGCGGCCGTGCGGGTGGTGCTCACCGAGGCGTCGGTGTCGTTGCTGCTGCCCGACGTCGAGCGCCTCGAGGTCGGCTCGCTCGTCGACGATGCGGCGTTTGTGACGTCCAGTGTCAGCAAGGCCGCAGTGCTGACACCGGAGCTCAGCCCGGAGGACGCCGCGTACGTCATCCACACCTCCGGCTCCACGGGCCGGCCCAAGGGCGTCGTCCTGCCCCACCGCGTGGTGCCCTCGCTGGTGGCGACGGCGGCGCAGCGGCTCGGGGTCCGCGCCGGCACCCGGGTGCTGCAGTTCGCGTCGCCGGGCTTCGACGTGGCGTTCTGGGAGCTGACGATGGCGCTCGCCCTCGGGGGGACGCTCGTCGTCGCGCCGTCCCGCGTGCGCCTGCCCGACCGCGCGCTCACCGACTTCCTCGCCCACCAGCAGGTCGGCGAGGGCGACGTGCTGATCCTGCCGCCGGCACTGGTCGCGGCCCTGCCCGACGACGCCGTGCTGCCGGACGGCGCGGTGCTGCTCGTCGGGACCGAGGCCGTGCCGCCCGCGGTGATCGAGCGGTGGGCCGCGCGGCTGCGGGTGTTCAACGCCTACGGGCCCACCGAGGCGGCCGTGAACTCGACCCTCGGCGAGACCGACCCCGCGTCGGGCGCGAGCGGGCGGGTGCCGATCGGGGTGCCCGACCCACACACCCGCGCGCTCGTCCTCGACGCGGCGCTGCGCCCGGTGCCCCCGGGCGGGGTGGGGGAGCTCTACCTCGGCGGCCCGGGCCTGGCGCGCGGCTACCTCAACCGTCCCGACCTCACCGCGGAGCGCTTCGTCGCCGACCCCTTCGGCGCGGAGTTCGGCGAGCCCGGCGGACGCCTGTACCGCACCGGCGACGTCGTGCGGCGGATGACCGACGGACGGCTGGACCACCTCGGCCGCGCCGACGACCAGGTCAAGGTCCGCGGGTACCGGATCGAGCTGGGTGAGGTCGCCGCCGCGGTCGCCGCCGCCCCCGGGGTCGCCCGGGCCGTCGCCGACACCCGTCCCGGCCCGGGGAACACCCGCCGGCTCGTCGCGTGGCTCGTCCCGTCGGGGCGCCACGTGGGGGAGTCGCTGGTCCGGCGGCACCTCACCGCCCGGCTGCCGGCGGCGATGGTGCCCACCGACCTCGTCGTCGTCGACGCCCTGCCCACCCTGCCCTCGGGCAAGATCGACCGTGCCGCCCTGCCCGAACCCCCGTCGGCCGGGGCGGCGGCGACCCCGCCGCGCGACGACGCCGAGCGGGCGGTGGCCGCCGTGTTCGCCGACGTGCTCGACCTCGACGGCCCGCCCGACGTGCACACCGCGTTCACCGACCTCGGCGGGCACTCCCTGCTGCTCCCGGTGCTGCGGGCGCGGCTCGCGGAGCACGGGGTCGAGGTGTCGGTGCAGGAGCTGCTCGCCCGGCCCACGGTCGCGGAGGTCGCGCCGCTGCTGGGCGGGTCGGGCGGCGGGCCCGGGTCGCGCTGGGTCCCGCTGCGCCGCGGCGAGGGCCGGGCGGTCGTGCTGCTGCCCGGCGCGGGCGGGGCCGCGCTGCCCTACACCGCGCTCGCCGCGTCGCTGCCCGACCGCCCGGTGTGGGCGCTGCAGGGCGCGGAGCTCCTGGGCGTACCGGGGCCCGACACGACGACGGCGGTGGTCGACGACGTCCTCGCGCAGCTCACGGCGCTGGGCGCCGGGCCGGTCGACCTCGTCGGGTGGTCCTACGGCGGGGTGGTGGCGCAGGCGGTCGCGGTGGCGGGCGCCGACGTCGCCTCGCTGACGCTGCTCGACGCGTGGCCGGGGCTCGACGAGATGTCCGACGGGCAGGACCCGGCGGCGTTCCTCGGCGACGTGCTGGGTGCGGGGCCGGTCGACGACGAGGCCGGGCTCGAGAAGGCCGTCGCCGCCGACCCCGACCTCGCCGCCCTCTACCCGCCCGACGTCCTCGCCGGCGCGGTACGCCACGTCGGCCACGCCCGGGAGGTGCTGCGGGCCCACCACCCGGCGCCGCTCGACACCGACGTGCCCGTCACGGTCGTCGTCGCCGGTCCCGACCCCGAGCGCGCCCGCGCGGTGTGGGGCAGGGTGCTGCCCGGACATGCCCGATTCGTCACGGTCGACACGACCCACCTCGGCCTGCTCCGCCCCGGCGCGGCGGAGTCCGTGGGCCGATTCGTCCGCGAGACCATCAGTCGCACCATCCAGGAGGAGAACTCGTGACGTCCCAGCCAGCCCCGTCGCTGCGCTCGCCCTTCCGCCCTACCCGCCGGTCGATCCTCGCCGGCGCCGGGGGACTGGCCGCTCTGGCGGCCCTCGCGGCGTGCGGCGACTCCGGCGGCGGGACGGCCGGCCCGCAGAACGCCGACGGCCCGACCCGGCAGATCCAGGGCGCGGCCGGGCCGGTCGACATCCCGGCGAACCCGCAGCGGATCGCCTGCGTCGACTTCTACACGACCTACGCCCTGCTCGACGTCGGCGTCACCCCGGTGGCCACGGCGCAGGCCACGGTCGGCGGCGTGTTCGCGCCCTACCAGCAGACCTACGACGCCATCCCCAAGGTCGGCCAGCCGACCTCGGTCAACGTCGAGGCCCTCGCCGCCGCCACCCCCGACCTCATCCTCGGCACCAAGGTCCCGACGATGCAGCCGGGTCTCGAGGAGCAGCTGACCCGGATCGCGCCCACCGTCATGTTCGACGCGGGCACCGAGCCGGGCACGTGGAAGCAGCGCGCGCTCGCCACCGCCGACGCGGTGAACCGGCTCGCCGCCGGGCAGCAGGTGGCCGCCGAGTACGACCAGCACGCGGCCCGGATCAAGGCGCAGTTCGCCCCGACGATCGGGCGCACCACCTGGGGCCTGGTCCGCGGCAGCTCCGGCGGGGCCTTCTTCACCGACTTCCCGACGTCGTGGAGCGGGGTCGTCCTCGCCGACGCCGGACTGCGCTTCGGGCGGGCCGCGGCGGGCCGGACGGGTGCGGGCCAGCGCCTGTCCTACGAGCAGGCCTCGCAGCTCGACGACTGCGACGTGCTGCTCTACCTCGCCGACGCCCAGGGCCAGGTGGAGGCCAACACGCGCGCCCTGCTCGCCCAGCCGGCGTTCGCGCAGCTCCGCGCCGTCCGCGAGGGCCGGGCGTTCCCGCTGCCGAACTACTACGCGACGCACTACCGCCAGGGCGATGCGGTCCTGACGACGATCGAGCAGCTCCTGCCGCGCCTGTAGTCCCGGCGTCCGTCGTCCGGCGTCCGTCGTCCTGGAACGAGAACGGCCCGCCCGCCACCTGCTCGAGGTGGCGGGCGGGCCGTCGTCGGGAAGGCGCTCTACGACCGCGGCGCGGTCGGCAGGACCTGGCGGCCCCACGTGGCGTTGGTGACCACCGCGAACGACGCGTACCAGGCGGCGATGGCGGTCAGGAGACCGACGAACCCGCCGACGGTGGCGATGCCGTCGACCCCGGTGAGGTCGCCGACCGCGAGGAGCAGGAACGTCAGGAACAGCAGGGCGAACACGGCGACGAGCGCGCCGGTGGTGCGCAGCGAGGCGATCAGCATGTAGCCGGTGAAGACCGCCCAGCCGATGAGGAAGATCCCGGTCGCGGTGCTGTGGTCGGCCTCGGGGATCGACGGCTCGATGAACTTGACGTACGCCGCGAACGCCAGCCAGAACGACCCGTAGGAGACGAAGGCCGTCGCGCCGAAGGTGTTGGCCTTCCGGAACTCCCACAACCCGGCGATGAGCTGGGCGAGTCCGCCGTAGAACAGGGCGAGCGGCAGCACGGTCGGCTCGAGCGCCTCGGGGGCGAGGCCGGCGTTGAACAGGCTCAGGACGAAGGTCGTCAGGGCGAAGGCGGCCAGCCCGAGGGGACCCGGGTCGGCGATGCTGCGGGTCGGGTCGGCGGCCCCGCCGGGTGCGGTGGGGTTCTGGGTGCGGCTCTCGCTCGTCGTCGACATCGACGTCCTCCCCGATCGGATGGGTGCTGGTGGCCTGCGGAGTGCCCAGAGCGGTGTTGCCTGAACCACACCAGGGGACACGCATTAGGAGGAGACCGTTGCGCTGAGTGCCAGTTTCCGGCCTCCTCGTCCGGGAAGGTCAGTTCCCGGAGCGCCGCCGCGCGATCCCCGCGACGAACGCGGCCTGCCCGGCGTGCTGGATGTCGTCGTCGACCACGCTGATGATCCGCACCCCGCGGGTGACGGGCGGGTCCCAGGCGTCGTCGATCACCTCGTCGAGGTCGTCGTCGGAGAGCGTGCGCAGGTAGGCGAGCGTGCGCTCGTGCACGTCGTCGTAGTAGCCGGTGAGCAGCGCCGGGTCGCTCACGTGCACCGCGGCGACCTGCTCGGCGGTGTGCCCGTAGCCGATGGAGGCGGGGTCGAGGTCGAAGCCGAAGCGGTCGGCCCAGCTGGTCCCGTCTTCCTGGGCTGCGGTGTAGGCCTGCCCGGCGCCGGCGAGGTCGGCGAGGTGGTCGTCCTGCACGCGCGTCAGGTGCCAGACGAGCCAGCCGACGGGGTTGGCGTGGTCGTCGAGGGGGAGGTTCAGGGCCGCCTCGTCGAGGCCGTCGACCGCCCGGTGGACGTCGCTGCGGACCCGGCCGAAGGCGTCGGCGAGGACATCGGTGCTCTTCACCTCCCCGGTGTACCCCCAGCACGCTGTGTCCCCTGCACGCCGAGCACCCCGCGTCCAGCGTCGTCCACGCATCGAGTGGAGGAGCGCGGCGCACCGCATGTCGCGGTAACGACGCACCGACCGCCCGCCGACCCCTGCCCGACCGGCGACGAGGGGAGAGGCCCATGGGCAGGCACGCGGATACGGGTACGACGAGGCGCAGGGCGGCGGGGGTGGTCGTCGGGCTCGTGATCGCGGCGGGTGTCGCGGGGGCGGGACCGGCGTTCGCGGCGGATGCGCCGCTCGGATGCCCGTCCGGCTACACGCTCGCGGGCGATACGTGTCGCAACGGCTCGGGCGGCACCACCTTCGGGCTCCCGATGCTGCCCGGCGACCAGGACCCGCAGACGGGCCGGGTGCTCGTCCCGGTCGAGGTGCCGACGGAGCCGGAGCCGGAGCCGACGACGACCACGACCACCCCGCCGACCACGACCACCACCACGCCGCCGACCACGACGACCACCCCGCCGACCACGACGACCACCCCGCCGACCACTACGACCACCACCCCGCCGACCACGACCACGACGAAGCCCCCGGTCACCAGTACGACCACCACGAAGCCGCCCGTCGTGCTCCCGTCCACGACGCCCCCGCCCGCTCCGCAGCCCTGCCTGCTCCCGGGCCGGGCCGCCGACCCGGCGGCCGTGGCGCGGGCCCAGGCCGCGATCGACCGGGCCCGGGCCGTGCTGGTGGCCGACGTCCGTCGGGGGGCCTCCGCCGCCACGCTGCGCGCCGACGCCGCGTCGCTCGTCAGCGCGGTCGGCGCCCACGCGCAGGCCGTGGCGGCGCAGCGCCCCTGCTGAGCCCGGTCGTGTTCGGCCCTGTCGCGGGCCCGATGTCCCGCGACAGGGCCGGCGACCACGGTCCCGGAGCCCCCGCTCACGCAGCGCACACGCCCTGCTCGCAGTCCGTGACGTGATCGTGACCGCCCGTCATCAGTCCGGGCGCTAACAGACCTCTCACCCTCCTCGATAGCCCGAATGGAGCAGTCAACTCGGCCAGTAGCTGACGACGACGTCGCGAGGAGCCAGAAGTGCAGGGGGAAGCGACGTGACTCGAGATCTGGTGCGCGCCGGCGTGCGGGAGCGGCGGGAGGCGGTGGCGCGGAGCCTGCGCTCGGTGCCCCCACCGGCCACCCCGCTCCCGGTGACGGCACCGCCGGCGACCCCCGCGGGCCCGTCACCCCGGGTGAGCGACGTCGCCGTGCCCTCGGCCCACACGGGCCGGATGTTCTCCGGCCCGGGGCCGGTGCGGCTCTCGGTCCTCATGCCGGTCCTCGACGAGGAGCGCACGATCGCGGAGTCGGTCCGCACCGTCCTCGCCCAGAGCTACCCGTGCGAGGTCGAGCTCGTCGTCGTCGACGACGGCAGCACCGACGCCACCCCGCTCGAGCTCGCCGCGGTGGTGCGCGAGCACGCCGCGAGGGAGCAGGCCCGGCGCGACGAGGGCCTCCCGCCCGGCCCCGGCCTGCGTGTGCTCACCCACGCCCGCAACGCCGGGAAGGGCGCGGCGCTCTCGACGGCGGCCGCGGTCGCCCACGGGACCCACCTGCTGCCCTTCGACGCCGACCTCGAGTACAGCGTCGACGACATCCCCCGCCTGCTCGAGCCGGTGCTGCGCGGCCGCTGCGACGTCGTCTACGGCACCCGGCTCTTCGGCGCGAACACCGTCTACCACAGCTACCACTACGCCCTGGGCAACAAGTTCACGACCTTCGCCGCCAACGTCCTGTTCAACGCCGCCCTCACCGACCTGCACACCTGCCTCAAGCTCGTCCCGACGGCCCTGTTCCGCCAGTTCCGGCCCCGCACCCGCGGGTTCGCGCTCGACACCGAGCTCACCGCCTGGCTCCTCGGGCACGGGGTGCGGCCCTTCGAGGTGCCGGTCAGCTACTACGGGCGCAGCCACTCGATGGGCAAGAAGATCACCTGGCGCGACGGCGTGGCCTGCCTGCACACGCTCGGCCGCGTCCGCTTCGCCCGGCGCCCCCCGCTGGTGGTCGGCCCGCCGGTCGTGCCCGCCCCCCGGGAGCCCGAGCCGGTCCTCGTCGACGGCGGCCTCCCGACGTGACCGCCCCCGCCCTCGCACCGCAGGTCGACCCGGCGGCCGTCCCGACGACCGCGGCGGTGACGGTGATCGTGTGCAGCCGCAACGGCGCCCGCGGCATCGTCGCGTGCCTCGACGCCCTCGCCGCCCAGGAGCACGCGCCGGCCGCGGTCGTCGTCGTCGACGACGGCTCCACCGACGCCACCGCCGCCCTCGCCGATGCCCACCCGCTGCGCCCGACCGTTCTGCGCCACCGCACCAACCACGGTCTCGGCGCCGCCCGCACCACCGGCATCGCCGCCGCCTCCACCCCGCTCGTCGCCTTCACCGACGACGACTGCCGCCCCGGCCCGCACTGGCTCGCCGGCCTCGTCGCGGCCCTGCCCGAGCAGGCCGTCGCGGTCGGGGGAGCCGTGCACGCCGCGTCCACCGACTCCGCCGCCCGCCGCTACGCCGCCGTCACCCGCCCGCTCGCCCCGGTCGAGGTCGACACCGCCTCCGGCTCGGCCCTGGACCGCCTCACCGGCTACGTCCGCGCCGCCCGCCGGGCCCCGGCCGACGGCGTGGGACGCGAGGTCGCCTCCCTGGTCGGCGCCAGCATGCTCGTCCGCCGCGACGCCCTCGACGCGGTCGGCGGCTTCGACCCGGCCATCCGCTTCGGCGGCGACGAGGAGGACCTCTGCCGCCGCCTGCGCACCGAGTTCGGCGCGGCCGCGGTCCGCTTCGAGCCCGCCGTGGTGCTCCACCACGAGTTCGATCCGCGCCCGACCGACGTCCTGCGCCGCGCCCGCGCCTACGGCCGCGGCAACCACCGCACCTGGCGCCGCGCCGGGGGAGTGCCGCCGCTGCGCCCGTTCCCCCTCCTGCTCGCGGCCCTCGCCCTCGCCGGCCTGCGCTTCCCGACGATGCCCGTGGTCGCCCTGGCGGCGCCGGTGCTGCTCTACCCCCGGTCCGGCCGCTCCCGCGCCGAGTCGGCGGCCTTCTCCTACCTGGCCGCCGCGGAGGACGCGGCGACCCTGGTGGGGTTCCTCCAGGCCTGGTGGCGGCACCGTTGAGCGCCGAAACCGTCCCCGCGGTGGCCGTCTCGGTCGTCGTCGTCTCCAAGGACGAGCCCGCCCTCGACGCGACCCTGGACGCACTGGCCACCGCCGGCCCGGACGTCGAGGTCGTCGTCGTGGACGCCTCCGCCGGGCGCCTCGACCCCGTCCGCGACCGCCATCCGCTTGTCCGCTGGTTCGCCTTCACCCCGCCCCCGGGCGTCGCGACGTCGATCGCGCACCAGCGCAACGTCGGCGTCGCGGTCTCGCGGGGCGACGTCGTCGTGTTCACCGACGCCGGGTGCGTGCCCGCCGACGGCTGGCTCGCGACCCTGCTCGCCCCGATCCTCGGCGGCGAGGACACCGTCGCCTGCGGGCCCGCCGTGTCCCCGGGCCACGACCTCTACGGCGGCGTCGCCCAGCGGGGGACCGGCCGCTACGTCGACGACGCCCCCACCATCAACCTCGCCTTCCGCCGCGCCGCGTTCGACGAGGTGGGCGGGTTCGACGAGCGCTTCGCCTACGGCTCCGACGTCGACTTCACCTGGCGTCTCGCCGCCGCCGGGCACCGCGCCCGCAACGTCGTCGACGCGGTCGTCACCCACGACTGGGGCGGCCCCCGCCGCCAGCTGCGCCGCGCCCACGCCTACGGCCGGGCCCGCGTCCGGCTCTACGCCAAGCACCGCGACCGGCTGCCCACGCTGCTGCGCCGCGACCCGGTCCCCGCGGTCTACGCGGCCTTCCTGCTCGGCCTGCCCCTCGCCCTGCGGTGGCCCGGCTACCTGCTCCTGCTCGCCGTGCCGCTGGTGCGCAACCGCCGCCACCGGCCCCTGCTCACGCTCGCCGACCACCTCGCCTACGGCGCCGGCGTGCTCCGCGAACTGCCTCGTGTCACGACAGCCCAGGAGGTGATCCGATGAGGATCCTCGCCCTGCCCCGCGACCCCGGACCCTTCCAGGACGAGCTCTACGTACCCATGGCCGACCGCCACGAGGTGCACTACCTCGACGGCCCGACCCCCTCGCGATCGCTCAACCTGCTGCTCGCCCCGTTCCTGCTGATCGCGGCCCGCCGCGCCGGGACCCGGGTGCTGCACGTGCACTGGGTGTTCGGGTTCGTGCCGGGCTGGTGTTCCGGACGACGCCTGGCGGTCGTCTTCCGCTGGTGGTTCGCCCTCTGCCTCGCGACCGCGCACCGGCTCGGGATGCGCATCGTCTGGACCGCGCACAACACGATGCCCCACGCCCCGGTCTTCGACGACGACGAGGCCGCGCGGCGCACGCTCGTCCGGTACTGCGACGCGATCGTCGCGCCGACCGACGCCGGCGCCGCCGAGGTCCGCGCCCGCTTCACCCCGGCCTGTCCCGTCACGACGATCCCGCTGCCCGCCCCCCGGGTCCCCGCGCCCGTCCGCACGCCCGCCCAGGTCCGTGCCTACTACGGCGTGCCGCGCGACTCGGTGCTCCTGGTGTTCGTGGGCAAGGTGGAGCCCTACAAGGGGGTCGACGACCTGCTCGCGGCGATGCGCCGGCTCACCGACGAGCCGGCCCTCCCGCGGGTCGACCTCGTCGTCGCCGGCGCCGCCGGTGTCAGCACTGCGGCCATGCTGACGCTGGACGTCACAAACGGACCACCTATGGACCGGGTGCACCTCGACCTGCGCCACCTGCCCGACCTCGAGCTCGCCGAGCTCCTCGCCGCCGCCGACGCCGTGGTCCTCCCGTTCCGCCACGTCACCACCAGCGCCTCGGTGCTGCACGCGATGGCCGCGGGCGCCGCGTGCCTCGTCCCCGACCTCCCCGCCTTCGCCGACCTCCCCGAGAACGCCGTCCTGCGCTACCCGCCCGGCCGCGAGCCGGTCGGCGCCCTCGCCGAGGCCCTGCGCACCGTCGTCCTGGCCGGCGCCCCGCTGCGCCAGTGCCTCGGCCGGCACGCCGCCCTCCACGCCCTCACCCGCGACCCGCAGGAGGCGGCCCGCCGCTACGCCGACCTGTACGACGAGCTCGCGGGTCGCCACGACACCGTCCTGCTCACCCCCTGGGCTCCCGCGCCCGACGGCCTCGCCCGCCACAGCGCCGACCTCGTCGCGGCCCTCCGCGCGCAGGGCACGTCCGTCGACGTCGTGACCCCGTCCCCGGGCCCCGAGGCCGCCGACGTCACCCGCCTCCGCCGCGTCACCGCCCGGCGCGTCGTCGCCGCGACCCGCCGCGCCCGCACCGTGCACGTGCAGGTCACGGTCCCTGCCTGGGGCCTCGCGACCTACGCCCTGGTCCGCGCCTGCCGGGCCCTGCGCGCCGACGGCGTCCGCGTGGTGGTCACCCTCCACGAGGTCACCCGCGAGCTCGCGATGCTCGGCCCCCTCGCCCGCCGGCTCTTCCGCGCCGTCGCGGACGCGACCGACATGATCGTCGTCCACACGCCGAGCGCCCGGCACGCGCTGCTGACCTGCGGCGTTCCCGACGAGGCCGTCACGACGATCCCGCACGGCGCCTTCGGTCACGCGACCACCGACGCCACCCCCGACCCCGCCCGGGTCCTCTGCTTCGGCTATCTCCACCCCGACAAGGGCTTCGAGCGCGCGATCGACGCGGTCGCCGACGTCCCCGACGCCCACCTCGTCCTCGCCGGGGCCGTCCGCCCCCGTCGCGGCCTGTTCCGCGCCTTCGGGCGCCGCGACCACCGCTACGCGGCGGCCCTGCGCCGGCGGGGCCCGGACGTCACCTTCTCCGGGTCCGTCTCCGACGCCGAGCTCGACGACCTCCTCGCCACCGCCGCGGTCGTCGTGCTGCCCTACCGTTCGGCCACGCAGAGCGGCGTGCTCAACCGGGCCGTCGCCGCGGGCGCCGCGATCGTCGCGACCGACCTCCCGGGTCTGCGCGCCGACCTCCCGTCGTCCGCGGTCCTCGTCCCCGCCGAGGACCCCGACTGCACCCCGGCCCTCACCACCGCCCTGCGCGAGCTGCTCGCCGACCCCGCCCGCCTCGCCGAGTTGCGCCGCGACGTGGTGGCGCAGGGCCGTCAGCACGGACCCGACCGCGTCGCCGAGGCCCTCGCCGCGGTCTACGGCGGTCTCCTGGTCCCGGCTCTCGTGGCTGCGGACGATGTTGTGGCCGCGGACGTGGCTGCGGACGTGGCTGCCCCCGCCGAGCCCGCCGCCGAGGCCGAGCCGGCCGACGTCCCCGAGCCCGTCGAACCGGCCGCCGAGGCCGAGCCGACCGCCGAGCCCGAGCCCGCCGCCGAGGCCGAGCCCGCCGCCGAGGCCGAGCCCGCCGCCGAGCCCGAGGCGACCACCCCGGCCGAGCCGGCTCACCCGGCCGTCCCCTCGGGCTCGAGCATCCGCGACGTGTTCACCCGCGGGGTCCGCGGCGGAGCGACCGGGCTCGCCATCCCCGCCCCGCGGTACCCCACCCCCCGCCACGCCGTGCCCGCCCCCCGCTCCGTCCCGGACCCCACCCGGTCGGACCTCCCGGAGAGAGCCCCCCAGTGACCCGGCCCCGCGGCGTCGTCCGCCTCGCCCTGCGCTCCGCCGCCTGCACTGCCCTGCTGCGGGCCCGCGGCGTCCCGACCACCGGCCTCGTCCGCTGCGAGGGCTCCTTCCCCCTGGTCCACACCGACGGCACCGTCCGGCTCGGCGCGCAGGTCTCGCTGCGCTCCCGCACCGGGCGGGTCGAGCTCGGCGCCACCGGCGGCGGCACGCTCACCGTCGGCGACCGCGTCTTCGTCAACCAGGGAGCGAGCATCGTCGCGACAGACTCGATCACGATCGGCGACGACGTCCACGTCGGCGACCTCGTCGGCATCCACGACACCGACCACCACGCCGTCGACCACCTCTCCGCCGTCCGGACCGCCCCCGTTGTCGTCGAGCACGACGTCTGGATCGGGCGGGGCGCGACCCTGCTGCCCGGCGCCCTCGTCGGAGCCCACGCCGTGATCGGGGCCGGCGCCGTGGTCACCGGCGTCATCCCGCCCGGGGTCCTCGCCGTCGGCGTCCCCGCCCGCCCGGTCCGCGAGCTCGCCGTCCTCGAGGGGTGGCGTCGCGCATGACCACCGTCGCCCCCGGCCGGCTGACCCGTCTCCGGGACCTCGGCCGCGAGAGCTTCGTCCGGAACTCCGCCCTGCTCATGGCCAACTACGTGATCTCCGGGATGCTCGGGTTCGCGTTCTGGGCCGTCGCGGCCCGCATGCTGCCCGCCACCACCGTCGGCACCGTGTCCGCGCTCGTCGCCGGGCTCGGGTTCGCGTCGGCGGCGGCCGGGGTCGGGATGCCCAACACCGTCGTCCGCTTCCTGCACACCGAGCCCGATCAGCGCGCCTTCGTGCTCGCCGCCGTCGGCACCGTCGCGGCCGTCGCGAGCCTCGCCGCCGCCGTGATCGTCCTCGTCCCCGGCGGCTTCGGGCTGCCGCTCGGGAGCACCTCGACCACGCTCGTCGTCGCGCTGGTCGTCGCGATGGCGATCGGCCCGGTCGTCGACGCCGTGATCGTCGGCTTCCGGGTGACCGGCAGCATCGTCGTGAAGAACGCGGTGGCCGGGGCGCTCCGCATCGCCGCGCTCCCGCTGCTCGCGAGCGCGGGGGAGGACGGCCTCCTCGCGGCCCTCCTCGTCTCGACCGCGCTCGCCGCCGCCATCTCCTTCACCGTCGGCGTGCGCCGCGCGCGCCGCGGTCCCGACGACGAGCCCGCCCGGCACGCGTTCGCCTCGCTCACCGGCAAGCTGTCGTTCTCCTCCGGCAACTACGTCTCGATGCTCGTCTCGATCGCCCCGCTGGCGTTCACCCCGATCATCGCGCTCACCCTCCTCGGCCCCGCCGCGAGCGCCTACGTCACGTGCGCGCTGCTGCTGGTCACGGCCCTGAACGCCATCCCGACGACGATCTCCCAGTCGCTCTTCGCCGAGCTGTCGGCCGCGTCGGGGGACCGGCGGGCCTTCGTGCGCCGTGCCCTGCGGGGGACCTACGCGCTCGTCGCGCCCGCCGTCCTCGTGGTCGTCGTGATCGCCCCCTGGGTGCTCGCGATCTTCGGCCCCGACTACACCGCGGCCGCCTGGTGCCTGCGCCTCATGGCGCTCGGGAGCCTGCTCGGCGCCTTCAACTACGTCGCCGACGTCGTCATCAACGCCTCCGGCCGGATCGTCGCCTTCACCGTGGTCAACACCGTCGGCTCCGGCCTCGTCCTCGCCGCGACCACCCTCGGGGCCGTCTTCACGCCCCCCGGCTCCACCCTGACCGGCCTCGGCCTCGGCTGGCTCGTCGGCCAGGGCTGCTACTCGCTGCTCGCCGCGGCCGCCCTCGCCATGACGCCGTCGTCGCCCGCCCCCTCCAGCCCCGTCGATTCCCCCGTCGCTCCGCTCGCCGCTGTCGACCCTCCCGTCGCTCCGCTCGCCGCTGCCGAACCCCCCGTCGCTCCGCTCGCCCCTGAGAGGCCCGCGTGACCCCCACCGTCTCCGTCGTCATGGCGACCTTCCGCGGCGCGCGCTGGCTGCCCGCGCAGCTGGAGAGCCTCGCCGCCCAGACCCGCCTGCCCGACGAGCTCGTCGTCTCCGACGACGGCTCCGACGACGGCACCCCCGAGCTCCTCGCCGCGTTCGCCCGCCGGGCCCCGTTCGCCGTCCGGGTCCTCGACGGGCCGCGCACCGGCCTCGCCGACAACTTCCGGCACGCCCTGCGCGCCTCGTCGGGACGGGTCATCGCCTGGAGCGACCAGGACGACGTCTGGCTGCCCGCCAAGCTCGAGCGCTGCGTCGACGCCCTCGCCGAGACCGGCGCCGACCTCGTCCACCACGCCGCCCGCGTGGTCGACGCCGACGCCGCACCCCTCGGGTTCAACCACCCCGACCCCCGTCAGACCGTCTGCCTCGACCCCCTCCACGGCGACCCCTGGCACGTCCCGTCGGGGTTCGCGACGGTGTTCCGCCGTGAGCTCCTCGAGGACCTGCCCCACAATCCTCTCGACGAGCTGATGTGGCAGATCCGCCCGAACTCGCACCAGACGCTGCGCGCCATGAACCACGACCACCTCGTCTCCCTGATCGCCTTCGCCCGCGGGCGTCGGTGCGAGCTGGCCGAGGAGCTCGCGCTCTACCGCCAGCACGGCGCGAACGTGGCCGGGGCGCCGACGGTGCGCGGGGCCGCGGCGTGGTGGGGCGCGCTGTCGGTGGGCGCCGACCAGTTCGCCGTCCGCGCGACGACCGCCCGGGAGTACGGGACGTGGCTCGAGTCGGTGGGCGCCGGCGGCGGCTGGTACTTCGAGCGCCTCGCCCGTCGGTGGGAGCGCCGCGCCGACGCCTACCGGGAGGTCGACGGTGCCGCCCTGTCGGCCCGCGTCACCCGGGGGCTCGGGGTGCTCGCGCGTCGCGCCACCGGGTCCCACGACTACGCCTCGACCCGCTCGGGCGGCATGGGCGCAGCCGCGCTGGCCAAGGACGCACTCGTCACCGTGATCGGAGCTCCGCGATGAGCACCCTCGAGGTCGCCCCGCCCGCGACCACCGCCCGCCACTCCGCACCCGCCCGCCGCGTCCCGCCCTGGCTCGAGGCGGTCGGGCTGCTGCTCGCGCCCGGCCTCGTCGCGCTCCTGCTGCGCACCCCGCCCATGTCGGTGGGGCTGCAGACCCGCTGGACGATGGTCGACCCGAACTTCTACACCGCCTACGCCCGCCACGGCGCCGACCTGCTCGACCGCTTCGGCGCCGACGACTACTTCTGGGTCCGCCTCGGCCAGATCCTCCCCGCGCGCCTGGCGTCGGCGGCGTTCGGCGACGTCGGTGGCTTCGTCGTGCTGCGCTACGTCTTCGCCCTGGTCGCGATCGTGCCCGCCTACCTCTGGCTGCGGCACCGGTCGCGCGCGGTCGGTGCGCTGGCGGTCGTCGTCGTCCTCACCTCGCCGGTCGTGCTCATGGCGTGGGGCTCGGACTACCCCGACGGCGCCGCGCTGGCCTACCTCCTCGCAGGCCTCCCGCTGCTGGTCCTCCCAGCGACGGGCACGCGCCGCGTCGTCGTCCGCGCCCTCGCCGGGCTGGCGCTGGGCCTCGCGGTCCACGCTCACCCCGCGGCGTTCCCGCTGGTCGCCGCGGCCCTGCTGGCAGTTCTGGCCAGCGGGTTCTCCCGCCACGCCGGGGTCCGACGAGCCCGTGGCCGGCGGGTGGCGGTGGACCTCGCCCTGGTCGTCGGCGGGATCGTCGTCGCGACCCTGCTCATGGTGCTCGGGGCCCTGGTCCTCTATGGCCGCGCCGACCTGCTCGGCCCGACGATCGACCAGCTCACCCGCCTGCAGCGCCCCGACCAGGTGCGGCTGTGGCACTCGTCGACCTGGGCCTGGGCGCAACGCGCGACCTACCTGCTGGTGCCGGCCGTCGTCGTGCTCGCGTGGGTGGGCGTCTGTGTCCGACGGCGCCGGACGCTGGGGGAGCGACCCCCGCGCGACGAGGCCGTCGTCGTGCTCGCGACGGCGCTCGGCTCGCTGGCCTTCCTCGCGATCCAGGCCGGGACCGGCTTTACGCTGGAGTACTACTTCTACTCGTCGCTGCTCTGGGCCGGCGCCTGCCTGAAGACGGTGCTCGTGCTCGCACGCCTCTCGTCCTCGCGGTGGACCGCCGGGCTGGTGCTCGGACTCGCGGTGCTGCAGTCGGTCACCGGCCCGCTGCGGTTCGGCGTCGTGCCGTCCGGGCTGGTCGTGGCGGCGCTGGTCGTCGCGGTGGCTGTGGTCGGTGGTGCGCTCGCCGGCGCGTGGTGGCGGATCGGGGCGACCGTGGTGGTCGCCCTGGGCCTGCTCCTGCTCACCACCGGTCAGCCCCGCAGCTCCTACGCGCCGGGTCAGGTGCGCTACCCGCTGCCCGACTACGGCGCCGTCACCGGCCAGCCCGACCTCTCCCGCCTCTCGTCCTACGCGACCATGACCTCGGTGGCCGACGCGGTCCCGCCCGCCGACGTCCCGGCTCTGACCTGGGTCGAGCCTCCAGCCGCCGGGTCGCTGCCCGACGAGGTCCCGAGCCGCGCCGCCGCCCAGTACCTCGGCCCCGCGCACGGGCTCTCCTCGACGATGCCGACGCTCTCGGCCTCCGACCGCCGCAAGCTCGACGCCGCCCGCGGCGCCCAGGTGGTGCTGCTCGGAGCCCGGGGCGAGTTCGGCCCGGCCCTCCAGGCGCTGGCGCCGTGGTCGCCGGTGCTCGAGCGGGAGACCGTCGTGAACGGGACGCTGCACGTCACGGTGCTCCGCCTGCGCTGACCCCTCGGCTGCTCCTCGCTCTTTCCGAGGCGTCATGCGACGGCCTGCCAGGGGCGGTTGTGTCGGAGGGTCTGGGTGGGGTCGAGCCAGGTGGGTGGTCGGAACCAGGGCAGTCCGT
>NZ_JBHSIV010000030.1:0-68878 GCF_042653685.1 Actinomycetospora atypica | reverse complement strand
GTCGGCGGCGGGGCCCGTCCAGGCCGCGGGCAGCCGGGGTCGGCCCACCGCGTGACCGAAGGCGCCGACCGACGCGGTGAGCTCCCGGGCCGGCCCGACGAGCGCGGCGGGACCGGCCGGGGCGCTCACGGGCCGAAGGAGGCCGCCAGCGCCTCCTCCGCGGCCCGCTGGTCGTCGACCCCCTCCGCGAGGGCCTCGCCCAGCTCCTGCGCCGCGGCGGCCCACTCGGCGGCGTCGGCGCGCCACGTCGCCGCGAGCGCGGTCGCCTGCGCCGCGGTCCGGCTCCCGGGCACCGCCCGCGCCAGGGCGTGCAGGCCCTCGACCATCGACCGGGCCGCCGTCTCGGCCTCGCCGATCGCGGCCTCGATGTCCTCCACCGCACCGAGGACCGCGTCGGTGGGCAGGATGAATCCGTTGCTCATGCCCCGTGGACGCTCCCGGCCCCGGGCCGGCTCCGTCGCCGGGCCGCCCTGGGGACAACCCGGGGCGGTACTACCGGTGGGGACGGGGCACTGGTCCGTCCGTCCGAAGGGAGCTCCCGTGACCGGCCGCCGCCGTGGCCCGACCCGCGCCGAGCTGGAGGCGGCCCGCGACCGCCTCCTGCCCGACGTCCTGCCCGGGCCCGACGGGCCCCCGCTGCGGGTGCTGTTCTCCGGGATCAACCCGGGCCTGGTCTCCGCGTTCACCGGGCACCACTTCGCCCGGCCGGGGAACCGCTTCTGGCCCGCCCTGCACGCGTCCGGGTTCACGCCCCGGCTCCTCGCGCCGTCCGAGCAGCACCTGCTGCCCGCGCTCGGCCTCGGGATCACCAACGTCGCCCCGAGGGCCACCGCCCGCGCGGACGAGCTCGCCGACGACGAGCTGGTCGCCGGCGGCCGGCGCCTGGTCGAGCTGGTGCACGCGACGACGCCGGCGTGGCTCGCGGTCGTCGGGGTGGTCGCCTACCGCACCGCCTTCGGCGCGCCGAAGGCCGTCGTCGGGAAGCAGGAGGCGACGATCGGCCCGACGAGGGTCTGGGTGCTCCCCAACCCGAGCGGCCTGAACGCCCACTACACGCCGTCCACCCTGGCCGCCGAGTTCGCCGCCCTGCACGCATGCGCATCCGGCGACCTCTCCGATTGACGGTGGCACCGGTCACAGGCAGTGTGATCACCCACGGGGGGTCGGTCCCGTTCGGTAGACGCGGAGGTCTGCAAGTGGCCAGTGGTGACATCAAGGTCAGTGTTCTCGATTGCGGTGCGATGACCGCCGATCTGACGTGGCTGCTCCTGCAGCCGGGCCGGTCGATCAAGCCCCGCCAGCAGAAGGACTCCCCGGCCGAGTGGGTCGACGTGCCGACGCACTGCGTCCTCGTCGAGACCCCCGACGGGACCCTGCTGTGGGACACCAGCTGCCCCAGCGACTGGGAGGAGCGGTGGGGGCCCACGGGGCTCAACGACTTCTTCCCCTACGACAAGGTGTCCGACGACGAGTACCTCGACAAGCGGCTCGAGCAGCTCGGGATCGGCACCAACCAGATCGACTACGTGGTGCTCTCGCACCTGCACTTCGACCACTGCGGCAACGCGAACCTGTTCAAGGACTCCAGCGCGAAGCTCGTGTGCTCGGACAAGGAGAAGGAGTTCGCGTTCGGCTTCGACGGGCCGTTCACGGGCGCGCACCTCAAGTCCGACTACGAGAACCTGAACTGGGAGACGGTCTCGGGCGACACCGAGTTCCTCCCCGGCGTCACGCTCCTGCAGACCCCCGGGCACACGCCGGGCACGATGTCGATGCAGGTCGACCTCCCCGACACCGGCACGATGATCTTCACCTCTGACGCGGTGTACATGGGCGCGAGCTACGGCCCGCCGCCCGTCCCCGCGGCGATCGTCAACAACCTCGAGTCGTGGTTCTCCTCGGTGGAGAAGGTCCGCGACGTCGCGGAGCGCACCAACGCGACCGTGGTGTTCGGCCACGACGCCGACCAGATCCACGAGCTCAAGACCGTCTCGAACGGAGGCCACTACACGTGACCGTCCCCCCCGTCCCCACCGAGGAGTCCGTCTTCACGTGGGGTGCCCCGCCGCTGAAGTTCGGCGCCGGAGCCTGCGACGAGATCGGCTTCGACCTCTCGCAGTACGGCGCGAAGCGGATCCTCCTGATCACCGACCCGGGCATGCAGCAGACCGGCCTGCCCGACCGGATCGCCGACCAGATCCGCCGCTACGACATGACCGTCGAGATCTTCGACGGCGTGCACGTCGAGCCGACCGACGACTCGATGAACAAGGCCATCGGCTACGCCACCACGCAGGGCCCGTGGGACGGGTTCGTCGCGGTCGGCGGCGGGTCGGCGATCGACACCGCGAAGGCCGTCAACCTGCTCACCACGTTCCCCGGTGAGCTGATGGACTACATCAACAAGCCGGTCGGCAACGCCCAGGTGCCGCCGGGGGCCCTCAAGCCCCTCATCGCGGTCCCGACGACCGCCGGCACCGGATCCGAGTCCACCGCCATGTGCGTGCTCGACGTCCTGTCGCTGCGGGTGAAGACCGGGATCAGCCACTGGCGGCTGCGCCCGACCCTCGCCGTCGTCGACCCCCTGCTGACGATGACCCTCCCCCCGGAGGTCACCGCCGCCTCGGGCATGGACATCGTCTGCCACGCGCTGGAGAGCTACACGGCGCGCTGGTACACCTCGTTCGACCGCAAGCAGCCCGAGCAGCGGGTGACCTACTGCGGCTCGAACCCGGTGTCGGACCTGTGGTGCGAGAAGTCGATGTCGCTGCTCGCGAGGTCGTTCCGCACGGCCGTCCACCGCGGCGCCGACGACGTCGACGCCCGCATGGACATGATGATGGCCGCGACGTTCGCAGGAATGGGCTTCGGCAACTCCGGGGTGCACATCCCGCACGCGAACGCCTACCCCATCGCCGGGCAGGTCAAGGACTTCCACCCGGCCGGCTACCCGTCGGACGAGGCGATGGTCCCGCACGGGATGTCGGTGTCGCTGACGGCGCCGGAGGCCTTCCGGTTCTCGTTCGAGTCGGCGCCCGACCGGCACATGGCCGCCGCGCGGATGCTCGGGCCGGACGCCGAGACGCAGAACGACGCGTCGGAGCAGCTCCCGCACGTGGTCACCGAGCTGATGCGCGACATCGGGATCCCGAACGGGATCGGCGAGGTCGGGTTCGACGAGTCGGACATCCCCGACCTCGTCGACGGCACCATGAAGCAGCAGCGGCTGCTCGCGACGTGCCCGAAGACGCCGACCGAGGACGACATCGCCGGCATCTTCGCCAGGTCGATCTCCAACTGGTAGAGGTGCCTACGGCCTGTGAGCACGTCATCCGTGTCCGGACACGGATGACGTGCTCACAGGCCCCGACGTCAGGAGGGGCACCTCGTGCCGATCTACGACTACCGCTGTGACTGCGGGCTGCGCTTCGAGCGGCTCGTGGGCCGCGACGCCCCCGCGCCGGCCTGCCCCGAGTGCGGCGGCGACTCGCGCAAGGTGCCGTCGCGTCCCGCGCTGCACGGCAAGGCCGACCCCGGCCTGTCCCGTGAGCAGATGCCGCAGACCTGGCGCGGGGTCTACAACGGCAACCCCGAGTACATCGCCTCCATGCGCAAGCAGTGGGAGCGCCGCCAGCGCCTCGAGGAGAAGCACCCCGAGCTGGCCGGCGACACGCGGCCCGTGATCGCGCACGAGGGCCGCTACGAGCAGGTCCCGCTGCGCGCCGGCGAGCCGATGCTCAAGCCCGGACCCGATTCCTCGTCGGGCCACGGCCACGGCCACGGGCACGGCCACTCGCACGCCCCGTCGCCGACCCCGCCGGCGGCGCCGAAGCCCACCCCGCCGTCCGGGTAGGACGACGGTCGACCCGGGAGCGTGGCGTGAGCCACACTCCCGGGCGTGGACTTCGACCAGGCACGCGAGACCTTCCTCCAGCCGCGGGCCGGGGCCACCGCCCCGGCGACCGACACCCCGGCCCTGCGGCTGCGCCACGTGCTCGAGCCGTTGGCGATGGTCCACCTGTGGAGCGCCCCCGCCCACGTCCACCTCGCGAAGGCCGGTCTGCACTTCCTCACCGGCTACGTGGGCGGGCGCGCCTGCACGCTCGGCGACGTCTCGCCGGGCGTCGTCGCCGCCACCTTCGCGGTCTTCGAGCCGGGCCTGGCCGCCGACCTCTGGCGCCAGGCGCGCGACGTCGCCACCGTCGAGGAGCTGCGCGACGTCCGAGTGCTCTGCGGCGGCGAGGGCATGCGGGCGGCGCTGGAGGGCGTCGACGTCGCGGAGATCGGGCGCGTGACCCGGGTCCTGCGCGAGGCCCTCGACGCCGGCGGGCCCGGCGAGCTCGCCGGTCGCCCCCTCTACGCGAGCCTGCGCGACCAGCCCTGGCCGCACGACCCGCACGCGGGCCTCTGGCACGTCGCCTCGCTCTACCGGGAGCACCGCGGCGACGCCCACCTCGGCGCGTGCGTGGCGGCCGGGGTCGACGGGCTGGAGGCCAACGTCCTCACCGAGCTGCGCGCGGGCTTCGACCTCTACGAGTACACCGGCACCCGCGGCTGGTCGCCCGGGGCGATGGACGCCGCCTCCGCGCGCCTCGCGGCCCGCGGGCTCGTCGCCGACGGGGCCCTGACCACGGCGGGGCGCGAGCAGCGCGACGCGATCGAGGCCGCCACCGACCTGGCCCAGCACCGCGTGCTCACCGCGCTCGGTGCCGACCTCGACGACCTCGTCGGGACGCTCGGCGGGTGGGCCGACCGCGTCGTCGCCGCCGGCTGGTTCCCGCCCGACCCCCTCAAGCGCGCCGCGGGCTGAACCGGGTAGACACCTCGTCGTGAGCCCCACCGAGACCCCGGCCCGACGGCTGCGCGACGCGATCGAACCGGTCGCGATGGTGCACGTGCACTCCGAGGAGGCCCGCGAGCAGTACGAGGCGATCGGGCTCGACCGTTTCACCGGCTACGTCCTGGGCCGCGCCGGGACCCTCGGCCTGCCGCCGACGCCGCTGGTCCTCGCCACCTTCGGCGTCTTCGAGCCCGACATGCTGTCCGGGGTCTACGAGGGCGGCCTGACCACGGCCACCGTGCCCGACGTGCTGGCCGCGAAGCAGGCGGGCGCCCTGCGCTGCCTGCACCGCGTGCTCGGCGAGCCGGGCCGGGACGTCGAGGAGGTGGTCACCGTCCTGCGGGGCGGGCTCGACGGGGCGCCGTCGATCGGCAAGCCGCTCTTCGCCGGCCTCTCCGCCCTCGACTGGCCGGGCGACGCGTGGGGCCGCCTGTGGCACGCCACGAACCTCCTGCGCGAGTTCCGCGGCGACGCCCACCTCGCGGCGCTCGTCGCGCACGGCATCGGGGCGCTGGAGTCGAACCTGCTGACCGAGGCCCTCGTCGGGATCGACCTGCGCCGCTACACGCGCACCCGGTCGTGGCCCGAGGCCGCCATCGACGCCGCGGTCGACGACCTCGTCGACCGCGCCCTCCTCGCGCGCGACGGCACGCTCACCACGCGGGGGGCCGCCGTGCGCCACGACATCGAGGACGCCACCGAGGCCGTGCTCGACGACGTCCTTGAGGGCATGGAGCACGGCCTCGACCTCGTCGTCGAGCGGTGCACCGTGTGGTCGCGGGCGCTCCGGGAGGCCGGGGCGTTCCCCGACGACGACGGCAAGCTGCAGGCCGGCTAGCCGTCCTGCCCGGACGGCTGGCGGCGCAGGGCCCGCCACCGGTTCAGGGCGAACGGCACCGCGACCAGCCCCATGAGCACGCCGCCGACCAGCGCGGAGCCGGGCAGGCCGAAGAACACCAGGTGGGCGAGCACCGACGAGGCGTAGACCCACAGGTAGAGCGCGCTCGCCGGGGCGGAGACCGGCTCGGCGCCGACGCCCCGGTGGTGCCCGGCCCCGCGCTCGTGCCCGGGCCGCAGCGCCGCGTGCAGGGCGCCGACGACGAGGAGCGACACCAGCAGCCAGCCGAGGTAGTTCGTCAGCGGGATGCCGGGCACCAGCGGCAGCCCCGGCTCGGGGTCGAACCAGACCCAGTGGCCGGCACCGACCATCTGCGGGTCGAGGAAGAGGTCCCAGGCGGCGAGCGCCAGCGCGCCCACGACGACCACCGAGACCCCCCGGGCGGCCAGTGCGCGCCCCACCACGAGGGCGGGCCAGGCCATCATCGCCCAGGCCAGCGGCACCACGAGGGGGACGCCGAGCACCTCCGGGCCGAGGGTGCCGGTGTAGGCGTACGACCCGAACGGCACCCCGGTGGCGAGCCCGACGGCCTCGGCCACCAGCCCGCCCCCGCCCGCGATCCCGACGAGGCACAGGCCGCCGCGCGGGCCGTGCACGCGCACCACGTCGGCGAGCGCCGCGAGGAAGAACACGACGACGCTCAGGACCGTGACGATGGTGTCGAGCGCGTCGGGCATGAGCGGATAGACGATCTGCACGAACACCGCGGCACCCACGAGCGCCCAGGTCGGGCGCGTCGATGCCACGGTCCTGCGGGTGAGGGTCACCTGCACCGGGAAACCTCCGGGAGTCGCGGACGCACTGCCACGACCTGGAGGGGTCCACTTCTGCGGTGCCGTCAGGGCGTGCCTACTGTTGCCCGGGTGCCCGCCGCACGCCCGCTTGCACCCCTCCGCACCCTCGTGATGTCCGGCTCCTCGCTCGCCGTCCTCGGAACGGCCCACCAGGTGGTGAACCGGACGGTCCTGCGCCGGCCGCCCACGTCCCCGCCGCCGGTCGCGGCGCCCGTCTCGATCCTGGTGCCGGCCCGCGACGAGGCCCACCGGATCGCCCCGACGCTGCGCTCGCTGCTCGCCCAGCGGGGTCTCGACGACGCCGAGATCCTGGTGCTCGACGACCGGTCCTCCGACGGGACGGCCGAGGTCGCCCGGCGGGCCGGGGAGGGGGATCCGCGCCTGCGGGTGCTCCCCGGGCGGACCCCGCCGCCGGGGGCGCTCGGCAAGCCGCACGCGTGCGGGCAGCTCACCGCGGCGGCCCGCGGGGAGATCCTCGTCTTCGTCGACGCCGACGTCGTCCTGGCCCCCGACGCCGTCGCGGCCGCCGTGGCGGTGCTCCGCGGGCCGGAGCCGCTCGCCCTGCTGTGTCCCTGGCCCCGCCAGGTGGTGGCGGGGCCCCTCGCGCGCCTGGTGCAGCCGCTGCTGGCGTGGTCGTGGCTCACGACGCTGCCCCTGCGGGTGGCCGAGCGCAGCGGCCGGTCGTCGATGGCGCTCGCGAACGGGCAGTTCCTCCTCGTCGAGGCCGGGGCCCTCGCCCGGGCCGGCGGGTGGGACGCGGTGCGGGGAGCGGTGCTCGACGACATCGCGCTGGCCCGCGCCGTGCGCCGCAGCGGGGGGCGCACCGGGGTCGCCGACGGCTCCGCGCTCGCCTCCTGCCGGATGTACGACTCGGGCCGCGACCTGCACGACGGCTACCGGAAGTCGCTGTGGGCGGCGTTCGGCTCCCCCCTCGGGTCGGTCGGCGTCGCCGCCGCGCTGCTGCTGGTCTACGTGGTGCCGCCCGTCGCGGCGCTCTCCGGCTCCCGCGTCGGGGCGACCGGCTACGCGGCCGCCGTCGCCGGGCGCCTGCTGGCGTCGCGGTTCTGCGCCGCGCCAACCCGCTGGGACGCCGCGGCGCACCCCGTGTCGGTGCTCGCGATGGTCGGCCTGCTGGTCTCGTCGTGGGTGGGGCGCCTGCGGGGCACGCTGCAGTGGAAGGGCCGGTCCCTGTGACCGGGCGGGCGCGGCGACGGGGGGACGGATGAGCCGGGTCGTCGTGGTGGGCGCCGGGCTCGGGGGGCTCGCCACGGCCGCCCGGCTCGCGGCGGCCGGCCACGAGGTCGAGGTCCACGAGCAGGCCGCGGTCGCGGGCGGCAAGCTCGGCCTCGTCGAGCGCGACGGCTTCGCCTTCGACACCGGGCCCTCGCTGCTGACGATGCCCGGGCTGCTCGACGAGCTCCTCGCCGCCACGGGCGGTCCGGCCGACCTGCCCGTCGAGCCGGTCGACCCGGCCTGCGACTACACCTTCGCCGACGGCACCCGGCTCGCCATGCCGCACGACCCGGCCCGGGTGCCCGCCGCGCTCGACGACGCCCTGGGCCCGGGCGCCGGGGCGGCCTGGTCCCGGCTGCACGCCCGGTCGCGGCACCTGTGGGACCTCGTCGGGCGCGACGTGCTCCGCAGACCGCTGACCCTCGCCTCGCTGGTCCGGATGAGCATCCGCCCGGCCGACCTGCGCGCCGTCGCCCCCTGGCGCACCGTCCGCGGTGTCGCGCGCCGCCTGCTGCCCGACCCGCGGCTGCGGACGTGGCTCGAGCGCTACGCCACCTACTCCGGGTCCGACCCGCGGCGCACCCCCGCGGTGCTGACGGTGACCGCCTTCGTCGAGCAGGAGTTCGGCGCGTGGTGGGTGCCCGGCGGGCTCCGCCGGATCGTCGACGCCCTGCTCGGACGGTGTGTCGAGCTCGGCGTCGTCGTGCACCTGTCCTCGCCGGTGGAGGAGGTGCTCGTCGAGGACGGCCGCGTCGTCGGGGTGCGGGTCGGCGGGCGCCGCGTGCCGGCCGACGTCGTGGTCTGCAACGCCGACGCCGCGCAGCTCTACGGGCGCCTGCTGCCCGACGACGCCGCTCCCCGGATGCGCCGTCGGCTGCGGCGCACGGCCCCGTCGAGCGCCGGCTTCGTCCTGCTCCTCGGGCTCTCCGGCCGCGAGCCCGGCGCCGCGCACCGCGTGTTCTTCCCCGCCGACTACGACGCGGAGTTCGACGCCGTGTTCGGGCGCCGCCCGCACCCGGTGGCCGACCCGACCGTCTACGTGCACGCCCCCGACGACCCGGCGCTACGTCCCGACGACGAGTCCGAGGGCTGGTTCGTGCTGGTCAACGCCCCGGTGCACGACCCGGCGCGGGGCGTCGACTGGGACGCGCCGGGCCTGCGGGAGCGCTACGCCGAGCAGGTGCTCGACGTCCTCGCCGCCCGCGGCGCCGACGTCCGGCCCCGGCTGCGCTTCGTCGAGATCCTCACCCCGGCCGACCTGGAGCGGCGGACGCTCTCGCCCGGTGGCGCGATCTACGGCACCGCCTCGCACGGCCCGCGCGCGGCGCTGCGCCGCCCCGCCAACGCGAGCGGCATCCCCGGGCTCTACCTCGTCGGGGGCTCGGCGCACCCCGGCGGCGGCATCCCGCTGGTGCTGATGTCGGCGGAGATCGTCGCCGGGCTCATCGGCCCGGCGGGAGATCCGGCGGGAGGTCCGGCGGGAGATCCGGCAGGGCGTCCGGCGGCGGGTCCGGCGGGAAATCCGCCGGCACCGAGCGGACCAGCCCGACCAGCAGCTGCAGAAGCCCCACCGCCGCCACCCCCGCCCACGTGACGACGAAGGTGGTGCCCCAACCCCACCCCGGGCCGGGGACACCGGCGGGGAGCACGGCCGCGCCGACGGTCGGCAGCGCCACCAGGATGATCCGCGTCGGGCGCTCGGCCACCGTCACCGCGCCCACCCCGGGCATGCCGACCGCCTGGGCGCGGGCCCGCGCGTACTCGTGCAGCAGCGTCGCGGCCGCCACCGCCACCGCCCAGCCCGGCGGGGCCCCGAGCGCCACCAGCACCGCGAGGAGCAGGAGGTCGCCGAGCCGGTCGCACACCGCATCGACGACCGCCCCGAGCGGGCGGGCCCGGCCGGTCGCCAGCGCGACGGCCCCGTCGAGCCCGTCGAGCACCCCCGCCAGCACGACGAGCACCGCGGCCACCGCCGTGCCCGGGCGCCCGGTGCCCGTGAGCGCCCACGCCCCGACCAGCACGAGGACCCCGGCGAGCGACAGCACGTCGGGCGGCACCCGCCGGACCGGGCGCACCAGGGCCCGCACCAGCCGCAGCCACCCCCGCACCACCGGCGAGGGCCGGATGCCGCCGTGCAGCGCCGACCACGCGGCGTCGTCCGACGGGTCCCCGTCCGACACGTCCCCGCCTGGCATGTCCTCACTGTCCCAGCGCCGTCGGCGCGGTGTCGTGTGAGAGGGCCGGCGACCGACCGGGGACCATGGTGACCGTGACGAACGCACGGCGGGCCCGGGCTCGCGGCCTGGCCTCCGAGGTCGGGCGCACGTTTCCCGGCAGCGACGTGGCGCTGTGGGCCGCCGGCGCGACGTACTTCGGCATCGTCGGGCTGGTCCCGCTCGCGCTGGCGTCGCTGTGGGCGGTGGGCCGCATCGTCGGCGGCGAGGCCCTGACGAACGCGATGGACGCGGCGATCGTCGGGCTGCCCGGTGGGCACGGCACCCCGCAGGCGCTGCGCACGCTGACCAGCACCGCGCTGGGCATGTCCTGGATCCAGGCGCTCGTCGTGCTGTTCCCGGCCAGCCTCTACGGCGAGGGGCTGCGTCGGGCGTTCCTGCAGCTCTCCGAGGCGCGCGACCGGCTCACCGGGTGGCGTGGCCGCGCCGGGCTGCTCGGCGTGGCCGCCGTCGCCCCGTTCCTGGTGCTCGCCGTGCTCGCGGTCGCGCCGACGGTCGGCCCGCTCTACGCGGCCGGGGGCTGGTCGCTGGTGCTGGGCATCGTCATCGCGTTCCACGTGGTGTTCGCGACCGTCTCGCTGGCGCTCGTCGCGCTGTTCCGGTTCGTCGCCCCCGGCAAGCTCGGGTGGCGGGCGCTGCTGATCGGCGGGTTCGCGTCCGGCTCGGTCCTGGCGGGCTTCCTGCAGGGCTTCGTGCTCTTCCTCGCCATCCCCGTCGAGTGGTCGGCGCCCTTCGGCGGCCTGCCGATCGTCGGCGCGGTGACCGCGCTGGGCCTCTGGCTCTACCTGCTGCACCTGCTCGTGCTCGCGGGCTACCGGGCCACTGTGGTGATCGACGCGGCCCTCTCCCGCGGCCACCGCGCCTGAGCCGGGGCGCGGGAGGGAATCCTGGGCCCATGAAGGCTGCCGTCTACCGCCGTACCGGACCCGCCGCCGAGGTCCTCTCCGTCGAGGACCTCGAGACCCCCGAGCCGGGGCCGGGCCAGGTCCGCGTCCGCATCACGCGCTCCGCGATCAACCCCACCGACTGGAAGAGCCGCGCCGGGCTGACCGGTGGCGAGCCCGACGACTTCCAGGTCCCGCACCAGGACGGCGCGGGCGTCGTCGACGCCGTCGGCGACGGGGTCACCGACCGGGAGGTCGGGCAGCGCGTGTGGCTCTACCTCTCCGCCTTCGGCAACCGCTACGGCACGGCCGCGGAGTACAGCGTGGTCCCGGCCGAGCGGGCGGTCCCCCTTCCCGACGAGGCCTCGGACGACCTGGGGGCGTGCCTGGGCGTCCCCGCGGTCACGGCCGCGCACTGCCTCGGCGGCGACCCGTCGGCGCTCGAGGGCGCGACGGTGCTGGTGGCCGGCGGCGCGGGCGCGGTCGGGCACTTCGCGATCGGGCTGGCCAAGCACGCGGGCGCCCGGGTCGTCACCACCGTGAGCTCCGAGGAGAAGGGCGAGCTCGCCCGGGCCGCCGGCGCCGACCTCGTCGTGAACTACCGCGAGGAGGGCGCGATCGAGCGCGTCCGCGGGTTCGCCGAGCGCGTCGACCGCATCGTCGAGGTGGCGCTGGGCGCGAACATCGAGCTCGACCTCGCCGTCAGCGACAACACGACGATCGCCGTCTACGCCAACGAGCCCCACGACCCGGCCCTCCCGACGCGGCGGCTGATGGTCACCAACACGACCGTGCAGTACGTCCTGCTCTACAACATCACGGCCGCCGCGATGGCCGCGGACGTCGCCTGGGTGCGCGGCGCGGTGGCCTCCGGGGCCCTCCGTCCGCTGCCCTCGACCCCCTTCGGACTCGACGACGTCGTCGCTGCTCAGGAGGCGGTGGAGAACGGCGCAGTCGGGAAGGTCATGCTTGTGCCCTGACCCGGGGAGCGGACGCCCCCCGGGAGGACACGTCGTCGATCATCCCTGGGAGGCCGTCCGTGGCCAGTCGTTCCGATCGCTTCGAGGTGCTGCCCGACGTCATGCTCGCCTGGAACCCGACGCCCGAGCCCGAGGACGACGCGGCGTGGGTCCGCTCGTCCGGCGAGCGCTGGGACCTGGACGGGGAGCGCACCGGGTCGCGCATCGCGTGGAAGCTCGCCGTCTCGCACTCGCGTGAGAAGCGCGTGGGCCCGGGCACCGTCGGGTGGGTCCAGGAGTGGACCGGCCGCGGCCGGATCGCCGCCGTGGTCGCCTTCGACAGCAACCCGTACTCGCGCACCGGACCCACCAACGAGGTCGAGTGGTACGCCGAGGGCGTCATCGCGGTGATCCCCGAGGAGGACCGGGTGACCGCCGAGACGATCATGGCGCACCCCGACTGGAAGCCGAGCGCGCCCTACGTCGGTGCCCGCGGCCGCCAGTTCAAGGACGGGGCCCCGGTGGCGCCGGGCAACGCGGCGGTGCTGCGCGAGCTCCTCGACGAGGAGACCCGGCGCTGGCTCCCCCAGGGCGCTCGCGCCGGAGCCCGGTAGCAGGGACACCCTGTACGTGTGACCTGGCGTCACAGCTACCCGGGCGTTAACGTGTCCGGGTGCAGCACTACGACGTCCTGGTCATCGGGTCCGGCTTCGGCGGGAGCGTCTCGGCGCTGCGTCTGACCGAGAAGGGCTACCGGGTCGGGGTGCTCGAGGCGGGGCGCCGGTTCACGCCCGAGACCCTGCCCTCGACGTCGTGGGACGTGCGGAACTTCCTGTGGGCCCCCGCGCTCGGGTGCTACGGCATCCAGCGGATCCACCTGCTGCGCGACGTCGTGGTGCTCGCGGGTGCCGGGGTCGGCGGCGGGTCGCTGAACTACGCGAACACGCTCTACCAGCCCTCGTCGGACTCCTTCTACCGCGACCCGCAGTGGGCCGACATCACCGACTGGCGCAGCGAGCTCGACCCGTTCTACGAGCAGGCGCAACGGATGCTCGGCGTGGTCACGCAGCCGTCGGTGACGCCGTCGGACGAGGTCATGCGCCAGGTCGCGCGCGAGTGGGGCCGCGAGGACACCGTGACCCCGACGCAGGTCGGCGTCTACTTCGGCGAGGGTCCCGGCGTCACGGTGCCCGACCCGTTCTTCGGCGGCGCCGGCCCCGACCGCACCGGCTGTCTCGAGTGCGGCGAGTGCATGACGGGCTGCCGCCACGACGCCAAGAACACCCTCGACCGCAACTACCTCGGTCTCGCCGAGCGCGCGGGCGCGACGGTGCACCCGGAGACGACGGTGCTCTCCGTCCGCCCCCGGCCGTCCGGGGGCTACGAGGTGGTCACCCGCCCGACGCGGCGGCACCGGCGGCGGCGCGAGGTGTTCACCGCCGACGAGGTGATCTTCTCCGCCGGCACCTGGGGCACGCAGTCGCTGCTGCATCGCCTGCGCGACACCGGGGTGCTCCCCCGGATCTCCTCGCGGCTCGGGCACCTGACCCGGACGAACTCCGAGGCGCTGGTGGGCGCGATGTCGCGGAAGGCCTCGGAGCGGGGCGGGCCGCGCGACTTCACGCAGGGCGTCGCCATCACCTCGTCCTGGCACCCCGACGCCGACACCCACATCGAGCCCTGCCGCTACGGCTACGGCTCCAACGCGATGGGCCTGCTGACCACGCTGATGACCGACGGCGGCGGCCGCGTCCCCCGGGCCCTCAAGATCGCCGGGCAGGCGGTACGGCACCCGGGCCGGTTCGTGCGCTCGTTCGACAAGCGCCGCTGGTCGGAGCGGACCGTCATCGCGCTCGTCATGCAGTCGCTCGACAACTCGATCACCGTGCGCCGCCGCTTCGGCCGGCTCGTGTCCCGCCAGGGCCACGGCACTCCGAACCCGACGTGGATCCCCGCCGCCAACGCCACCACCCGACGCATGGCCGAGCTCATCGACGGCGACCCGGGCGGCACCTGGGGCGAGGCCGTGAACATGCCGATGACCGCCCACTTCATCGGCGGGTGCCCGATCGGGTCCACCCCCGAGTCGGGCGTGATCGACGCCTACCAGCGCCTCCACGGCCACCCCGGCCTCCACGTGGTCGACGGGTCGGCGCTCTCGGCGAACCTCGGGGTCAACCCCTCCCTGACGATCACCGCGCAGGCCGAGCGCGCGATGGCGTTCTGGCCGAACAAGGGCGAGACCGACCCGCGCCCGCCGGTGGGCGCGCCCTACGAGCGCCTGTCCCCGGTCGCGCCGGTGGCACCCGTGGTCCCGGCCGACGCCCCCGGGGCGCTGCGGACCGTGTCGCTGCCGATGCCGTCGGTCCCGCCGCGCGTGCCGGTCGCGGGGAGCTGAGCCGGGCGCCTCCCGTGGTGTCAGCGATGGCACGTCGCTGACACCGGACGTCAGTCAGGCGCCATCCTCGATCGCGCCACGCGCGCCGGCACCGACCCGATCGACGTCGTACCCGATACGGCCGGCCGACGACGAACCGCGCCGCCTTGCGTCCCGCACACGGCCGGGAGGCAGAGAACCCCGTCCCGGTCGCATTGCGCCACGCAACGCGACGACAGCCCCAAACGAGCCCGGCTGACCGTGTGCGCCGCACAACGCGACGAACGCCTGGACGAAGCCCGCGCCGGCCGTGTGCGTCGCGCACACGGTCAGCGCACCCGGAGCGTCGACGTGTCCACGCCGCAGCAGCCATGAGGGTCCACTCGGCCACACTCCGACGGGCGGCCGGGCCGGGCGACCCCGCTCCGGCACCTCGCCCACCGGGTGCCCCTGCGAGGCTGCACCCCGTGCCCGGCGACGTCCTGCTCCTGTCGAACTCCCGCCCGCCCGGCGGGGCGGTCCCCTTCGCACACGCCCGCGAGGTCCTCGCCGGGCACCTCGGCGACCGGACCGTGTGGTTCGTGCCCTACGCGCTCGCCGACCACGACGCGTACTTCGCCTGGGTGGCCGAGGCCCTCGGGGTCGACCTGCGCCCGCTGCACCGCGAGCCCGACCCGGCGGCCACCGCCGCGACCGCGGAGGCCGTGTTCGTCGGCGGCGGCAACACCTTCCGGCTGCTCCACGACGTCCGCCGGCTCGGGATCCTCGACGCCCTGCGGTCGAACGACGCCTCCCGCTACACGGGCAGCTCGGCCGGGACGAACCTCGCCCAACCGGCGATCCACACCACCAACGACATGCCGATCGTCGACCCGGGCGGCCTCGACGCCCTCGCCCGCGTCCCGTTCCACGTGAATCCGCACTACCTCGACCCCGACCCCGCGAGCACCCACCAGGGCGAGACCCGGGAGGAGCGCATCCACGAGTTCCACGAGATGAACCCCGGGCCGGTCGTCGGGCTCCGCGAGGGCGCCTGGCTGCACCGGACCGGGGACACGCTCGCCCTCGGCGGGAACACGGCGCGGCTGTTCCGGCGCGGGGAGGAGCCGGTCGAGCTCGCGGCGGGTACCGACCTGTCGTGGCTGATCTCCTCCTGACGAACGTCCTCCCGCGCGGGTTCGACGGACCGGTCGACGTCCGGGTCGCCGACGGCCGCATCGCGGAGATCGGACCGGAGATCGTCGTCGGAGGGGACGTCCCGACGATCGACGGCGGCCGCCGCCCGGTCCTCCCCGGCCTCGTCGAACCGCACCTGCACCTCGACAAGGCGATGCTCCTGGGCCCGGAAAGAAGCGAGCTCGCCGATAGGGGGACGCTGGAGGGCGCCGTCTCGGCCACGGCCGCGGCGAAGGAGAACTTCACCCACGACGACGTGGTGGCCCGCGCCGAGGACGTCCTGCGCCGCGCGGTCCGCCACGGCACCACGCTGGTGCGCACGCCCGTCGACGTCGACCCCACGGTCGGGCTGACGAGCATCGACGCCCTGCTCGAGGTGAAGGAGCGCTGGGCCGGGGTCGTCGAGCTGCAGGTCGTCGCGTTCCCGCAGGAGGGCATCGCCGCCCGGCCCGGGACGTACGACCTGCTCGTCGAGGCGATGCGCCGCGGTGCCGACGTGATCGGCGGCTGCAGCTACGCCGAGGACGACGTCGAGGGCTGCCGCGAGCACGTCCGCACCGTGTTCGACCTGGCCGAGCGCTTCGACGTCGACGTCGACGTGCACGCCGACTTCGCCCCCGGCCCGGGCGACCCGCGCCAGGACCTCGCGGAGCACGTCGCGGCCGTGACCGCGGAGCGCGGCTGGGGCGGGCGCACCACGATCGGGCACGTCACGACGATGGCCGGCCTTCCCGACGAGCGCCGGCGCCGGCTCGCCGGGACGCTCGCCGAGGCCGGGGTGGGCCTCGTCGTGCTGCCCCCGACCGACCTCTACCTGCAGGGGCGGGCCGCGCCGGTGGCCGAGCTGCTCGACGCCGGGGTGGCGACGGCACTCTCGAGCAACAACGTCCGCAACGCCTTCACCCCGTTCGGCACGGTCGACCTGCTCGACGTCACGATGCTCGCCGCGCACACCCAGCCCTTCGGCACCCCCGAGGGGCTCGACCGGCTGCTCGACCTGGCCACGAGCGGGGCCGCGGGGCTCCTCCGCGTGCCGGGCCACGACCTCGCGCCCGGCAGCCGCGCGGACCTCGTCGTGCTCGACGCCCCCGGCGCGGACCACCACACCGCCCTGCTCGACCGCGTGCCGCGGCGGTTCGTGATCAGCGCCGGGACCCTCGTCGCGGAGACCGTGACGACGGCGACCCTGCACGGGATCCGGACCGCAACCATGATGGAGGCATGACCACGGCACCGTCGCGCCCCGGAACCGCCGATGCAGCGTCCTCCCTGCTCGCCCAGGAGCTCGCCGGCGCCGTCCGCGGGGCGGTCCGGTTCGACACCGCCACCCGCGCGATGTGGTCGGCCGACTCCTCGAACTACCGTCACGTCCCGCTCGGGGTGGTCCAGCCCGTCGACGCCGACGACGTGGAGCGGGCCGTCGAGGTCACGCGCCGCCACGGGGTGCCGCTGCTGCCCCTGGGCGCCCGGACGAGCATCTGCGGCCAGTCGATCAACGAGGCCGTCGTCGTCGACTTCCACCGGCACATGAACCGGGTGCTCGACCTCGACCCGTCGTCGGGGACGGCGCGGGTGCAGCCCGGCACCGTGCTCGACGACCTCCGCGACGCCGGCCGCCCGCACGGGTTGACCTTCGGGCCCGACCCGTCGACCCACAACCGCTGCACGCTCGGCGGGATGATCGGCAACAACGCCTGCGGGTCGCACTCGGTGGCGTGGGGCAAGACCGTCGACAACGTCCGCGAGCTCGACGTCCTGCTCGCCGACGGCACCCGGATGCACGTCGGCGGCCCGATGGACGACGCCGCGCTCGACGCCGCGACGCGCCTGCCGGGCAGCGAGGGGCGCGTCTACCGCGACCTCGTGGCCCTGCGCGACCGCACCGCGGCCATGGTCCGCAAGGACACGCCCGACCTCACCCGTCGCGTGTCCGGCTACAACCTCGACCAGCTGCTGCCCGAGCACGGCTTCGACCTGGCGAAGGCGCTGGTCGGCACCGAGGGCACCTGCGTGACGATCCTGTCGGCGACCGTCGACATGGTCGAGAGCCCGCCGGTGCGGGCGCTCGCCGTCCTGGGCTTCGCCGACGCCTACGAGGCCGCCGACCACGTCGTCCCGATCCGCGACCACGCGCCGCTGACCATCGAGGGGATGGACGTCGGCGTGATCGGCGCGCTGCGCAGCGCCCGGCCCGACGACCGCACCCACGAGGCACTGCCCCGGGGCAAGGGCTGGCTCTACGTCGAGACCGGCGGCGCCACCCGCGACGAGGCCCACGCCAAGGCCGAGGCGATCGCGAAGGAGATGGCGTTCGCGACGGTCGAGTCGAAGGTCGTCAGCGACCCGAAGGCCATGCGGTCGCTGTGGAAGATCCGCGAGGACGGGTCGGGCATCGTCACGCGCGGCCCGGGCGGGGTCGAGGCCTGGCCGGGCTGGGAGGACGCGGCGGTGCAGCCCGCCAAGTTCGGCAGCTACCTGCGGGAGTTCGACTCGCTGCTCTCCAAGCACGGTCGCACCGGGGCCTACTACGGCCACTTCGGCGACGGCTGCCTGCACGTGCGCATCGACTTCGACCTGCTCTCCTCCGCGGGCCTGAAGAACTTCCGCGGCTTCCTCGAGGACGCGGCCGACCTCGCGGTCGAACACGGCGGCTCGCTGTCCGGCGAGCACGGTGACGGCCAGGCGCGCGCCGAGCTGCTGTCGCGGATGTACTCCCCCGGCATGCTGCAGGCGTTCGGCGACTTCAAGGCCGCCTGGGACCCCGACGGCCGGATGAACCCGAACCGCGTGGTCGACCCGCCGAAGATCGATTCCGACATCCGGGTGTTCCTCGGCCAGCCCACCCTGCGCGGGAACACCCAGCTCGACTTCGTCGACGACGGCGTGCCCGACGGCACCGGCCGCGGCGGCTTCCCCTCGGCCACCCGCCGTTGCATCGGGGTGGCGAAGTGCATCACCGCCTCCGGCGGCGTGATGTGCCCGAGCTACCGGGTCACCGGCGAGGAGAAGCACTCCACGCGCGGCCGCGCCCGGATGCTGTTCGAGATGGCCTCCGGTCAGCTCATGCCCGACGGCTGGCGCTCCACCGAGATGCTCGACGCGCTCGACCTGTGCCTGAGCTGCAAGGGCTGCGCCCGCGACTGCCCGGTGGGCGTCGACATGGCCACCTACAAGACCGAGTTCCTCGCCCAGCACTACGCGGGCCGCGCGAAGGACCGGCCGCGGTCGCACTGGTCGATGGGCTGGCTCCCGGCCTGGCTGGCGATCACCTCGAAGATCCCGGGTGCCCCGCGCATCGCCAACGCGCTCGCGAAGCGCCCCGCGCTGGCCTCGATCGCGAAGAAGGCGGGCGGCATCGCCCCGCAGCGCGACATCCCGTCGTTCGCGCCGAAGCCGCTGCGCCGGCTCATGGACGTCAAGCAGCGCGACGCCCGGCCCGACGTCGGCAACCGCATCCTGCTCTGGACCGACTCCTTCACCCCGGCCTTCGACCCCGAGCTGGCCCTCGACGCCATCGCCGTGCTCGAGGCCCTCGGCTACCGGGTGGAGCTCCCGCAGAAGATGGTCTGCTGCGGGCTCACCTGGGTCACCACGGGTCAGGTGTCGGTGGCGCAGAAGGTCATCGCCCGCTCGCTCGAGCGCATCCGGCCGTGGCTCGAGGACGGCGTGCCGATCGTGGGGCTGGAGCCCTCGTGCACCGCGGCGCTGCGCGGCGACTCGCTGAAGGTCCTGGGCCGCGACCACGACCTGGCCGGCATCGCGTCGCGCTCGATCCGCACGTTCGCCGAGGTGCTGGCCGACCACACCGACCAGCTCGCGGAGATGAGCGACGGCACCGAGCGCAAGGCCCTCGTCCAGATCCACTGCCACCAGTACGCCGAGCTCGGCACCGACGCCGACCGCGCGGTGATGTCCGCCCTCGGGATCACCGCCGACGTGCTCGACTCCGGGTGCTGCGGCCTGGCCGGCAACTTCGGGTTCGAGGACGGGCACTACGAGGTGTCGACGGCGTGCGCGGAGAGCGGGCTCATGCCCGCGGTGCGCGAGGCGTCGGCCGACACCACGGTGCTCGCCGACGGCTACTCGTGCCGCACCCAGATCCGCCAGCTCGAGAACGGCGGCCACGAGCCGACGCACCTCGCCCGCCTCGCGGCGCAGACGCTCGGACTCCGTGGCTAGACCGGGGCCGTTCCGGTGGGTCGCCTACGCCTACGGGGCGCGCCTGCCGGTGAGGTACTCCGACTGGGTCCTGCACGACCTGACGGCACGCACCTGGTTCCTGCGCCAGCTCGCACGGACCATGGTGCAGTGCCTGCCGGCGCTGCTGCTCCTGCTGCTGCCCGGACCCCTCGGGCTGCGCATCGCGCTCCCGCTGTTCGTCCTGGTGAGCGCGATGTTCATGGCCGCGATCTTCTCGCCGATGCTGCGGGAGAAGCGGCTCTACCAGCACGGGTTCATGCCGGAGATCGTCCTGGCGCGCGACGAGGACTGAGGACGCCCTCGTCGCCGGGGCCCTCCGACCCGGTCAGGCGAGGTTGCGCAGCGACGGCCACGCCTGGGCCCACGGGGCCGAGGGGGTGCAGAGCGCCATCCGCACGCGGTCGTTCACCGGCGCGACCTCCGGGCCCACGTAGGGCGGCAGCGGGACCAGCCGGGAGCAGAAGCGGGGCGCCCAGGGCACGTCCCCGACGAGCAGCGCGTCGGCCGACCCGGGCGGCACGTCGAAGTACCCGAACCCGCGGTGGGTGGAGTAGACCGGCTGCGGCAGGCCGTGGGCGGGGCCCTCGTGCTCGAGCGCGCTCGCGTACCAGTAGGAGTACGCCACGACCACCGTGCCGGGCGGCAGGGCGCGCCACTGGCGGGTCACCCCGGCGGTGAAGGGGTCCCAGCCGATCTGGCCCATCGTCTCGAACTCGGTCGGCGCCCGCCACGACGCCGGGCCCACCGGGAGCACCCAGAGCACCGTCAGCACGGCGGAGACCCCGATGACGGTGGGGCGCAGGGCCCAGCGCCACCAGCCTCGTCGTCGGGACCCGACGAGCTGGCCGGCCGCCACCGCGCCGGCGGCGAAGAGGAGCGCGTAGAGCCCGGAGAGGTAGTAGGGCCGCCCGCCCGCGGCCAGCAGCACCGCCGTGACCAGCACCGACGCCCAGCCGAGGCTGCGCCACGGGCGCAGGGCCTCGAGCCGCAGCAGGGCCCACACCCCGAGCACCGCCAGGACCGCGCCCGGCGCGAGCCCCGCGTAGTACAGCGCGCGCGGCAGGAACTGCCAGCGGTCACCGAACAGGGCCGACTCCCCCGCCACCACCGAGCCCATCCGCAGCTGGGGCCAGCCGTGGGTCGCCTGCCAGAACAGCGTCGGGACGGTGGACAGCACCGCGATCCCGAGTCCCACCCAGAGCAGCGGCCGGGTCAGCAGGCGGCGGGGCCCCGCGACGACGACGCCCACCGCGACGGCCGCGAGCAGCACCGGGATCAGGACCTTGTCGAACAACGCCACCGCGACCACGACCCCGAGCCACACCAGCAGCCGGTCGTCGGCGTCGCCCCGGGACTCCCGGCGCATCCACCGCACGAGCAGCAGCAGCGCGAGCGCCCAGCAGAACGGGTCGACGGTCGAGGTCGCGAGCAGGTGGCCCGTGGCGAGCAGGTAGGGGCTGATCGCGGTGGCCGCCGCGGCGGTGAGCTGGGCGCGCCGGCCGCCGCCGAACTCGGCCGCGATCAGCGCGGCGAGGACCACCCCCGCGGCGGTGAGCAGGGTGGCGGGCAGCCGGAGGACGACGAGGTTCCCGGGCGCGAGCCGGTGCAGGGCGTCCGCCAGCAGCGGGAGCATCGGCGGCTGGTCGGCGTACCCGAGGGCGGGCCGGGCGCCGGCGGAGAGGAAGTAGTACTCGTCGCCGAAGTACCCGTACCGGGCCGAGAGGGCGCCGAGCAGCACCGCGACACCCGCCGCCATCGCGAGGAGGGGGCGCCAGGCGACGGCCGGGGGGTCCGCGACCGGGGCCGCGCCGCCGGGGAGGCGGGGGCTCGACGTCGTGGTCAATCCGGCCTCCTCGGGGGTCGCACTGAGCAGGCAACGTAGCGGGTGGGGCGATTTGGGAGACTCGCGGCGTGGAGCTCACGCACAGCTGGTCGCACGCGGTGCCCGGAGCGCCACTCGCCGTGCTCGCGGGGCTCGCCGACCGCTTCGAGCTGCGCGAGACCCGCAACGCCGCCGCCATCCTCGCCGCCACCGCGCCCGAGGAGTTCGGCGAGATGTGCTCGGTGCTCTGCGCCTTCGTGCTGCGCACGGCCGACCTCACCGAGGCGGGGGGCAACGAGTCGAAGCTCGCGGCGCGCCTCAACACCGAGCTGCGCTCCCGCGGCTGGCGCGAGGGCCGGGTCGACACCGTGGTGCGCTCGATGCTCCAGGTGCAGCCGTGGGCCCCGGCCGGGGAGCACGAGGTGATCGTCCGCACCGACGAGGTGCGCAACGAGGGCTACAAGGTCGACAACGTGAAGGGCCGGGTCGCGCTCGACGTGGAGTGGAACGCGAAGGACGGCAACCTCGACCGCGACATCGGCGCCTACCGCAGCCTCTACGACGCGGGCCTCATCGACGGCGCCGTCCTGCTCACGCGCACGCACGACGACCTCCGCGAGCTCGCCCGCGAGCTCTCCCGGGCCGCCGGCCAGTCCGACGAGCAGGTCCGCAGCCGGTTCTCCACCTCCACCACCACGCACCTCGGCAAGCTGGAGTCGCGGATGACGCGCGGGGACGCCGGGGGGTGCCCGCTGCTCGCGGTCGCGATCAGCGCCCGGTGCTGGGTTCCCGACGAGGGCGGGGTGCCGCTCCCGGTGCCCGCGTACGGCGACCAGCCGGTGCTCGAGGGGTGGGCGGGATGAGCGACCGGATCGATCACCTCCCGGCGGGCTCGGGCCCGTTGTCGGACCCCGCGGCTACCGTCCCCGCCGTGACCGCACCCCCCGTCGATCCCGAGACGGCCGCCGACCCCCGGACGGCCCCGCCCGTCGCCCGCCCCCGCCGCGCCGCCCCGCTGCGGGTGGACGTGGCGCCGCTGGACGCGGTGCCGCTGCCGCGGATCGCGGGCGGGTTCTCGTGCGTGTACGCCGACCCGCCGTGGCGGTTCGCCAACCGCACCGGCAAGGTCGCGCCGGAGCACCGTCGGCTCGACCGGTACGACACGATGACCACCGCCGACATCGCGGCCCTGCCCGTCGCCGACGTGGTCGCCGACAACGCCCACCTCTACCTGTGGGTGCCCAACGCCCTGCTGCCCGAGGGACTCGCGGTGATGCAGGGCTGGGGGTTCCGCTACGTCTCCAACCTCGTGTGGGCCAAGCGCCGCAAGGACGGCGGGCCCGACGGGCGGGGCGTCGGGTTCTACTTCCGCAACGTCACCGAGCTGATCCTCTTCGGCGTCCGGGGGTCGATGCGCACGCTGCCGCCCGCCCGCCGCCAGGTGAACATGATCGAGACGGTCAAGCGGGAGCACTCCCGCAAGCCCGACGAGGCCTACCGGGTCATCGAGGAGTGCTCGCCCGGGCCCTACCTCGAGATGTTCGCCCGCTACCCCCACGAGGGCTGGACGGTGTGGGGCGCCGAGGCGGCGGAGGAGACCGTCCCGCGCGGTCGTCAGTACCCGGCCTACCGGGCGGCCGCCCCGCAACCGGACGCGCCCATGACCTAGCGTCACTCGTCTGCGCGCCGTGTGAGCACTCTGCGTCGTTCACAGTCCGATTTCGACCGTTGAACCAACGCGTAACCGACAGGTTCTGGCGCAACGTAGCCACTCTTGGTGAGAATGCCGCCCATGACGAAGACCCCCGACCTGGCGCGCAACCAGCGGGTGACCGGCTCCGACCGCGAGAAGCTGTCGGGCGAGTTGCTCAAGCGCTACCAAGAGGGCGCGAGCATCCGAGAGATCTGCGCCGAGACCGGATACAGCATCGGCCGTGTCCGCCGCCTCCTCGTCGACGCCGGCGTGGAGTTCCGCGGTCGCGGCGGCACGCACGGGCGAGCCCGCAAGAAGGCCGAGTAGGCCCGGTACGCGGGGCCCGTGCCCGGGCTCCGGTGGGCGGGGCTCAGCCCCGCAGGCGCTGCAGCAGGTTGAAGCCGCGCTTCATCCCGACGTCGATCCGCGACCCGTCGGCGGGGAGCAGACCGAGCTGGCGCGCGAACTGCATCTGGTCGTAGATCACGAAGTTCGACACGATCCTGCCCTCGCGGACCGTGAAGTGGTCGACACCGTCGATGTCGACCCGGGCCCCGGTCGGCTCGATGCCCTCGAGGGCCGCCCCGGTGTGGGTGCCGGTGAGGGTCCAGCGCACGAAGACGTCGTCGCCCTGCTCGGCCATGCCCTGCAGCGTGAACGTCACGTCGGGGACGGCGGCGAACAGCGCGTCGAAGTAGGCCTCGATCTCGTCGGCCCCGCGGAAGGTCGCGGTGGGCATCCGCTCGCGGGTCTCGTCGGTCCACACCGCCCGCAGCGGCGCCGCGTGGTGGGTGTTGAGGACGTCGAACGTCCAGCGCACGACCGTCCCGGGAGACGCATCGGGACCGGGCGGGGTGGGTGCGGGCGGACCTGCCGGGCTCGACGACATGGGAGCGGACCCTAGGGCACGACCCCGGCGGCGGCCGAGTGGCAGGGACTCACCGCGCGGGCAGCAGCACCGTGAAGCGGTCGAACACGGCCTCGCGGACCTCGTCGTCGTCGCAGTCGCGCCCGCCGCGGAGCTCGATCGTCGGGTCGCCGGCGGCCAGGCGCTCGAAGCCCTCGGCGACGTCGCGGAGGTAGCGCGGCTCGGCGAGGGCCCGCCCGAAGTGGCCCAGGCACACCAGCGAGGCGTCGAGCCCGGCGAGCCGGGCGGTCGAGCGCGCGAAGTCCGCCAGGTCGCATTCGGGGGCCTGGGCGTAGATGGGGCCGGTGTTGACGGTGTCCCCGGCGAACAGGACGCCGTCGCGGTCGTCGAACAGGCAGATCGAGTCGGGGCTGTGGCCCGGGGTGTGGAGCACGGTCAGCGTGCGGCCGCCGAGGTCGATCACGTCGCCGTCGTCGAGGGGGGCCGGCGCGGGACCCGGGTCGGGGCCGGGACGCACCCACCGCTCGACGTCGACGGGCAGCTCGCGGGGGTCGGAGTCGGCGTCGAGGAGGTGGAAGAAGCGCCGGTCGAGGTCGCGGTAGGCGGGGGCGGCGGCGAGCAGGGCCCGCATGTAGCCCAGGTAGGACGACCGCTCGGCGGTGGCCACGGCGCTCGTCGGGAAGGTGCGGTGGGCCGAGACCGAGGAGAACTCGGCGTTCCCGCCGATGTGGTCGAGGTGGTGGTGGGTGAGGACCGCGTGGTCCACCGGCAGGCCGCAGGCGGCCTCGGCGACCTCCCGGACGGGGCGGATGCCGAGGCCGGTGTCGATCAGGACGGCCCGGTCGCGGCCGGCGACGAGCCAGGAGCTGACGTGGCCCGGCTCGGCGACGATCCACACCCCGGCCGCGACGGGCCGGACCGCGAACCAGGGGCTCACGGCTCGGTGAGGATCCGCGGCCCGTCGGCGGTGATGGCGATCGTGTGCTCGACGTGCGCGGCGCGGCTGCCGTCGGCGGTGCGCAGGGTCCAGCCGTCGGGGTCGTGGCGGTAGTCGTCGGCGCCGCCGCGGTGCAGCATCGGCTCGATCGCGAGGACGAGCCCGGGCTGCAGCTTCATGCCCTTGCCGCGCCGGCCCTCGTTGGGGACGTGCGGCGCCTCGTGCATCGCGCGCCCGATCCCGTGCCCGCCGTGGTCGGCGAGCATCCCGTAGCCCTTCGGGCGGGCCACCCCCGCGACGGCGGCGCCGATGTCGCCGAGGGTGTTGCCGCGCTTCGCGGCCGCGATCCCGGCGTGCAGGGCCCGCGTGGTGGTGTCGATGAGCGCGAGGTCGGCGGGGTCGGCGTCGCCGACCACGTAGCTGACGGCCGCGTCGCCGCACCAGCCGTCGACGAAGGCGCCGATGTCGATGCTGACGAGGTCGCCGTCGACGAGGCGGTAGGAACCGGGGATCGCGTGGACCACCGCGTCGTTGACGCTCGCGCAGATCACGCCCGGGTAGGGCGAGGGCGCGAACGGCGGGTGGTAGTCGAGGAACGCGGGCTTGGCGCCGTGGTCGTTCATCACGTCGTGCGCGACGGTGTCGAGCTCCTTGAGCGTCACCCCGGGGGCACTGGCCTGCTGCACGGCCGCCAGGCAGCGGGCGACCACCCGGCCGGCCTCGCGCATCAGCTCGATCTCGGCGGCGGTCTTCAGCTCGATGGTCACGCGTCGTCTCACCGACGCGACAGTAGCCAATGCCCACGACGAGGGCCCGAATCACAGCGCTGTGGTTCGTCCACAGTGTGGATGGAGCCTGTGGACGAATCACACCCGTGTCATTCGGTCCCCAGTGTGGACAACTCCTGGGGACAACCGACGGCGCTGTGCCCCGGCCCTCGTTCACCTCCGTCGGGAGCGGGCACCCCGGCCGGGTCCGTGGTCATTGAGCGAAGGAGTCCCCCGTGTCCGAAGGCCGCTTCAGCGGGAAGGTCGTCATCGTGACCGGGGGCGGGTCCGGGATCGGCGCCGCCGCGGCCCACCGGTTCGCCGCCGACGGCGCCACCGTGGTGATCGCCGGGCGCTCGCAGGACAAGCTCGACGCGATCGTCGCCGACGCCCCGGCCGGCTCGACGGTCGTCGCCAAGCCCTGCGACACCTCCGACGAGGCCGCGATCACCGCGCTCGTCGACGAGGTCGCGAAGGAGCACGGCCGGCTCGACACGCTGGTGAACAACGCGGCGATCGCGCGCCCCGGCACGGTCTCCGACCTCGACAGCGACACCTGGCGCGAGGTCATGGCCACCGACGTCGACGGCGTCTTCTACGCCTCGAAGGCCGCGGTCCCGCACCTGAAGGAGACCCGCGGCAGCATCGTCAACGTCGGCTCGGTCTCCGGCACCGGCGGCGACTGGGGCATGGCCGCCTACAACGCCGCCAAGGGCGCCGTGGTCAACCTGACCAACGCCATGGCGCTCGACCTCGGCGCCGACGGCGTCCGCGTCAACGCCGTGCACCCCTCGCTGACCGCCACCGAGATGAGCGAGGGGATCCGGGAGGACGACGAGGTCATGGACAAGTTCCGCGACCGCATCCCGATGGGCCGCCCCGCCGACCCGGCCGAGGTCGGCGACGTCATCGCCTTCCTGGCCGGCCACGACGCCCGGTTCGTCTCCGGGGCCCACATCCCCGTCGACGGCGGCCTGGGGGCCTCGAACGGTCAGCCACGCATGTGACTACGTCTTGTGAGCACTTTCCGGGGCCATGACCCCGGAAAGTGCTCACGGGTGGCGGAGCCACACATACTCGGACGGGTCGATCGCCTCGGTCGCCTTCTCGTACTCGTGCATGTAGCCGGGCCAGTTGGTGATGATCCGGCCGGTCGCGTCGCGGTACCAGGAGTCGCAGGCCAGCCACGCGGTGCCCGAGAACTTCGACTGGACCTCGGCGTCGGACGCCGCCTCGACCTCGGGCCGGACCTCGGCGGCCGCGGCGCCCCGCCGGTCGGCCTCCTGCAGCGCGGTGCGCACGTACCGGGCCTGGGACTCCAGGTAGACGATGATCGACCCGCCCGAGGTGTTCGTGTTCGGGCCGTACATGACGAACAGGTTGGGGAACCCGGGCACGGTCATCCCCAGGTGGGCGTGCGGGCCGTCGGCCCAGACGTCGCGCAGCGAGGCGCCGTCGCGGCCGTGGACCTCCATGGGGAACATGAAGCTCGTCGCCTTGAAGCCCGTGCCCCAGATGATCGTGTCGACGCGGTGCAGCGTCCCGTCGACGGTGCGGACGCCGTCGGGCTCGATCCGCTCGATCGAGTCGGTGACGACCTCGACGTTGTCGCGCTGCAGCGCCGGGAGCCAGTAGGAGCTGAACAGCACGCGCTTGCAGCCGAAGGTGTAGTCGGGCCAGACCTTGCGGCGGACCTCCGGGTCGCGCAGCTGGTGCCGCATGAAGATCTGCGACTTCAGCCGCAGCACCGGTCCCACCGTGCGCGGGTGACGGATCGAGGCCGTCAGCGACTCCAGGTAGAGCCGCTTGAGGCCCCACCGACGCAGCCGCTGGACGCCCGGGACCTTCAGCAGCGCCTGCGCCGGCTTCGGGTAACGCATGTTCTTGCGCGGGAGGAACCAGTTGCCCGTCCGCTGGAACACCGAGAGCTTCCCGACGACGGGCGCGATCTCCGGGACGAACTGCACCGCGCTGGCTCCGGTGCCGATCACGGCCACCCGGCGCCCGGTGAGGTCGTGGGCGTGGTCCCAGCCCGCGGAGTGGAAGGCGTGCCCGGCGAAGTCGTCGATGCCGGGGATCGACGGGATCGAGGGCTGCGCGAGCTGCCCGGTCGCCATCACCACCGCGTCGGCGGTGTAGGTGCCGGCGTCGGTCTCGACGTGCCAGACGTGGGCCTCGTCGTCCCAGCGCACCGCGCTGACCCGCGTGTCCGGCCGCACCAGGTGGTCGACCGAGTGCTCGCGGGCGACCTGACGGAGGTAGTCGAGGATCTCCGGCTGCGGGGAGCACAGGCGCGACCAGGAGCGCCGCTGCGCGTAGGAGTACGAGTACAGGTGGCTCGGGACGTCGCAGGCGGCACCGGGGTAGGTGTTCGCCAGCCACGTCCCGCCGATGCCCGAGGCCGCGTCGAGGATCGTCACGTCGGTATAGCCGTGGGCCCGGAGTTCGATGGCCGCCCCGATGCCGCCGAACCCGGCGCCGATGATCACCACACGCCGACTCATGCGGGGAACCTAACCTAGGAGTCATGGGTGACGGTTTGTTGGTGTTCGACGGCAGGTGCGGGTTCTGCACGCGCAGCGTGGGCTGGGCGCGCGCGCTCGACCGGCGGGGGCGCGTCGAGATGCGGCCCTACCAGGAGCCCGGGGTGCCGGAGTCGATCGGCACGGACGCCGCGACCTGCTCGGAGGCCGTCCAGTGGCAGGGCCGCGACGGGGTGCGCCTCGAGGGGGCCGCGGCGGTCAACGCGCTGCTCGACACCGTCTCGGGCACCCGGATTCCCTCGACCGTGTACCGGGTGACCGGGGGTCTGCAGGAGCGCGTCTACCGGTGGGTGGCCGACCACCGGAGCCGCTTCCCCGGGATGACGCCCTACTGCGAGTCGCACCCCGCGGAGTGCGCGAGCTGACCACGGCCCCGGTGTCAGCGATGGCACATCGCTGACGTCCAGCGTCAGCGATGTGCCATCGCTGCCATCACCTGGCCGGCCACCGACATCAACTGCGCGTCCCGGTCGCGGGCCGCGACGAGCTGGACGGCCCGCGGGAACCGGTCATCCGTGTCCACCGGCAGCGACACGGCGGGCTGTCCCGTGTGGTTGAACAGCGGCGTGTGGGCGTAGAAGCGGCCCATCGACGTCAGGGTCACCACGCCGTTGTCCGACGGTCCGCCCCAGCGGTCGACCCGCGGGGCCGGCCCGCGCATCGTCGGGGTGAGGAGCAGGTCGACCCCGAGCCCGTCGAGCAGCCGGCTCCCGAGCCGCTCCCCGTGGGCGACCGCGGCCCGGACCACGGCCGGCGGGATCAGCCCGCCGGCCCGGGCGAGGTCGCGGATCCGGGGTTCGAGCAGGTCGGGGTGGTCGGCCCCGGCGGCCATCTCCGAGACGCCGCGCAGGATGCGGGTGGTGACCGACAGGGCCGCGGTCTGGGCGCGGTCGGCGCGCAGCCGGACGGGCCGCACGTGGTGGCCGAGGTCGGCGAGCCGGTCGGCGGCGAGCCGGACGGCGCCCGCCACGTGCGGGTCGAGGGCCAGGGGCGGGGCCAGCGGCAGCGGGTCGGTCGACACCCCGATCCGCAGCCGGCCCGGCGCGGTGTCGAGCGCGGCGCGCAGCGACTCGGGGAAGGTCCCCACCGCGTCAAGGAACGACGCCGCGAGGTCGAGCTCGCGGGTGAGGCAGCCGGTGGTCGACAGGCCGCACCAGCCGCCGCTCGAGGGCATCGTGCCGCTCGAGGGCTTGAACCCGGGCAGCCCGCAGCAGGCCGCCGGGATGCGGATCGAGCCGGCGCCGTCGCTGGCGGTGGCGATGTCGACCACGCCGGCCGCGACCGCCGCCGCCGACCCGCCCGACGAGCCGCCCGGGGTGAACCCGAGGCCGAGCGGGTTGCGGGTGACGCCGTGCGCGAGCGAGTCGGTGACCCCGAACGCCGCGAGCTCGGGCAGCGTCGTGCGCCCGACCGGCACGAGCCCGGCCCGCCGGATCGCCGCGACGAGGTCGCCGTCTTCCGTCGCGGCCGTCGTGAACGCCCGGCTGCCGAGCCCGGTGACCTGGCCCGCGACCTGGACGTCGTCCTTCAGCGCGATCGGTAGCCCGTGCAGCGGCGAGTCCCCGCCCACCCGGTCGGCCTCCCGCGCCGCCGCCTCGGCCCCCGGCCCGTCGATCGAGACGAAGGCGTTGAGCGTCGACTGCGACTCGTGCGCGCGACGGACGGCCTCGCGGGCCGACTGCAGGGCGGTCATGCGCGGCATCATGGCGTGCGTGTTCCTGCTCGGCCGCGTGCCGCCCGCGCTGCGGGGCGTGGTGCGCCGCCTCGCGGCCTACGACGAGCGCTCCGACCTGCCCGTCCGCCGCCGGCAGGCCCCCGCCGCGACGTGCACCCTCGTCGTCGGGATCGCCGACCCGCTGCGGGTCGACGGGCGCCGTGTCGGATCGTTCGCCGCCGGGCTCACCGACACCGCGGCCGTCACCGAGTTCGCCGGCCACCAGGCCGGCGTGCAGGCCGACCTGACCCCGCTCGGCGCGTGGCGCCTGCTCGGGACGCCCCTGCCCGGGCTCGTGTCGCTGCCCGAGCTCGGCGGCGCATTTGCCGGGCTCGACGAGCGCCTCGCCGACCGGCCCACCTGGCCCGGCCGCCTCGCCCTCGTCGCCGACGTGCTCACGGACCTCCTCGCGGCCGCCCCCGCCCCGCTCGACCCGGAGGTGGCCCGCGCCTGGTCGCTCCTGGACGCCTCGGCGGGCCGGGTCGCGGTGGGGGCGCTCGCCGCGGAGGTCGGCTGGAGCCGACGGCACCTGTCCCGACGGTTCACGGCGCAGGTCGGGCTCCCGCCCACCGTCGCCGGTCGCGTCCTGCGCTTCCGGCGCGCGGCCGACCTGCTGGTCCCGCCGCCCGGGGCCCGCCTGCACCGGCAGCGGATCGCCGACGTGGCCGCGGGCTGCGGGTTCGCCGACCACGCGCACCTCGACCGGGAGTTCGCCGCCCTGGCCGGGTGCTCCCCGCGGGAGTACGTCGCGCAGTGGGCCGCCGTGGCGGTCGACCCGGCCGACGTGACCGTCGCGCCCGGACCGGGGTCCCCGACGTCCAAGACGGACCGTCCCCGGAGCGCCACGATCACCGCATGATCTGCACGACGCTGCGCAGCACCGACGTCCCCGCCCTCGCCGCCCACCTCCGCGACGTCCTCGGCCTCACCGCGGGACACGTGTCCGAGGGCCACGCCGAACTGTTCTGGGACGGCGGCGCCGTCCTGCTCGGGCCCCGCCGGCCCGACGACCGCTTCGACACCGGGCGGGCCGTCACCTACCTCGTCCTCGCCGATCCCGACGCCCACCACGACCGTGTCGTCGCCGCCGGGGGTGAGATCGTCCTGGGCCTGGTCGACCAGGACTACGGCTCGCGCGAGTTCGCCGCCGTCGACCCCGAGGGCAACGTCTGGTCCTTCGGCACCTACCGCCCGGTCCCGCCGTCACCCTGACGGGTCGCCACATCCCGGCGAACGGGAGTATCCGGCAGAATCCGGACCGTGCGGACGAGCGCGGTCCTGGTGGCGATGGTGGTCGTCCTGGGCCTCGCCACGGTCGGGGTCGGCGTCGCCCTCGTGCAGCAGGCCAGCTCCGGCCCGGCGCCGGTGAGCCTCACCCCCTTCACGACGACCGCGCTGCCGCCGGGTTCGCCGGTGCTCGTCGACACCACGGGCCGGGCGCTCCCCGACCCCGTGGCGCTCGCCGTCCGCCGCCTCGACGGCGCCCTCGTGAGCGGCGACCTCGGCGGGCTGCGCGAGCTCTGCTCGTCGGCGCCGGGCGCCACCCCGTGGGCGGTCGTCGTCTCCCGCGTCGCCGACAGCGGCGACCGGGTCCTGCTCCTGCGCGCCCTGCGCCATCCCCCGCGCCCCGGCCCGCCCCTCGCGTGGCTCTACACCGAGGGCGACCACGGGCTCGGCATCGACGAGGCCGGGCTCCTCGCGTTCGTCGGCCCGTAGAGGGCCCTGCTGTGACGCCGCTAACATCGCCGCCGCCCGGGCCGATGGTCCCGAGCACGACGTCCCCGAGCACCGGAGGGCCCCGATGGGCAGCCACCTCAACCCGTACCTGCACTTCGACGACACCGCCCGCACCGCCATGGAGTTCTACCGGGACGTCTTCGGCGGCGAGCTGAACGTGATGACCTTCGGCGACATGGGCACCGAAGGCCCCGAGGCGTCGAAGGTGATGCACGCCCAGCTCGAGACCCCGAGCGGCTTCGTCCTCATGGCCTCCGACACCCCTGCGGGGGTGGAGCGGTCGACGGGCTCGTCGATGACGATCAGCCTGTCGGGCGACCGGGCCGACGAGCTGCACGGCTACTGGGACGGGCTCTCCGCCGGCGGCACGGTCGACGTCCCGCTGGAGAAGCAGATGTGGGGCGACGAGTTCGGCCAGTGCACCGACCGGTTCGGGTTCTCCTGGCTGGTCAACATCTCCGCGCCGGGGGAGTGAGGGCGACTGGTGTGATGGGCGTGTGAACGCCGACGCCGAGACCGCGGAGACCGGGCGCGCCGGGCCCGCGGTCCTCCCGCTCTACGCCGCCGGGTTCGTCACGGCGTTCGGCTCCCACGGCATCGCCGCCAACCTCGGGTTCACCGGCGACCTCGGCAGCCAGCTGATCACGCTCGGCATCCTGCTCGCGCTCTACGACGGCGCCGAGATCCTGCTCAAGCCGGTGTTCGGCGCGCTCGCCGACCGCATCGGGCTCCGTCCGGTGCTGCTCGGGGGCCTCTTCGGCTTCGCCCTGGCCTCCGCCGCGTTCGTGCTCGTCGGGAACCCCGCGCTGCTCGGTGTCGCCCGCTTCGCCCAGGGCGCGGCGGCCGCGGCCTTCTCCCCGTCGGCGGGCGCCCTCATCGGGCGGATCGCCCCGCAGCGCCGGCAGGGGCGGGCGTTCGGCAGCTACGGCGCGTGGAAGGGCCTCGGCTACACCGCGGGCCCGCTGCTCGGCGGCGCCCTCGTGGCCGCGGGCGGCTACCCGCTGCTGTTCACCACGCTCACGGTCCTCGCGATCGCGGTGTTCGTCTGGACCGTGCTCGTCGTGCCGGATCCCCCGCCGCTGCCCCGGCACCGGGAGGGCCTCGGCGCCCTCCTGCGCCGGCTCGGCAACCGCGGCTTCCTGCCCCCGACCCTCGCGCTGGCCTCCAGCGCCGCCGCACTCTCGGTGGGCGTCGGCTTCCTACCGCTGGTGGGCGCCGGCGACGGCCTCGGCCCGATCGCCACCGGGGCGGCCGTGTCGGTGCTCGCCGTCGTCGGCTCGCTCACCCAGCCGGTGATCGGCCGGGTCCGCGACGCGGGCCGGATCGGCGACCGCACCGCCCTCGTCGTCGGGACCCTGCTCACCGCCGTCGGGCTGGGCTTCCCGGCGGTCGTGGGGCACCTGGCGGGGCTGCTGGTCGCGGCGGTCCTCATCGGCCTCGGCACCGCGATGATCACGCCGGTCGCGTTCGCGGTGCTGGCGGCGTCGAGCCCGCGCGAGCGGCTCGGGCAGACGATGGGCTCGGCTGAGATCGGCCGCGAGATCGGCGAGGCGGGCGGCCCGTTCCTCACCGGGGTGCTCGCCGCGACCCTGGGCCTGGGCGGCGGGTTCCTGGGGATCGCCGTGCTCGTGGCGCTCACCGCGATCGGGGGCGCGCGGGTGCTCCGCAGCGCGTGATGGCGCGCTCGGACTCCGGGGAGTCGGTGCTCGAGCGGATCGTGCGCATCCTCGAGGCCTTCACCCCCGAGGCGCCTGCGCTCACCGTGTCGGCGGTGGCCGAGCGCGCCGGCCTGCCGCTCGCCACCGCGTCGCGGCTGGTCGCCGACCTGGTGGCCCACGGTCTCCTCGTGCGGGACGACGAGCGCCGGGTGCGGGTGGGGACGCGGCTGTGGGAGCTGGCCTCGCGGGCGTCGCCGACGCTGTCGCTGCGCGAGAGCGCGATGCCGGTGCTGGAGGACCTGCACCGCGGCGTCGGCCACCACGCCCAGCTCGGCGTGCTCGACGGCGAGGAGGTGCTCTTCGTCGAGCGGCTCTCCGCCGACGGCGCGGTCGTGAACTTCACGCGGATCGCGGCCCGGCTGCCGCTGCACGCCTCGTCGTCGGGACTGGTCCTGCTCGCCTTCGGCTCGACCGTGCTGCAGGAGCGGGTGCTCGCCCGGCCCCTGCGACGTTTCACGTCGAACACCGTCACCTCGCCGACCGAGCTGCGGGCGCTGCTCGCCGGGATCCGCGAGCGGGGCGTCGTGATCTGCCCGGGGCACCTGCACCCCGAGGCCACCGGGATCGCCGTCCCGGTGCGCGACGCGTCGGGGCGGGTGCTCGCCGCGGTCTCGGTGATCGTGCCGAACGACGGCGACGCGCCCCGCGCGGTCCCCGCCCTCACCGAGGCCGCCCGGCGGATCGGGGCCCGGCTGCGTTCTCATTGAACGGGAAGGACGTATCGCGTGTGACCGGCGTCGCCCCACCCTGAGGGCCATGAGCGCACGACTCGTGGTGACCGCGAAGGACCCCGTCGCCGACGGCGTCGTCGCGCTGACCCTCGCCCGGCGCGACGGCGCCCGCCTGCCCGACTGGACGCCGGGCGCGCACGTCGACCTGACCCTGGGCGACGGCACCACCCGGCAGTACTCGCTGTGCGGCGACCGCTGGGACCCGTCGTCGTACCGGGTCGCGGTGCTGCGCGAACCCGCCGGGCGCGGCGGCTCGGCGTACGTCCACGACCGGCTCGCCGTCGGCGACGAGGTCGGGTTCGGCGGACCGCGCAACCACTTCCCGCTCGTCCCCGCCGCGCGCTACCGCTTCGTCGCGGGCGGCATCGGCATCACCCCGCTGCTGCCGATGATCCGCACCGCCGAGATCGTCGGGGCCGACTGGGCCCTGCTCTACGGCGGCCGGTCGCGGCGCTCGATGGCGTTCACCGACGAGCTCACCGACCCTCGGGTGCAGGTGGTGCCCCAGGACGAGGCCGGCCTGCTGCCGCTGCGCGGGTGGCTCGGGCCCCCGCGCGACGACACCGTCGTCTACTGCTGCGGGCCGTCGCCGCTGCTCGCGGCGGTCGAGGAGGCGACGGCGGGCCACCGCCTGCACACCGAGCGGTTCGCCGTCACCGAGGTCGCTCCGCCCGTGCGCGACGAGCCGTTCACCGTCGAGCTGGCCCGCACCGGCACCCGCGTGGTGGTCGACGCCGCCACCACCGTGCTCGAGGCGGCCCGGCGCGCCGGGGCGACCACGCTCTCGTCGTGCGAGCGCGGCACCTGCGGGACGTGCGAGACGACCGTCCTCGCCGGCGTCCCCGACCACCGCGACCAGATCCTCGCCGACCACGAGCGCGCCGCGGGCGACTGCATGCTGCCGTGCGTCTCGCGCGCGGCCTCCGACCACCTCGTCCTGGACCTGTGAGGCCCCCGATGACCACCTCCCCCGCCACCGTCCCGGTCACCCACGACGACCCGTTCTCCGTCGAGGTCCTCACCGACCCGCTGCCGTTCCAGGCCGCGCTGCGCGACGCCGGCCCCGTGGTGCACCTCGCCGCCCACGACGTCTACGCGATGGGCCGCTACGCCGAGGTCCGCGCCGCCCTCGTCGACTGGCAGCGCTTCTGCTCCTCGGCCGGGGTGGGCCTCGCGAACTTCCGCACCGAGGAGCCGTGGCGCCCGCCGTCGCTGCTGCTCGAGGCCGACCCGCCCCGCCACGACGCCCCGCGCCGCGTCCTCTCCGCCGTCCTCGGCCCGCGGGCCCTGCGCCGGCTCCGCGAGCGCTGGTTCGCCGCCGCCCGCGAGCACGTCGACGCCCTGCTCGACGACCGGGTGGTCGAGCTCGACGGCATGGCCGCGCTCGCCGCGGCCTTCCCGCTGCGGGTGTTCCCCGACGCCGTCGGCATCCCCCGGGAGGGCCGCGAGCACCTGCTGCCCTACGGCGAGTTCCTGTTCAACGCGTTCGGCCCGCCCAACGCGCTCGTCACCCACGCCGCGGCGGCCGCGACGGAGCACGCCGCGTGGGTGGCCGCCCAGTGCACCCGCGAGGTCCTCGCCGACGAGGGGTTCGGCGCCGACATCTGGGCCGCCGCCGACCGCGGCGACATCACCGCCGAGCAGGCGCCGCTCGTCGTCCGGTCCCTGCTCTCGGCCGGCATCGACACCACCGTCCACGGCCTCGGCTGGCTCCTGCACGCGCTCGCCACCCACCCCGACCAGTGGGAGCTCCTGCGCACCGACGAGTCCCGACGACGCGTCGCGTTCGACGAGGCGGTCCGCTGGGGGTCCCCGGTGCAGACCTTCTTCCGCGTCGCCGAGACCGACGTGCCGATCGGCGACGTCGTCGTGCCCGCCGGGGCGAAGATCCTGATGTACCTCGGATCGGCCAACCACGATCCGCGCGCCTGGGACGCCCCCGAGCGCTACGACCTGCGTCGCGACCCCTCGGGGCACGTCGGGTTCGGCTTCGGGCTGCACCAGTGCGTCGGCCAGCACGTGGCGCGCCTGGAGTCCGAGGCGCTCCTGACGGCGCTGCTCGAGCGCGTCGAGCGGATCGAGCCCGCGGGCGAGCCCGTGCGGCGGGCGAACAACACGATGCGCGAGTGGGCCTCGGTGCCGTTGCGACTCACAACTTCCTGAGCGTTCGCTCCAGTATCGTCGGGGGCATGTACCTGTGGTTGGCCCTCGCGATCGCCGCCGAGGTGACGGGGACGCTGTCCCTGCGCGCGGCCGAGGGCTTCAGCCGGCTCGGCCCGTCGCTGCTCGTGGTGCTCGGCTACGGCGTCGCGTTCTTCGCGCTCTCGAAGGCGCTCTCCGGTGGCGTGCCGGTCGGGATCGCCTACGGGATCTGGGCGGCGGCCGGCGTCGCGGCGATCGCGATCATCGGGGCGGTGTTCCTCTCCGAGCCCCTGAGCTGGGTGCAGGTCGGCGGGATCGGCCTGGTGATCGCCGGCGTGCTGGCCCTGGAGCTCGGGGGCACCCACGGTGCCTGACGGGCGGCTCGTCAAGGGCGCCGCGCGTCGTCGGGACATCCTCGACGCCGCGCTGCGCCTGATCGGGCGGGAGGGGCTCGGCGCGATCACGCAGCGGCGGGTGGCCGACGAGGCCGGGGTGCCGGCCAGCGCGGTGCTCTACTACTTCGCCTCCGTCGACGCCCTGCTGGTCACCGCGCTGCGCGAGGTCAACGACCGCTACGTCGCCGACCTCGCGACCGTGGCCACCCTCGCCGACCTCGCGCGCCTGCTCGCCGACGGCGACCGGGCCGGGCTCGCCGCGGAGTACGACCTCTTCCTGCTCGCCGCCCGCCGCGACGACCTGCGCTCCGAGCTCGAGCGGTGGGACGCGGAGCTGGGGGCGCTGTGCGCGCGGCTCGCGCCCGGGCGGCCGGCGGTGCTGGTCGCCGTCGTCAACGGGCTCTACCTGCAGGCCACGCTCACCGGGCTCGACGAGGCCGGGGCGCTCGCCGTGCTGGAGGCCGCCGCGCGGTGAGGCGCGGGGCCGTGCTCGTCGGGATGGGTGGAGACAAGGGGAATCGAACCCCTAACCCCCGCCTTGCAAAGGCGGTGCTCTGCCAATTGAGCTATGTCCCCTCGCGGAGGAGCTAGGACGCGCGGGTCGCCTGTCGCCAGACCTCCGCCGTCGGCCGCTCCTGGCGTCGGCGCTGCACGAGGCGGAACACCCCGAACGCCGCCGCGGAGAGAACGACCAGCTTCTTCACCGGTCCCACGCTAGCAGTCCCGGGGGCGCGCACCGGGGCCGTCCATGCGATAGGACTCGTGCGCAGACGACACCGACGTCGCAGCCGGGAGGACCCGCATGGCACACGCCTACGTGGTGGGCACGTTCGACACGAAGGGCGACGAGCTCCGGCACGTCGCCGAGCTGATCCGGGGCGCCGGGCACGAGGTGACGACGGTCGACGTGGGCACCGCGGACCCGGGCGCCCGCCTGGCCGACGTCACCGCGGCCGACGTCGCCGGCCCGGACGTGTTCACGGGCGACCGGGGCACGTCGGTCGCCGGGATGGCGGAGGCCCTCGAGCGGTGGCTGCCCGGGCGCACCGACCTCGACGGCGTCATCGGTCTGGGCGGCTCCGGCGGCACGGCGCTCGTCACGCCCGCGCTGCAGCGGCTCCCGGTCGGCGTACCGAAGATCGTCGTCTCGACCGTGGCGAGCGGCGACGTCGCGGCGTACGTCGGCTCGTCGGACGTCACGCTCATGTACTCGGTGACCGACGTGGCCGGCCTCAACCGGATCAGCCGCGTCGTCCTCTCCAACGCCGCCCACATGCTGGCGGGCGCCCTGTCCGCCCCACCCGCCGTCGCCGACGACAAGCCGGCCCTGGGCCTGACGATGTTCGGGGTCACCACCCCGTGCGTCACCGCGGTGACCGAGGCACTGCACGACGAGTACGACTGCCTCGTCTTCCACGCCACCGGCACGGGTGGGCGCGCGATGGAGAAGCTCGTCGACGACGGCCTGGTCTCCGCGGTCGTCGACGTCTCCACCACCGAGATCGCCGACCTCGTCGCGGGCGGGATCATGACGGCCACCGAGGACCGGCTCGGCGCGATCGCCCGACGACGGGTGCCGTGGGTCGGCAGCGTCGGCGCGCTCGACATGGTCAACTTCGGGGCCCCCGACACCGTCCCCGAGCGCTACCGGGGCCGGCAGTTCTACGAGCACAACGCCCAGGTGACCCTGATGCGCACCACCCCCGACGAGTGCCGGGCCGCCGCCCGCTTCCTCGCCCACGGCCTGAACGCCTGCGAGGGCCCGGTCCGGCTGCTCGTCCCGACGAGGGGCGTCTCGGCCCTTGACGTCGAGGGCGGTCCGTTCCACGACCCGGAGGCCACCGAGGCGCTGGTGTCGACGCTGCGCGCGGAACTGCGGCAGACCGACGACCGGCGTCTGATCGAGACCGACCTGCACGTCAACGATCCCGAGTTCGCCCGGGCGATCGTCGAGAACCTGCACGAGATCCGAGGAGGAGCATGAGCCGGCAGGACATCCTGGAACGGTTGCGCGCGAAGGTCGAGCGGGGTGAGCCGATCGTCGGCGGCGGCGCCGGAACCGGATTGTCGGCCCGCTGCGAGGAAGCGGGCGGCATCGATCTCATCGTGATCTACAACTCCGGGCGCTATCGCATGGCGGGCCGCGGATCTCTCGCCGGCCTGCTCGCGTACGGCAACGCGAACGACATCGTCGTCGAGATGGCGCACGAGGTCCTGCCCGTGGTGGAGCACACGCCCGTCCTCGCGGGCGTCAACGGGACCGATCCCTTCCTGTTGCGGGACCGATTCCTGCGCGAGCTCGTCGACCTCGGTTTCGCCGGTATCCAGAACTTCCCCACCGTCGGGCTCATCGACGGGGTCTTCCGCGCGAATCTCGAGGAGACCGGCATGGGCTTCTCCCACGAGGTCGACCTGATCGCGGCCGCCCGCCAGCACGATCTGCTCACGACGCCCTACGTGTTCTCCGCCGACGAGGCGCGTGCGATGACCGAGGCCGGCGCCGACGTCGTCGTGTGTCACATGGGCCTGACGACCGGCGGCTCGATCGGCGCCGGCACCGCGAAGTCGCTGGACGACTGCGTGGCCCTGACCGACGAGTGGGCCGGCGCCGCCCGGGAGGTCCGCGACGACGTCCTGGTGCTGGTCCACGGCGGTCCGGTCTCGGCCCCCGCCGACGCCGCCTACGTGCTGGAACGCGCCCACACCTGCCACGGCTTCTACGGGGCCAGCAGCATGGAGCGCCTCCCCACCGAGGAGGCCCTCACCGCCCGCACCAAGGAATTCACCGAGCTCCGCCCCACCCGACGCCCGAAGGAGAACTGACGATGCCCGAGGCCCTCGCCACCGCGATCGTCCCCGCCGACGCCGCCGCCGTCTGGGCGGTGGTCCGCGACTTCGACGGGCTGCCCCGCTGGCACCCCGCGATCGAGCACAGCGAGCTCGAGACCCCCGGCGACTCCGTCGGCGCGATCCGCCGCCTCACCCTCGCCGGCGGGGGCGGCGAGGTGCGGGAACTGCTGACCGCGCTCGACGACCACGCCCGCTCGCTCACCTACGAGATCCTCGAGTCGCCGTTCGCGGTCGACCTCTATCGCTCGACGATCCGCGTGGTCCCGGTGACCACCACCGGGGAATCGTTCGTCGAGTGGTCCCTCGTGTTCGACTGTGACCGGGCCGACTCCGAGTCCCTCACCGAGTTCTTCACCCGGGAGGTGTTCGCGGCGGGACTCGCCGACCTCGGAGCCCATTTCTCCGCCACTGTCGAGTGATATCCCACCCCTCGCTGGCCTCCTCGCGATTCCTTGCTACTGTTTAATGACACCGGAGCTAATTCGGTAGCAATTCCCCCGCGCAACCGAGGAGTACCGCCAGATGGCCCAGAAGACAGTCGTCACGTTGGTGGACGACCTCACGGGTGAGGAGTCCGAGGACATCACCACCGTCGAGTTCGCTCTCGACGGCGTGACCTACGAGATCGACCTCGACGACAAGAACAGTGCCGAACTGCGCGACACGCTCGCGCAGTACGTGGCCGCGGCCCGACGTACGGGGGGACGTCGTTCGGGTGGCAGCAACGGGAGCCGGCGCAAGTCCGGGGGGGCCGGCACGGGAACGCCGCGGGCCACGTCGCCGGGCGGGTACGACCGCGAGACCTCCAAGCAGATCCGCGACTGGGCCCGCGCCGAGGGCTTCGAGGTGTCCGACCGCGGTCGGGTGCCGAACAACGTCGTCGAGGCCTGGGAGTCGCGCGGCAAGAACGGCAGCGCCGCTGCCGCCTTCTCCGGCTGATCCCGGGGTCCACGGGCACAGCGACGAACGGCCCCGGAGCGTGGAGCTCCGGGGCCGTTCTGCTGTCCTGGGGTGTGGGCCCAGATGGATTTGAACCATCGACCTCGTCGTTATCAGCGACGCGCTCTAACCAACTGAGCTATGGGCCCCGACGGAGGCAAGGTTACCGGAGGGTGTCCGGCACTCCTGCCACCGGGGGTGCTCCTAGTCGCGCTCGGAGAGCGTGACCTCGATGCCTCCCGCGACGTCGGCGGAGATGTTGTAGATGAACGCCGAGACGCTCGCGAGCGCGGTGAACAGGATCGTGTTGACCACCCCGATGATGGCCGCCACCCCGAACACGCCGCCCGCGGTGATGAGCTGGCCGCCGCCGCCCCCGCCGTCCGAGGTGAGGTCCTGGTAGGTGCCGTTCAGCTGCGCCCACACGCCCATGCCGTCGAGCACGGCGTAGAGCACGCCCACAGCGAACATCCACACGAAGAACAGCGCGACCCCGAGCACGAGCGCGAGCTTCAGCACCGACCACGGGTCGAAGCGCTTGACCTGCAGGCTCGCCCGCCGCGGCACCTTGCCCCGCGAGGGCCGGGAGCTCGGGGCGCCCGCGTCGTCGTCGAGGTCGTCGAAGTCGGGCTCGGACTCCGACCGGCCCCGGTTGCGCATACCCAGCTGCTCCGGCGAGAGCTGGTTGGTGGGCGCGTCGATCATGGCGGTGGACGAGCGTCGCTCGCCGCCCGCCATGGGCAGCGGCCCGCTCGGCGGGCCGGACGTCCGCCCGCCCCGGGCGCCCTGGCCGCCCTGGTTCGCCTGACTGCCCTGGTTCGCCCGGCCGCCCTGGTTCGCCTGGCCGCCGTCGGGGTGGCCGGGCGTGCCGGCCGCCGGCGTCCGGGCCCCCTGGGCCGGCAGCGGACCCGTCGGCGGCCGTCCGCCACCGGGCTCGTGGGAACCGGGCTCGGCGGCGCCCTGTCCGTCGGGCTCGGAGCCGGGGCGCGCCCCCGCCTCCCGCGTGTTGGCCCGCTGCCACGGCGGCGGCGGGCCGCCGGTGGACCGGGACGCGCCGTCGCCCGGGGAGGCCTGGCCGCGGGGAGGCCCGTCACCCGTCGCGCGGGTGACGATCGTGTCCTCCACGTTCCCGGTCGCGGCGCCCGCCCCGGAGGCCTTGTCGCCCCCGGGTCCCGTGCCGTTCTTCTCGTCCGGTGTCGGTGTGCTCACGATGCTCGTCTCACGCTCTCGGAGTCCGTCGAGGGGTCACAGCAGGGTGTCGGGCGCCTGGTCGGGGCCGCCCGCGTCGGGGTCGACCGCGCTCTCCGCGTTCCGGGCCACGGCCAGCAGCGTGCCGTTCTCGCCCAGGTTCATCAGACGCACCCCCTTCGTCTGACGGCCGGCCTTGCGGACCTCCTTCGCCGTCGTCCGGATGACGCCGCCGCTCGCCGTGATGGCGTACAGCTCGTCCTCCAGCTCGACGATGAGGGCGCCGACCAGGGTGCCGCGCCGACGGTCGTACTGCAGCGTCAGCACGCCCTTGCCGCCGCGGCCCTGGACCGGGTAGTCCTCGATCGGCGTCCGCTTCGCGTAACCGCCACCGGTGGCCACCAGCAGGAACGTGCCGCTGCGCACGACGCCGAGCGACAGCAGTTCGTCGCCGGAGTTGAAGCGCATCCCCATGACGCCCGAGGTGGCGCGTCCCATCGGGCGGAGCACCTCGTCGGTGGCCGAGAACCGGATCGACTGGCCCTCCGCGGAGACGAGGAGCAGGTCGTCGTCGCCGGAGCAGAGCACCGCGCCGACCAGCTCGTCGTTGTCGCGCAGGTTGATGCCGATCAGGCCGCCGGTGCGGTTCGAGTCGAAGTCGGTGAGCTTGGACTTCTTCACCAGGCCCGCCTTGGTGGCGAGCACCAGGTACGGGGCGGCGTTGTAGTCCTTGATCTGCATGACCTGGGCGATCTGCTCCTCGGGCTGGAACGCGAGGAGGTTCGCCACGTGCTGGCCGCGCGCGCTGCGGTTGGCCTCGGGCAGCTCGTAGGCCTTCGCCCGGTAGACGCGGCCCTTGTTGGTGAAGAACAGCAGCCAGTCGTGCGTGGAGCAGACGAAGAAGTGCGCGACGAGGTCGTCCTGCTTGAGCGCCGCGCCCTGCACCCCGCGTCCGCCGCGCTTCTGCGCGCGGTACAGGTCGGTCTTGGTGCGCTTCGCGTAGCCGGTGCGGGTGATCGTCACGACGACGTCCTCGACCGCGATCAGGTCGGCGTCGGCGACCTCGCCGTCGTACCCGACGATCCGGGTGAGCCGCTCGTCGCCGTGCTTGTCGACGATCTCGGCGAGCTCGTCGCGGATGATCTGCCGCTGCCGCTCGGGCCGGTCGAGGATGTCCTGGTAGTCCCGGATCTCGTTCTCGATCTCGGCCAGCTCGTCGATGATCTTCTGGCGCTCGAGGGCGGCCAGACGACGCAGCTGCATGTCGAGGATGGCCTGCGCCTGGATCTCGTCGATCTCGAGGAGCTCGATCAGGCCGGTGCGGGCGACGTCGACGGTCTGCGAGGCCCGGATCAGGGCGATGACCTCGTCGAGCGCGTCGAGGGCCTTCACCAGACCGCGCAGGATGTGGGCGCGCTCCTCGGCCTTGCGCAGCCGGTAGCGCGTCCGCCGGACGATGACCTCGATCTGGTGGCGGACCCAGTGGCGGATGAACTGGTCGAGCCGCAGCGTGCGCGGCACGCCGTCGACGATCGTCAGCATGTTCACGCCGAAGCTGAACTGCAGCTGCGTGTGCTTGTAGAGGTTGTTCAGGACGACCTTCGCGACGGCGTCGCGGCGCAGCGTGATGACGACGCGCCGCCCGACGCGGTCGGACGACTCGTCGTTGATCTCCGCGATGCCGGTGATGCGGCCCTCGCGGACCATCGTCGCGATCGACTCGATGAGGTTGTCGGGGTTGACCTGGTAGGGCAGCTCGGTGACGACGAGGGTGGTGCGGCCCTTCGTGTCCTCCTCCACCTCCACCACGGCGCGCATCCGGACCGACCCGCGGCCGGTGCGGTACGCCGACTCGATCCCGTCCTGGCCGACGATGAGGCCCGCCGTGGGGAAGTCGGGGCCCTTGATGAAGCCCATGAGGGCCTCGAGGGTCTCCTCCTCGGAGGCCTCCGGGTTGTCCAGCGCCCAGGTGGCGCCGGCGGCGACCTCGCGCAGGTTGTGCGGCGGGATGTTCGTCGCCATGCCGACCGCGATGCCGGCGCTGCCGTTGATCAGCAGGTTCGGGACGCGGCCGGGGAGGACGGCCGGCTCCTGCGTGCGGCCGTCGTAGTTGTCGACGAAGTCGACGGTCTCCTCGTCGATGTCGGCGAGCATCGACATCGCGAGGGGGGTGAGGCGGCACTCGGTGTACCTCATGGCCGCCGCCGGGTCGTTGCCCGGCGAGCCGAAGTTGCCCTGCCCGTCGATCAGCGGGTAGCGCATCGACCAGGGCTGCGCGAGCCGCACGAGGGCGTCGTAGATCGCCGAGTCGCCGTGCGGGTGGTAGTTGCCCATCACGTCGCCGACGACGCGCGCGCACTTGACGTAGCTGCGGTCGGGGCGGAACCCGGAGTCGTACATCGAGTACAGGACGCGGCGGTGGACCGGCTTGAGACCGTCCTCCACCAGCGGCAGGGCGCGCCCCACGATCACGCTCATCGCGTAGTCGATGTAGGAGCGCTGCATCTCCTGCTGGATGTCGACCGGCTCGATACGGTCGCCGGACCCCGGAGGCAGCGTCGTCTCGGTCACCTGGTGTCCACTCCACTCCTGGGCGCCCCCGGGGCGCGGCTGGTCACCGCGTCGAACACATCAGGGGCGTGCCCGTCCGCCGGGGATCCGCGCGAACGGGCCCGACACACCGATTCTACCGACGGCACCGACGGTCACGGTGACGCCCCGCAGGTGTTCCCGCCGGTCAGGTGCGGTGTGGGGCCCGCCGCGCGGCCCGGTCGGCGCGAGCGTGGCGCCGGACTGACGTCCGGTGTCGGCGACGTGCCATCGCTGACACCCGGGAGGGGCGGTCAGGCGCCCTGCCGCGCGTCCACGCGCCCCGGGTCGTCGGGGACGTCCACGAGGTCGCGGCGCAGGGTCTCGCTCATCGCCCAGGAGCAGGCGAGCGACACCAGCGCCATCGCGACGACGTAGGCGGCCACCGAGAGCAGGCTCCCCGTCCACAGCACCAGCAGCCCGCAGATCGCCGGCGCGACCCCACCGAGGATGGAGGCGAGCTGGTAGGCGAGCGAGGCGCCGCTGTAGCGCAGGTGGGTGGGGAACTGCTCGGCGAAGTAGGCCGACTGCGGGCCGTACACCGCGCTGCGGCACGCCTGCACCACCAGGCCGCCGAGGATGAACAGCCAGACGTTCCCGGTGCTCACCAGCAGGAAGTAGGGCACGGACGCGACCGCCAGCACCGCCATCCCGACGAGGAACAGCGGCCGGCGCCCGACCCGGTCGGAGAGCAGCCCGAGCAGCAGGATCATCGGGATGTCCGCGGCCGAGAGGAACGTGTTGGCGCCGAGGATCGTCGAGCGCTCGTAGCCCAGCTCGGTGGTGGCGTAGGAGACCAGCCAGACCGAGCTCACGTAGAAGGTGGCGTTCGTGGCGAGGAACGAGCCCGCCGCGAGCAGGATGACCTTCGGGTAGCGGCGCAGGACGTCGAGAACCGGCATCCGGCTCACCGCCCGCCGTTCCTGGTCGGCCCGGAACACCGGGCTCTCCGCCACGGTCAGGCGGATCCACATCCCGACCCCGATCAGCACGGCGCTCGCGAGGAACGGGATCCGCCAGCCCCAGGCCTGGAAGTCGGCCTCGGCGACGGTGAGGTCGAGGACGAGGAAGGACCCGGTGCCCAGCACGAGGCCCAGCGGCACCCCGACCTGCGGCCAGGCCCCGTAGAACCCGCGCCGGTGGTCCGGGGCGTTCTCCACCGCCATGAGCGCGGCTCCGCCCCACTCGCCGCCGACCCCGAACCCCTGGCAGAAGCGCAGCACGACGAGCAGCACGGGCGCGGCGACGCCGAGGGTCGCGTAGCCCGGGAGCAGGCCGATGCCGACGGTGGCCGCGCCCATGAGCAGCAGGGAGTACACGAGCATCGGCTTGCGGCCGACCCGGTCGCCGAAGTGGGCGAAGAACGCCCCGCCGAGCGGCCGCGCGACGAAGCCGGCGGCGAAGGTCCCGAGCGCCGCGACGGTACCGAGCGCCGGGTCGACCGACGGGAAGAACACCTTGTTGAACACCAGGGCGGCCGCGGTGCCGTAGATGAAGAAGTCGAACCATTCGATCGTGGTCCCGACGAGGCTGGCCGCGGCCACCTTGCGCGGGACACGGAGAGCGGGACCGGTGACCATGGCGGAACCTCCGGGCGTCGGTGCCAGGTCGCCAGTGGTACGGGTCACTCAACCGGAGGTCAAGGCCCGTTCCGCTCAGCGGGGACGAACAGGACGTTCCGGCGGTCGTCGTGGGGCCGGCGCGGAACCCAGCCGTCGTGCCACGTGCGGGCCGCGTAGCCGTCGAGCTCGAGGTCGGCGACCACCTCGGCGACCGTCGCGCCGAAGCGCGCGAGGTGCCGGTCCTCGAGCTCGAGCATCAGCACGGGGCGGAAACGCGCGAGGGTCGCCCGCGCCCCGGTGAGGAGGTCCGCCTCGGCGCCCTCGATGTCGACCTTCACGAGGTCGAGCCGGACCGGGTCGAGGCGGGCGACGAGATCGTCGACGGTGCTGACCTCGACGGGCACGTCCTCGTGGTGCCCGAACTCGGCGTTCGAGCCCAGGCCGGACGCCCCGGTCGTCAGGAACGCGCGCCCGTGCACCGGGAGGAGGTGACGTCGCGGGCGCGACAGGACGCCGGCCCCCGGAGCGGCGCCGAGGGCCGTCCGGTGCAGGGTCACGTTCTCGGCGCCGGTGAGCCGCCGGAGGGTCCCGACGAGGGCCGCGGGTCCCGGCTGGGGTTCCACGGCGTGTACGTGGCCGGCCTGCCCGACGAGGCCCGCGAGGGTCCACGTGTAGAGCCCGTACTCCGCGCCGACGTCGAGGCAGACCCCGCCGGGGCCGACGAACTCGCCGAGCCCCGCCACCTCGTCCTCGAGGAACCACGCGTACGGGGCAACGGTCCGGAGCAACCGGCTCAGGCCGCGGGTCCGATCCACCGGCGCGGAGCCTCCTTCCGGCGCACCCGAGCGGGCGCGCCGGAGGAGGTTAGCCGGTGCGGGACCGGCGACGTTTCCCGTGGAACCGCTACACGTCGAGGAAGCGGACGTCGCGGGCGTTCCGGGTGATGAACGACCGCCGCGACTCCACGTCCTCGCCCATGAGCACGCTGAACAGCTCGTCGGCCGAGGCGGCGTCGTCGAGCGTGACCTGCTGCATCATGCGGGTCTCCGGGTCCATCGTGGTCTCCCAGAGCTCCTTGGCGTTCATCTCGCCGAGGCCCTTGTAGCGCTGGACGCCGTCCTCCTTGTTGATCTTCTTGCCGGCGGCGCGGCCGGCCTCGATCAACCCGTCGCGCTCGCGGTCGGAGTACGCGAACTCCGGCTCGGCGTTGCGGCCGCCCCACTTGATCTTGTACAGCGGCGGCATCGCCAGGAACACGTGACCGGCCTCGACCAGCGGACGCATGAACCGGAACAGCAGCGTCAGCAGCAGCGTGCGGATGTGCTGGCCGTCGACGTCGGCGTCGGCCATGAGCACGATCTTGTGGTACCGCAGCTTCGTCAGGTCGAACTCGTCGTGGATGCCGGTCCCCAGCGCCGTGATGATCGACTGGACCTCGTTGTTCTTGAGGACGCGGTCGATCCGGGCCTTCTCGACGTTGATGATCTTGCCGCGGATCGGCAGGATCGCCTGGAACATCGAGTCGCGCCCCGACTTGGCCGAGCCGCCCGCCGAGTCGCCCTCGACGATGTAGACCTCGCTGCGCGACGGGTCGTTCGACCGGCAGTCGGCGAGCTTGCCGGGCAGGCCGCCGAGGTCGCCCGCGGTCTTGCGGCGGACGAGCTCACGCGCCTTGCGGGCGGCGGCCCGCGCCTGGGCCGAGCCGACGGCCTTGTTGATGATGGTCTTGGCGTCGGCCGGGTTGCGGTCGAACCAGTCGGCCAGCCACTCGTTGCAGACGCGCTGGACGAACGACTTCACCTCGGTGTTGCCGAGCTTGGTCTTCGTCTGGCCCTCGAACTGCGGCTCGGCGACCTTCACCGACACGATCGCGGCGAGACCCTCGCGGATGTCGTCGCCGGTCAGCGCCGGGTCCTTCTCCTTGATGAACTTCTTGTCGCGCGCGTAGCGGTTGACCGTGGTGGTCAGCGCGGAGCGGAAGCCCTCCTCGTGGGTGCCGCCCTCGGTCGTGTTGATCGTGTTGCAGAAGGTGTAGACGGACTCCGAGTAGCCGGAGTTCCACTGCATCGCGACCTCGACCTGGTGGCCGGTGCCCTCGGCCTGGAACGAGACCGGCTTCTTGTGGATCGCGTCCTTCGCGTGGTTGATGTGCGCGACGAAGTCCTCGAGGCCACCGGGGTAGCAGAAGGTCCGCTCCTTGACCTTCGCGACGTAGCCCTCGGCGTCGGGCGCGTCGTCGAGCTCCGCGGACTCCTCGCTGGTGCCCTCGGGCTTGCGCTCGTCGCGCAGGTGGATCGTCAGGCCCTTGTTGAGGAAGGCCATCTCCTGCAGGCGCCGCGAGATCGTCTCGAAGTTGTAGGTCGTCGACTCGAAGATCGTCGGGTCGGCCCAGAAGGTGATCGACGTGCCGGTCTTCTTCGTCTTCCCGGCCTGGTTGAGCGGGCCGGGGACCGAGTGGTCGTAGTGCTGGGTCCAGATCTGGCCGTCGCGGTGGATCTCGACGTCGAGCGCCGTGGACAGCGCGTTGACCACGCTGATGCCGACGCCGTGCAGACCGCCCGAGACGGCGTAGGACTTGTCGTCGAACTTGCCGCCGGCGTGGAGCATGGTCATGACCATCTCGACGGCGGGCTTCTTCTCGATCGGGTGCTCGTCGACCGGGATGCCGCGACCGTCGTCGACGACGGCGATGCCGCCGTCGGCCTGCATCGTCACGGTGACGGCCGTGGCGTACCCGGCCATCGCCTCGTCGACCGAGTTGTCGACGGCCTCCCAGATGAGGTGGTGCAGACCGCGCTCACCGGTGGACCCGATGTACATCCCGGGGCGCTTGCGGACCGCCTCGAGGCCCTCGAGCACGGTGATGGACGACGCGCTGTAGTCGCTGTTCTTCTTCGCGGCAGCCACGAGCCTCGGTGTCTCCCTACCCCTCGACCGGCACGGCGCGGGCAGTGATCGCCCGGACGTCTGCCTCCAGTCTACTGCCCGGCTCGCGCGGGAAGGGGCCGGATCGCTCGCCCAGCGCGTCGCAGACGGCCTGGCGCCGAGTTGGGAGGGTCCCGACCGCCGACGGCACGCTGATCGGCGGTGGCGGCGCGGTCAGCGGGCGCTGAGAGGGCGAGCGGAGCGACGGGGGGTGATTCAGAGGGCGAGCGGAGCGACGGGGGGTGATTCGGAGGGCGAGCGGGGCGGCGGGGGGTCGACGGGGCCCGCCGGAGGTCGGCCGGCTCAGCCGTAGGTGTCGCGCGGACCGCGCCCCGACACGTGCCGCGGCCCGCGCCGCCAGCTCGGCGCCGACGGCCCGTGGATCCGCATGCCCTTGACGACGCCGTCGCCGAGACCCGCCGCGATCCGGCCCAGCAGCTGGCGCTGGAGCAGCCGCAGCTGGGTGGCCCAGGCGGTGGAGTCGGCCTGGACGGTGAGCTCGCCGTCGCGCAGGGCGGTGGGGGTGGCGTGCTCCGCGACCTCGGCCCCCACCAGCTCGGCCCACCGTCCGAACACCGAGCCGTTCGCCAGGTTGGGCGCCCAGCCGCGCTGGGCCGAGAGCCGGGAGGCGACCCGGCCGAGGGGCTGCGGGTCGCGGTCGTCCGCCCCGGGGCCCGACCACCCGCGACGTCGCCGGCGCGCGGGGTCGGTGCCGGTCCCGCGGCGGACGGCGCGGCGCGGGCCGGTCCGCCCGCGCTCGGCCTGCTGGGCCCGGGCGGCCTCCAGCGCCGCCCGGGCGATGTCGCTGCCGCGGGGGCCGGTCCCGGCCGGGTCGAACTCGACCGGCGCCGACTCGACCGGCGCTACGGGCTCACCGTCCGTGGCCGGCCCGGCGCGACGCGTGGGCCGTCGGGGACCCAGCCGGGCCGCGGGCAGGCGGACCGCGTCGCCGTCCGTGCCCGGGGTGTGGACGGAACCGTCGCCCCGACCCCGCAGGTCAGGCCCCGGATCCGGACGCCCCGGGGCGTCGTCGGGGGGCAGGGAGAACAAGTTGTCCACAGCATCCACAGGTCTGTCCCCAGATCGCCGGCCTTCTTCACCGATTCGGCTCACCAGCCCGCCCCCCGTTCCTCCGTCACGACGCCATCTCGTCACGGACCGTGCCGTCGGCGATCACGTAGCGCGCCCCCGACAGGATCGCCGGCACGTCGTCGTCGACGGCGGCCGTGACGAGCACCTGTTCGGCCCGTGCCGCCGTCCGGGCGAGGGCGTCGCGCCGCCGGGCGTCGAGCTCGGCGAACACGTCGTCGAGGACGAGGACGGGCTCGGCGCCCTCGCCGCGCAGGAGCTCGAAGCCGCCGAGGCGCAGTGCCAGCGCGAGGGCCCAGGACTCCCCGTGGCTCGCGTACCCCTTCGCCGGTCCGTCGCCCAGGGTCAGCTCGAGCTCGTCGCGGTGCGGCCCCACCAGGCACACGCCGCGGTCGATCTCCTGGTCGCGGCGTCGGCCGATCTCGTCGAGCAGCGCCGCCTCGATCTGCGCCGCGAGGTCGGCGTAGCCGGGTCCGCCGGTCACGTCGTCGACGCCGGGGTCGACGGTGCCGGCCAGCTCGTCGACCACGGCCACCTTCGACCGGTAGCGCGCCCCGACCGGCATCGACTCGGGGGCGACGTCGGCGTAGGCGGCCGTGACGTGCGGCGCGAGCGCCCGGCCGAGCAGGACGCGACCGGCGGTGAGGGCGGCCCCGGCGCGAGCGAGGTGGGAGTCCCAGACGTCGAGGGTCCCCGCCTCCCGCGCGCTCCGGCTCCCGCGGGCCGACTTGAGCAGCGCCGAGCGCTGGCGGAGCACCTTGTCGTACTCGCTGCGCACCCCAGCCCACCGCGGGGCCCGGGCGACGAGGAGGTCGTCGAGGAAGCCGCGTCGCTCACCCGGGTCGCCGCGGACCAGCGCGAGGTCCTCCGGCGCGAAGACGACGGTGCGGACGATCCCCAGGATCTCGCGGGGCCGCGGCACCGGGGAGCGGTTGACGCGCGCCCGGTTGGCCTTCCCCGGCTGGATCTCCACCTGCACGGTGAGCTCCCGACCGGCGTTGACGACGGTCGCGCGGACCAGCGCGGCCGCCGCCCCGCGCCGGACGAGCGGGGTGTCGGACGAGACCCGGTGCGAGCCGAGGGTCGCGAGGTAGCCGACCGCCTCGACGAGGTTGGTCTTCCCCTGCCCGTTGGCCCCGACCAGCACCGACACCCCGGGCCCGAACGTCAGGTCGGCCTGCGCCCAGGACCGGAAGTCGGTGACCGACAGCTCCCGCACGTACACGAGTGGCGGCCTAGCCCCCGGTGGGCGGCTCGTTGGCGGCCTCGCCCGCCTTGTGCACCGCGTGGCCGCCGAACTGCGCGCGGAGGGCGGCGACCGCCTTCATCGCCGGCGAGTCGGTCTGGCGGGAGGAGAAGCGGGCGAACAGCGCCGCCGAGATCACCGGCAGGGGCACCGCGTGCAGGATGGCCTCGTCGACCGTCCAGCGGCCCTCGCCGGAGTCCTCGGCGTAGCCGGTGATCTGGTCGAGGTTCGGGTCGGCCTCGAGGGCGAGCACCATGAGGTCGAGCAGCCAGCTGCGCACGACGGTGCCGCGGCTCCAGGCCTTCATCACGGCCCCGACGTCGGTGACCGGCCCGCCGGCGTTGAGCAGCTCGTAGCCCTCGGCGTAGGCCTGCATGAGGCCGTACTCGACGCCGTTGTGGACCATCTTCGCGTAGTGCCCCGCGCCGACCGGGCCGGCGTGCGCGAAGCCCTCCTCGCGGGGGCCCTCCGGGCGCAGCGCGTCGAACACGGGCATGAGGCGCTCGATGTCGGCGCCGGCGCCGCCGGCCATGAGGCCGTAGCCCTCGGTGCGGCCCCAGACCCCGCCGGAGACCCCGCAGTCGGCGTAGTGGATGCCCTTGGTGTCGAGGAGCTCGGCGTGCACGGTGTCGTCGGTGAACCGGCTGTTGCCGCCGTCGACCACCAGGTCGCCCGCCTCGAGCAGCTCGGACAGGCTCTGCACCGTCGAGTGCGTGGCCTCGCCCGAGGGCACCATCAGCCACACGGTGCGCGGCGCGGTGAGCGTGCGGGCCAGCTCCTCCAGCGACTGCACGTCGCCCGAGCCGTCGTTCGCGTAGCCGACGACCTCGTGACCGGCAGCACGGAGCCGCTCGGCCATGTTGCCGCCCATCCGGCCGAGTCCGACCATTCCCAGCTGCACGCTTCTCGCCCCTTCTCGTCCCCGTCCGGTCCCTACCACCGCAGTCCTACCCGCTGGACGACGGCGACGATCACGAGCCGCCGGCGTCAGCCCGGCAGCCGCACCGGCATCAGCAGGTACAGGTAGCCCGGGCGGGGCTCGGGGAGGTCGTTGTCGGCGCCCGGGCCGGGCTCCGGGGCCGTCGCCGTCGCGTCGCCCGCGTCCATACCGTCGGACGCCTCGTCGTTCTCCCCCGGCGCCGAGGCCGGGCGCAGCAGCGCGGGGCGGCTCGGCGTGGTGAACGACAGGTGCGCGTGGTCGGAGCCGAGGGCGCCCAGGCCGTCGAGCAGGTAGCCGGGGTTGAACGCGATGGTCAGCGGCTCGCCGGCGAACGAGCACGGCAGCTGCTCCTCGGCGCTGCCCTCGTCGTCCCCGCCCGCGGTCAGCCGCAGCGAGCCCTCGTCGAACTCCATGCGCACCTGCGTGCCGCGCTCGGCCACCAGCGACACGCGCTTGATCGCGTCGACCAGCGGGGCGATCTCGAGGACGGCCGCGGAGGTGTGCTCCTTCGGGAGCAGCTGGCGGTAGCGGGGGAACTCGGCGTCGAGCAGCCGGGTGGTGGACCGGCGCCCGCCGCCCGCGAGCCCGAGCAGCCCGTCGCCGCGGCCGAGCGCCAGCTCGATCCGGCCGCCACCGCCCGTCAGCGTCTTGGCCGCCTCGGAGAGCGTCTTCGCGGGCGCGAGGATCGCGGTGGGCTCGCCGGTGGCGGAGGCGGCGCCGGTCTCGCCCGGCTCCCAGGTGAACTCGCGGACGGCCAGCCGGAAGCGGTCGGTCGCCGCCATCGTCAGTGAGGCCCCGTCGATCTCGACGCGGATGCCGGTGAGCATCGGCAGCGTGTCGTCCCGGCCGGCGGCGACCGCGACCTGGGAGACGGCGCGGGCGAAGACGTCGGGCGCCAGCTCGCCGACCACCGGCGGCATCTCCGGCAGCTGCGGGTAGTCCTCCGCCGACATCGTCGGGAGGCTGAACCGGGCGTTGCCGCAGGTGAGCGAGGCACGCGGGCCGTCGACGGTGAGATCGACCGGGTGCGGCGGCAGCGAGCGGGTGATGTCGGCGAGGAGCCGGCCGGAGACCAGGGCCCGGCCGCCGTCGCCGATCATCGCCGGGACCTCGACCCGCGCCGAGACCTCGTAGTCGAACCCCGAGACCGTCAGCGTGCCGTCGTCCGACGCGTCGAGCAGGACGCCGCCGAGCACCGGGACGGGCGCCCGGCTGGGCAGGCTGCGCGCGACGAAGGCCACCGCGTCGGCGAACGCGTCACGCTCCACGCGGAACTTCATCGGTGCTCTCCTGACGTGGCGTGGGCCGGATCCGGGCAGGTCGTCACGGTAGAGCCTGACAGAGGGGTCCGACACTCCGGCCCTGTGCAGAGCCGGGCGGATCGTTCCTCCCCAACCCCTGGTTCTTGGTAGTTCTCCAATAGGGGAAGAACAGTAGTGACAGTAGGTCCTGTGCACGCTGTGGAGGACCGCCGTCGACGCAGGTCGGGCGACCGGACCCCGTGTGGACCACCGGCCGGGGCGTCGCCCGGATCCGGGGACGGTCCGGCGTGTCCGGTGGACAGGGTGCGGGCACCCGCTCCCGCGCACCGCTCCGTCCACCCGTGCGGGGCAGTTACCCACAGAGTTGTCCCCAGCTGTGGGTCGATCGGGAGTCGAACGATCGCGCAGCGCGACGGGAGCACGGCGGGCGGCCGTCCCGGTGCGGGCACCGGACGGGCGGTGGGGCCGATCGGGGTCCGGTTGCGCCCGCACGGTGGTGTGTCGTCCGGTTCGTCGTCACGCACCGTCGGGATTCCACCCCGGAGGGCACGACGAGCCCCGACCGGGCACGACGCACCGCGACCGGCGACGACGCCGGCCCGCTCGGCGCCGGGTGGGTGCCGGGGGTCGACGGGAGAGCCCCGGGTGCCCGTTCCACCACGCGGCGTGCCCCGGACGGGCGTGCGCGACCGCGGGGACCGCCCTCGAGGTCCACCCGGTCGGGTGCGGGGCGGACGCCTCAGCCGCGGGCGCGCTGCTTGATGCGCGCGGTGAGCTCCTGGACCTGCTCGTAGGTCCGGCGGCGCTCGGCCATCTCCTTGCGGATCTTCTTGTCCGCGTGCATGACCGTGGTGTGGTCGCGGTTGCCGAACATCTGCCCGATCCGCGGCAGCGAGAGGTCGGTCAGCTCCCGGCAGAGGTACATCGCGATCTGGCGGGACAGCGCGAGGGCCTTCGTCTTCCCGGGACCGGTGAGGTCGTCGATGGAGACGCTGTAGAACTCGGCCGTCACGGCCATGATCGTCGGCGCCGTGATCTCCGACTGCCGGGAGTCGGGGATGAGGTCGCGCAGGACGATCTCGGCGAGCTGGAGGTCGATCGGCTGGCGGTTCAGCGACGCGAACGCGGTGACGCGGATCAGCGCGCCCTCGAGCTCGCGGATGTTGCGCTCGATCCGGTCGGCGATGAACTCGAGGACCTCCGGCGGGGCGGCCATCCGCTCGCCCGTGGCCTTCTTGCGCAGGATCGCGATGCGGGTCTCGAGCTCCGGGGGCTGGATGTCGGTGATGAGGCCCCACTCGAAGCGGGTCCGCAGCCGGTCCTCGAGGGTCTCCAGGCGCTTGGGCGGCCGGTCGGAGGACACGACGATCTGCTTGTTCGCGTTGTGGAGGGTGTTGAAGGTGTGGAAGAACTCCTCCTGGGTCCCCTCCTTGCCCTCGAGGAACTGGATGTCGTCCACGAGCAGCACGTCGACGTCCCGGTAGCGCCGCTGGAAGGCGATCTTGCGGTCGTCGCGCAGGCTGTTGATGAAGTCGTTGGTGAACTCCTCGGTGGACACGTAGCGCACGCGCATCCCGGAGAAGAGCCGCTGGGCGTAGTGCCCGACCGCGTGGAGCAGGTGCGTCTTGCCGAGCCCGGAGTCGCCCCAGACGAACAACGGGTTGTAGGCCCGCGCCGGCGCCTCGGCCACCGCGACCGCCGCGGCGTGGGCGAACCGGTTCGAGGCGCCGATGACGAAGGTGTCGAACAGGTACTTCTCGTTGAGGCGGGTCTGGGAGCGCGGGGCCCCCCGCGCGCCGTCCCGCGGCACCTCGGGCTCGGGCCGGCCCCCGTCCTGGGGCGACCGCCCGGGCGGGCTCCAGATCTCGTGGACGGCGGCGAGGCCGTCGCGGACCTCGTCGACCTCCTCCTCCGGGTGCGCGCGGTCAGGGTTGTGCGTGACCTTCCCGACGCCGGCCGCGGCCGCGATCGCGTCGGCGCGGTGCGAGCGCTCGGTGCCGAGGAGGTAGCCGGTGTCGGGGCCCCCGTCGTCGAAGCGGCGGCCGTCGACGTACCCGGACCCGGCGTACCCCTCGTAGGGCTCGTCCACGTAGGCCGAGGAGCCCTCGTAGGACGACGAGCCGAGGCGGGGCAGGGGCGAGGTCTCCGGGCCGGAGTCGGTGGGGGTGCGGGCGCTGTGGTCGACCCGGACCGCCAGCTGCACGGGCCGGCCGATGTGGCGGGAGAGCGCGTCGACGATCGGGTCGCGCAGGGCGCGCTCGATCGCCTCCTTGGCGAACTCGCTCGGCGCGGCCAGCAGGGCGGTGTCGTCGAGCAGACCGAGCGGACGGGTGACCCGGACCCACGCGCGCTGCTGGGCGGACAGGCTCGGCCCGTTCTCGGAGGGTCGCGTGAGCTCGGCGACGACGCGGGCCCAGGTGGCGTCGAGATCGGAGAGCTGGTCCGACATCGCAGAGCCTCCCCTCGTCCCGGTCCGGGCGCGCCGCGGGCGCGCGTGTCCACAGAGTTGTCCACAACTGTGCACGACGCGCGTCGCTCCGATGCGCGGGCCCCCGTGTCCGAGGTCCGCACCGAGTGTGCCGCTGCCGCGGCCCGCTCCCGCACCCTGCCCGCGGCGTCACCGACCGCGGGGTCCGCCCCCTCCGCCGCAGCGGGTGCAGGACGCTAACAAGGTCCCGCACCGGCCCACAACCTCCCCCGGTCGGCGGCTGCGCCCGGGCGGCGGGAGGCACTCGGGGGGCGATCCGCGGTCGTGGGTGCCACCGGGCCCCGGCGTCGGGGGACGGCCCGTCCCTGGGCTATTCTCGTGAACGACCGGATCCGGGTCCGCCGTGCCAGGGATGTCCTGGCTCTTCGGCGTGCACCCGGCACACCCGCGCTCCCCCACGATGCGGGGTGAGCCGACGCAGGAGTTCTCAGCCGTGGCCAAGGGCAAGCGCACGTTCCAGCCGAACAACCGTCGTCGCTCGAAGACCCACGGCTTCCGGCTCCGCATGCGCACGCGCGCCGGCCGTGCGGTGCTGGCGAACCGTCGTCGCAAGGGCCGCTCCGAGCTGAGCGCCTGACCCGAGCGTCCGGGCCTCGCGGTCCGCACCTCTCCTCGTGCTGCCCCGCGCCCACCGCGTCCGCCGACCCGACGACTTCCGTCGGGTGATACGGCGTGGGCGACGGGCGGGACGCCGTCGTCTGTCGGTGCACGCCCTGGCCGACGACGGCACCACCCGCGCCGGCTTCGTCGTCGGTCGCGCGGTCGGCGGATCGGTCGAACGCCACCGGTTGACCCGGTGCCTGCGTCATCTCGTCGCCGACCGGTTACCAATTTTGCCGCCGGGCACCGCGCTCGTCGTCCGGGCCCATCCGCCCGCGGCCGGCGCGACGTCGGCCGAACTGGCCGAGGACCTCGACGGCGCGTTGCGCCGGGTCGGCCTGGGCGGCGATCCGTGACCATCGCGACCTCCCCGAGGGGGTCCGTGGCCGGGATCTGGTCGCTCCGGGAGCACGGGACGGGCACCATGGGTCCGGACGGCGACCGCGAGCGGGCGCCGTCGGCCGTGGGGCGACCGTCCCGCGCCGGGACGAGGTTTCACGGGAAACCGACGGAGGGCAGCGTCGTGACCGCTGGTACGCGTCCGGATGCCGGGCCGCGTCCCGGCCCGGCCGCCCGCCTGCTCATCGCCCTGCTCGGCGTGTACCGCCGGTGGATCTCCCCCATGTTCCTGCCGCACTGCCGCTTCCACCCCAGTTGCAGCGCCTACGCGGTCGAGGCGCTGCAGGTGCACGGCGTGCTCCGCGGGACCGGCCTCGCCACCGTGCGCCTGCTCAAGTGCGCGCCCTGGCACCCTGGTGGCCTGGACCCCGTTCCCCCACGACGGCATGACCCGTCGTGCGCCTCCCCCGACGGCACCGCCTCCGACGGTCGCGCCGGCGGGGGCGTGGACCCTGACCGCCCTGCCCCCCGGGGAGCCGGAGCCCCCATCAGCGAGGAGCAAGCGTCGTGCTGAACGTCATCTACTACCCGGTGTCGGCCATCCTGTGGTTCTGGCACAAGGTGTTCGGCTACGTGCTGGGCGCCGACAACGGGTTCGCCTGGGCGCTCTCGGTCATCTTCCTGGTCTTCACCCTGCGCGCGCTGCTGTTCAAGCCGTTCGTCAGCCAGGTCCGCTCGATGCGGAAGATGCAGGAGTTCCAGCCGCAGATCAAGAAGCTGCAGGAGAAGTACAAGAACGACCGCACGAAGCTCGCGGAGGAGATGCAGAAGCTCCAGAAGGAGCACGGCGTCAACCCGCTGGGCGGCTGTCTGCCGGTCCTCGTGCAGCTCCCGGTCTTCATCGGCCTGTTCCACGTCCTGCGCGGGTTCCGCACCGACTACGCCTACAACTACGTCTTCAGCTACAACGACATCCTGTCGTTCGACAACGCCACGCTCTTCGGCGCCAAGCTCTCGGACGCGATCAGCGGCAACCTGCAGGCCGTCGGGTCCTTCTCGCTGAACTTCGGCGACTTCAACCCGCACGTCATCCCGGTCGCCCTGCCGCTGATGATCATCGCCAGCGTCGCGACCCACTTCACGGCGCGTGTCTCCGCGGCCCACCAGTCGCCGGCCTCCGCGGCCAACCCGCAGGCCGCGATCATGCAGAAGCTGACGATGTGGCTGTTCCCGCTCGGCGTGCTCGTCTTCGGCGCCTTCTTCCCCATCGCGATCCTGCTCTACTGGCTGTCCAACAACTCCTGGACGCTGACCCAGCAGTACCTCGTCTACGGGAAGATCGCGAAGGAGGAGGAGGAGCAGCGCACCCAGGCCGCGGCCCAGCGCGACCTCCTCGCCCCGAAGCCCGGACAGAAGCCGAAGCGCGCGTCGAACGGCGTCACGGCGGAGCCCCGGGACGCGGTCACCGAGCTCGACGAGCCCGAGGACGCCGTGTCCGCCCCGGTGGTGGCGGCCACGCCCACGAAGCCCCGCCCCGGCGCGCGACCGACCTCCGGGAAGGGCAGCGGCCGCGCCGCGCCCGGCAAGGTCGGGTCGGCCGCGAACGGCCAGGGCGGCAAGAACGGCTCGCGCTCCGGCCAGCTGGCGTCGTCCAGCCGTCCCGGCAAGAAGTCGAAGAAGCGCCGCTGACCCGGCCGGCGGGTCCCGGCCGCGGACCCGCCCCCACAACTCCCGGCCGCCGTCCCTCGCCCGATGAGGATCGGTACCGCCGGACCGGAGGAGGGCCGCCGAGTGCGGCCCGTCGAGAGGAGACATGTCGTGTCCGAGACCCTGCAGTCGGACGACCGCACCAGTGACGACCCGTCCGGCGCCGCCGGTGCGGACGAGGCGACCGAGGCCTCCGGAGGGCCGACCTCCCAGGAGATCCTCGTCCGCGAGGGCGACATCGCCGGGGACTACCTCGAGCGGCTGCTCGACATCCTCGACTTCGACGGGGACATCGACCTCGACGTCGAGGCCGGGCGCGCCATCGTGAGCATCGACGGCGGCAAGGACCTCGAGAAGCTGGTGGGCCAGCGCGGCGACGTCCTCGAGTCTCTCCAGGAGCTGACCCGGCTCGCCGTCCAGCAGAGCACCGGCACCCGGAACCGCCTGATGCTCGACATCGCCGGGTGGCGCTCCCACCGTCGCAGCGAGCTGACCGAGCTCGGCCGACGCGCGGCCGAGGAGGTCAAGGAGTCGGGCGAGAGCCAGAAGCTGCGCCCGATGACGCCGTTCGAGCGCAAGATCGTGCACGACGCGGTGGCGTCGGTGGACGGCGTGCACAGCGAGAGCGAGGGCGAGGAGCCCCGCCGTCGCGTGGTCGTCCTGCCCGGCCGCTGACCCGTGGCCCCGATGTCGTCGGACGCCCCCGCCCCGGTGCTCCCGGGTGCGGGGGCTGTTTCACGTGGAACGGCTCCCGTAGGGGGCCGCGCATGACGCTCGAGGACCCGGGTCGGGTCGAGGAGGGTCCCTCGGTCCCGACCCCCGAGGCCGTCGAGCTCTTCGGGGACGCGCTGCCGCGGGCGCAGCGGTTCGCCGACCTGCTCGCGGGGCCCGGCCGGGAGCAGGGCGTCATCGGGCCGAGGGAGCTCCCCCGGCTCTGGAACCGGCACCTGGTGAACTCGGCGCTCGTCGGGACGGCCGTGCCGCACGGGGCGACCGTGGTCGACGTGGGGTCGGGCGCCGGCCTCCCCGGGATTCCGCTCGCCCTCGCCCGGCCCGACCTCCGCATCACCCTGCTCGAGCCGATGGCCCGGCGGGTGGCGTGGCTCGAGGAGGTCGTGGCCGATCTCGGGCTCGACGTCGTGGTGCACCGCGGACGGGCCGAGGAGCGCGAGACGCGCCGGGCGTGCGGCGAGTCCGACGTCGCCACCGCCCGCGCCGTGGCGCCCCTGGGACGCCTGGCGGAGTGGACGCTCCCCCTCGTGAGACCGGGTGGGAGACTGGCCGCGCTCAAGGGCGCGAGCGCGCACGACGAGGTGCGTCGCGACGCGGTCGACCTCCGATCCGCGGGTGGTGGCGAGGTCGAGGTCGTCACGTGCGGCGCGGGAGACACCACGACGCACATCGTGGTGGTACATCGGACGGAACGGCGAACCGCTGCGGGCTCAGGCCCGGGGAGCGGACGACGCGCCCGTGGCAGGAAGGACCGATCCTCGTGACCGAAGGACGCGCGAACGTTCCACGTGAAACGCGCCGTGGAACGACGGACCGACCCCGGGTGGACAAGCCCAGCGCGGAGAAGGTCCGCGAGGCCGTGAGCGACGCGGTGTCGACCGTGAACGCCGGCGTGCTCGGGGCCGGCGAGGTCATCTACGGCGACGGCGGGGGCCTCACCCCGATCGCCGAGGAGGCCGCCCGGGCCGCCCGGGTGCTCCACCCCGAGGACCACCGGATGCCCCGGCCGGCCCGCCGCCGGGTCATCACGGTGGCCAACCAGAAGGGCGGGGTCGGCAAGACGACGAGCACGGTGAACCTCGCCGCGGCGCTCGCGCTGCACGGTGCGCGCGTGCTCGTCATCGACCTCGACCCCCAGGGGAACGCCAGCACCGCGCTCGGGGTCGACCACCGCAGCGGCACCCCGTCCATCTACGAGGTGCTCATCGGCGAGCTGACGCTCGACCAGGCCGCGCAGGTCTGCGACCGCTCCTCCGACCTCCTGTGCGTGCCCGCCACCATCGACCTGGCCGGCGCCGAGATCGAGCTCGTGTCGATGATGAACCGGGAGTCGCGCCTCAAGCAGGCGCTCTCCGCCGAGGCGCTCGACCGGCTCGACGTCGACTACGTCCTCGTCGACTGCCCGCCCTCGCTCGGCCTGCTCACGCTGAACGCGATGGTCGGGGCGCCGGAGGTGCTCATCCCGATCCAGTGCGAGTACTACGCGCTGGAGGGCCTGAGCCAGCTGCTGAACAACATCGGGCTGGTGCAGTCGCACCTCAACCCGTCGCTGCACGTCTCGACGATCCTGCTGACGATGTACGACGGGCGGACCAAGCTGGCCGACCAGGTCACGCACGAGGTCCGGCACCACTTCGGCGACCTCGTCCTGCGCACCGTGATCCCCCGCAGCGTCAAGGTCAGCGAGGCCCCCGGCTTCGGGCAGACCGTCCTGACCTACGACCCGGGCTCCCGCGGCGCGATGAGCTACCTCGACGCGGCGCGCGAGTTCGCCATGCGGGCCGCGGTCGCCGAGCAGCGGGCCGAGGCCACGGTCAACGCCGGGGAGTCGCGATGACCGAGCGCCGTGGCGGTCTCGGCCGCGGGCTGGCCGCCCTCATCCCCACCGGTCCGCCCGAGCCCGGCGACAACCGACCGGGCGTGGGCACCCGGGCGGCCGACGTCGTCATCGGGCAGCGCACGCCGTCGCCCGGCCCCGTGCTGCGGACGGCCGACGAGCCCGTCGACGGCGGTGCGGTGGCCGGTGCCGTGTACCGCGAGGTGCGCGTCGACGGGATCCGGGCCAACCCGCGCCAGCCGCGGACGGTCTTCGACGAGGAGGCGCTCGCGGAGCTCGAGCACTCCGTGCGCGAGTTCGGGCTCCTGCAGCCGATCGTCGTGCGGGAGCTCGACACCCCGCTGCCCGGCGAGGCCGGCGCCGAGATCACCCACGAGCTCGTCATGGGCGAGCGGCGCTGGCGGGCCGCCCAGCGCGCCGGGCTCGCGCACATCCCCGCGATCGTGCGCAGCACCTCCGACGACGACCTGCTGCGCGACGCCCTGCTCGAGAACATCCACCGGGTGCAGCTCAACCCGCTCGAGGAGGCGGCCGCCTACCAGCAGCTCCTGACCGAGTTCGCCGTGACGCACGAGCAGCTCGCCGAGCGCATCGGGCGCAGTCGGCCCGCGATCACCAACACGATCCGGCTGCTCCGCCTCCCCGTCGCCGTGCAGCGCCGGGTGGCGGCCGGGATCCTGTCGGCCGGCCACGCCCGCGCGCTCCTGGGTCTCGACGACACCGGCGCCCAGGAGGAGCTCGCGGCGCGGATCGTGGCCGAGGGCATGTCGGTGCGGGCGGCCGAGGAGGCCGTGACCCTCGCCCGCGGCGAGACAGGGCCGGCGGCGGCGAAGAAGCGCTCCCCCGCGCGCAAGCTCCACGCGCCCGGGCTGCAGGACCTCGCCGAGCGTCTGTCGGACGCCTACGACACCCGGGTCAAGGTCGAGCTCGGTCAGCGCAAGGGCCGGATCGTCGTCGAGTTCGGTTCGGTCGACGATCTGGAGCGCATCGCCTCGCTGATGAACTCGAAGCCCCTCCCGGGCTCCTCACCCGAGGGGTGATCGTCCGGGCCGGCAGCGGCGATCTCAGGGCGCCCTGAGATCGCCTGTACGGCTCAGCCCCGCCGGACGGCGCGATCGACGAGGAGGCCGAAGACCTCTCCGAGATCCCGTCCGGCCGCGGCGATCGCGAGCGGCAGGAGCGAGTTCTCGGTGAGTCCGGGCGAGACGTTGACCTCGAGCACCTGCACCCGTCCGTCGGCGTCGACGATCGCGTCGGTGCGGGAGAGGTCGCGCAGATCGAGGGCGCGGTGCGCGGCGACCGCCGCGGCGGCGATCCGCTCCGCCGTCCCCGGGTCGACGCGCGCCGGGCAGTGGAAGCGGGTCAGGCCGGCGGTATAGCGGGCCGTGTAGTCGTAGACGCCGCCCTCGGGCTCGACCTCGACGGCCGGGAGCGCCTCGGGCCCGTCCCCGGTGTCGATCACCGAGATGGCGACCTCCACCCCGGAGACGAACCGCTCGACGAGCACCGTCTCCGAGTAGGCCAGGGCGCCCACCATCGCCGAGGGCAGGTCGGCGGCGTCGCGAACCACCTGGGCGCCGAGCGCCGAGCCGCCCTGGTCCGGCTTGAGCATCAGGGGCAGCCCGAGCGTCCCGACGAGCGCGTCGAGGACCGCCCCGGCCCCGAGCTCCCGGAAGGTCGTGTGGGGCAGGGCCACCCACTCCGGGGTGTCGAGCCCCGCGCGGGCGAGCTCGGCCTTCGCGCTGGGCTTGTCGTGCGCGCGCCGGCAGGCCCGGCCGCCGGTGCCCACGAACGGGACCCCGAGCAGCTCCAGCACGCTCTGCACGGCCCCGTTCTCCCCCTCGCCGCCGTGGAGGGCGACGACGACCGCGTCGGGGCGGGTGTCGCGCAGGCGGCCGACGAGTGCGGCGTCGGTGTCCCACTCGTCGACCGCGATCCCGGTGTCGCGCAGGACCGCCGCGATCCGGCGCCCGGAGCGCAGCGACACGTCCCGCTCGTGGGAGAGCCCGCCGGCGAGGACGGCGACGGACCGCTCGGCCGGGCGTCCTCCCGGGGCGGCGGGCGCGGTCACGGGGCGGTGGGTGCGACGGGGTCGATCACGGCGGCGACCCTAGCCGGGCGACGGGACCGGCCGGGCACGGGCGTCCGTGCCCGGCAGGTCCCGTCGGGCCCGGGGTCAGGCGGTGTCGACCGCCGGCGCCTGCGGCCCGGTGGCGGACGAGCGCGGGCCGGTCACACCGAAGGTGCGCAGCAGCTCCAGCTCGCCGTCGAGCACCCCGGCCAGCCGGCGCACGCCCTCGGTGATGCGCTCGGGCGGCGGGTAGCAGAACGAGAGCCGCATGTGGCGGCTGCCCGAGCCGTCGGCGTGGAAACCGGTGCCCGAGGCGTACGCGACGCGCGCCGTGATCGCCCGCGGGAGCATCGCGCGGGTGTCGACGCCCTCGGGCACCGTCGCCCACACGAAGAAGCCGCCCTGCGGCCGCGTCCAGTGGCACCCGGCGGGCAGGTGGGTCTCGAGGGCCGCGAGCATCGCCTCGCAGCGCTCCCGGTACATCTCCCGGAACGACTTCACCTGGCTCCGCCAGTCGTGCGTCGCGAGGTAGCGCGAGACCACGAGCTGCGTGAACGCCGGCGGGCACAGGGTGGCCGACTCGGCGGCCAGGACGAGCTTGTCCTTGATGCCGTGCGGCGCCAGCGCCCAGCCGACCCGCAGCCCGGAGGCGAAGATCTTGGAGAAGGAGCCGAGGTAGACGACGTTCTCCGGGTCGAGCGAGCGCAGCGACGGGTAGGTCTGCCCGTCGAAGCCGAGCAGCCCGTAGGGGTTGTCCTCGACGATCAGCACGCCGTACCGGCGGCACAGCTCGACGACCTCGGGCCGGCGGTCGGTGGCGAGCGAGACGCCGACCGGGTTGTGGAAGTTCGGCACGGTGTAGAGGAACTTCGCGCGGCGGCCCTCCCGGACCAGCCGGTCGAGGGCCTCCTCCAGGGCCGCCGGGACGAGGCCGTCGTCGTCCATCGCGACGTGCCGGACCTCGGCCTGGTAGGCGGCGAACGAGCCCAGCGCCCCGACGTAGGACGGCGACTCGGCGAGCACGACGTCGCCCGGGTCGACGAACAGGCGGGTGAGCATGTCGAGCGCCGACTGCGAGCCCACGGTGACCACGACGTCGTCGGGCGCGAACCCGCCGGTCGCCGCCGTCGAGCCCGCCTCGAACGCCATCACCTCGCCGATCTGCTCCCGCAGCACCGGCACGCCCTGGGCGGAGCCGTACTGCAGGGCGCTCTGTCCCTCGGCCGCGATCAGCTGGCCCACCTCGACCCCCAGCGAGTCGAGCGGGAGCGCGGCCAGGTTCGGCATGCCCCCGGCGAGGGAGACGACCTCCGGGCGGCTGGCGACCGCGAACAGGGCCCGGATCTCCGACGCCGTCATCCCGGCCGTGCGGGCGGCGTACCGGTCGAGGTGCGGGTCGCCGCTGGACGCCGCCGCCGCCGTCGCGCCCGCCGCCGCGGCCCCGTGGGGGGCGAGGGACCGGGGGACGGGGGGCGTCGGCGTCATCAGCGACTCTCCGTGATCTGTTCACGAGTGGATCGCCTCGCGACTCTACGCGGCGCGGTGCCGGGGTCGAGGAGGTGTGGCGAAAGCCGGAGGACGAGTCGGTGCCCACGGGGGTCACCCGACCCGGGGCGCCCGTATTGTCGTCGGCGTCGGGGGAGAGTACGCATGCCTCGTCGCGATCGGGACGCGCGGCGGGGAAGGACGGGAGTGTCGGTGTCGCGAGAGTGCGTCGGGATCACCCTCGACAACATCGAGGAGCTGCCCAAGGGCTGCCGTCGGTGCGTGTACTGGGAGCTCCCGCCGCACCTGGGCTCCCAGGCCGAGGAGTTCGGCACCCTCGAGCTCGAGAAGGAGTCCTGGGTCTCCGGGGTCCTGCTCGAGTGGGGCTCGTGCGGGCGCATCGCCCACGTCGACGGCGTCCCCGCCGGCTACGCCTTCTACGCCCCGCCGGCCGCGGTCCCCCGCGCCGCCGCCTTCCCAACCTCGCCCGTCGGCGCCGACGCGGTGCTGCTCTGCGGCCTGCACGTGGTCCCCGACTTCTCCGGCTCCGGCATCGGCCGGCTGCTGGTCCAGGACGTCGTCCGCGACCTGTCGCGCCGCGGTGTGAAGGCGCTCGAGGCGTTCGGCGACACCGCCGAGCGCCCGCGCGGCGAGGCCCACGGCCGCACGGGCGAGGACACCCCCTCCTGCGTGCTCCCCGCCGCGTTCCTGCGTGCGGTCGGGTTCAAGACGGTCGCGCCGCACCACCGCTGGCCGCGCCTGCGTCTCGAGATGCGCACCGGGTTCTCCTGGAAGGAGGACGTCGAGGCGGCGATCGCCCAGCTCCTGGGATCGGTCACCGTCACGACGGCCCCCGCCGCGCCGGTGGGCGCACCCCGCTAGGTGCACTTCGTGCGTGTGAGCACTTTCCCGGGCTATGGCGCCCGAAAGTGCTCACACACGCATGTCCGACGCGCGTTCGATCGGCGCCGCCGTGGCTTGTGAGCACTTTCGCGTGCCATAGCCCCGGAAAGTGCTCACATGGCCGTAGGCCACCTAGGCGCCGATCGGGCTGCCCTCTTCGCGCTGCAGGATGTCGGAGAAGGTGAAGGTGCCGGTCGGCTTGTCGTTCTGGCCGAGCAGGTAGAGGCGCTTGACGGCCACGAGGATCCCCTCGGCGACCACGTCGCGGAAGGCCGGGTCGAGCAGCGCCGCGCGGTCCGAGTCGTTCGTCAGGTAGCCGATCTCCACCCGCACCGCCGGCATCCGCGTGAGCCGCAGGAGCTCCCACGGCCGCGGGTGCACCCCGCAGTCGAGCATGCGGGTGCGGGCGAGCAGCTCGCGGTGGATGTAGCCCGCGAGGGCCTCGCCGACCGTGGACGTCGCGCCGGTGCCCGTGCCGAAGTGGAACGCTGACAGGCCGTTCGCGGCGGTGCTGGCGTTCGCGTCGACGTGCAGCGAGAGCACCACGTCGGCGCCGGCCGTGTTCGCGAACCCGGCCCGCTCGGCGTCGGAGGGGCAGTCCTGCGGGCCGTGGGAGAGCAGGGCCTCCATGCCGGCGGCCGCCATCCGGCCCTCGAGCCGGCGGGCGATGTCGGAGACCAGGTCGGCCTCGGTGACGTCCCCGACGCGGACGCCGGGGGTGTCCCCGCCGTGGCCTGGATCGATCACGATGCGCTTCCCCGTCAGCCGGGGGCCGGCGCGGTGCAGCCGCTCCTGCTCCCGGAGCAGCCCCGGACGCCCACCGGTGACCTTGCGCCCGAGGTACCCGAGGTGACGCAGCGTGCGCGGCCCGCACATGCCGTCCGGGGCCATGCCGTAGTCGCGCTGGAAGCTGCGCAGCGCCTGCTCGGTCTGGCGGCCGAACGCCCCGTCGGCGCGCCCGGAGTCGTACCCCAGCTCGAGGAGCCGCTCCTGCAGCGCGAACACGTCGTCGCCGGTCATCATGTTCGTGGTCTGGAGGCACAGCATCCGGTCGCCCAGCGACCACCGGGCGTCCCGCAGGGCCCGGTAGGTGGCCGACCCGACGATGCCGTCGGTGATCAGGCCCCGGTTCTGCTGGAAGGCCCGCACGGCGTCCTCGAGCGCACTGTCGAAGAGGGCCGGATCGAACACGGAGAGCGCCGCGTCCGCGGGCTCGAGCAGCTTGAGCTCCTCGAGCGCTGCGCGCACCTCGGCGACCGCCGGACCGGTGTCGCCGCGGCTCAGCAGCTGCATTCGGTCGCTCCCGTCCTGTCGGGTCCCGTGCCGGTGGCCCGTCCGGGCCCGGTTTCGGATACCACCACCACCGCCGTCGCCGGACTGGTCGACTCGGGCGTCACCACGGTTCACTGCGGCCTCATTGTGCCCTGCCCGCCCCGGTGCACCCGGCATCGGGCCCGCGCCGGTGGGTCACGGTTCGGGTTCGCCGTCCGCGGCACCCTCGGGCGGACACACGAACGCCGGGCCCGGACGAGGTCCGGACCCGGCGTTCAGCGGCGACGTACGGCTCAGCCGAGCACGTCGGAGAGGTCGTTCAGCAGCGCGGCCTTCGGCTTCGCGCCGACGATCTGCTTCACGGGCTTGCCGCCCTGGAAGACGATCATCGTGGGGATCGACATGACCTGGTAGTCACGCGCGGTCGCCTGGTTCTGGTCGATGTCGAGCTTGGCGACGGTGATCTTGTCGCCGTGCTCCGCCGCGATCTCCTCGAGCACCGGGGCGACCATCTTGCACGGGCCGCACCAGGTCGCCCAGAAGTCGACCAGCACGGGCTTGTCGCTGTTCAACACCTCGTCGGAGAACGTGGAGTCGGTGACGTTGACGGGGCTGCCCATCAGGGATCCTCCTCGGATCAGGGGTCGAACGGTCAGGACGCCGGGACGGCGTCGAGCTCGGGGTGGAACTCGGAGTCGACGGTCGGCTTCGGCGACGTCTCCGGGGTGCGGACGGCGGGGTTCTCCGCCAGCCACCGCTCGGCGTCGATCGACGCCGTGCAGCCGCTGCCGGCCGCCGTGATGGCCTGCTGGTAGGTCTTGTCGATCAGGTCGCCGCAGGCGAACACACCCGGGAGATTGGTGTAGGTGCTCGGCGTGTCGACGCGCACGTAGCCCTCGTCGTCGGTGTCGATCTGGCCGGCGACCAGGCCGGAGCGCGGGTCGTGCCCGATGGCGACGAACATCCCGCTGGCCTCCAGGACGTCCTCCTCGCCGGTCACGGTGTCGCGCACCTTCACGCCGGTCACGGACTGGTCGCCGAGGACCTCGGTGACCACGGCGTTCGTCCGGAAGGTGATCTTCTCGTTGGCCCGCGCGCGCTCCAGCATGATCCCGGAGGCCCGGAACTCCTCCCGGCGGTGCACGATCGTGACCGATCGGGCGAACCGGGTGAGGAAGGTGGCCTCCTCCATGGCGGAGTCGCCGCCGCCGACCACGACGATGTCGTGGTCGCGGAAGAAGAACCCGTCGCAGGTGGCACAGGCGCTGACGCCGTGGCCGAGGAGCCGCTCCTCACCGGGGACGCCGACGTAGCGCGGCGCGGCCCCCATCGCGAGGATGACGGTGCGCGCCCGGTGCTGCTCGGAGCCGACGGTGACGGTCTTGACGTCACCGTCGAGGTCGAGCGCGTCGACGTCGGTGGGACGCAGGTCGGCGCCGAAGCGCTCGGCCTGGCGACGCATCTGGTCCATGAGCTCGGGGCCCATGATCCCGTCGGAGAAGCCGGGGTAGTTCTCCACCTCGGTCGTCGTCATCAGGGCACCGCCGAACTGGCTGCCCTCGAAGACCACGACGTCGAGCTGTGCGCGCGACGCGTACGTCGCCGCGGTGTACCCCGCCGGTCCGGATCCCACGACGATCACGTCGTGGATGGTCTGCTCACTCACGTCCGATGCAACGTCTCCCACCCGCCCAGGATTCCCCACCGGCGTCCCGCCGCCGCACTCAGCCGCCCACCGTGGCCTCCGCCACCGTGTCGGGCCGGCCCTCGGCGCACCCCGGGCCCACCACGAGCAGCCGGAACCGCCCCGCCTGGCCGGTGGTCAGGACCAGCAGCGTGCCCGGGCGCCCGTCGACGACCACGGCCCGCGTCCCGAGCGGGACCGTGCCCGCCGGGAGGCCGTGCGCGACGAGGCAGCCCGCGCGCGTGACCGGGTCGGACAGCGGGGACGGGTCGCGGGCCCCGAGGCCGCTGCGGAAGGCGGCCGGCAGGTCGGTGGCCGACACGACGACGGGACCGGGCCCCGGGACGGCCGTGGGCGCCGGTGCCCCACCGCTGCCGCCCGTGCCGACCCCGATCCCGACGAGCACCGCGATGGCGGCCGCGGCGGTGAGGCCCCCGACGAGGAGCCGCCGGGCCCGGGCGGGCCGGCGCGGGTCGCGACGACCGGCGGGGCCGGACCCCGACGGCGC
>NZ_JBHSIV010000029.1:0-77658 GCF_042653685.1 Actinomycetospora atypica | reverse complement strand
GTCGAGCACCGCGGTGCCGCCCCGGCGCGAGGACGCGCCGGCGGGGGTCATGGCGCGGGTCGGCCGGCGCCTCGGCCCGGACCCGTCGGCGCCGGAGCGCTCGTCGGCCTCGGCGTCGTCGGGCGCGACCGACGGCGGGGTGTCGACGACCTCGCCGGCGGGGGTGCCGTCGACGGGGGACGACGGCGCCGTCGCGGCGGGGACGTCGGCCGGGGCACCGGGGGCCGGCGCCTCCGGGGTCGTCACGGCCGCGGTGTCCTGCGGGGCGTCGTCGGGCCCGGGGGTCGACGTCGGCTCGCCGGAGACGCCCTGCCGGCGCGGGTCGCGCAGGCCGGCGACCTTGGGACGACGGCCCGCCGGGGAGGTGCTCGGGGTGGTACGGCTACGGGGTGGCACGGGGCTGTTCCTCTCCTCAGCTCTGACCGGCGGTGGGGGCGGCCTTCGAGGCCTTCCAGCCGTCCGGGGTGCGCTGCATCTCGACCTGGAACAGCTGCTGCTTCTGGTTCGGCTGCTGGTTGGTGCTCGACGCGGTCACGTTGATCGCCACGATCGCCGAGGCGGTGCCGCGGTCGTCGTCGAAGGCGGTGAGCGAGGCACCGGCCGGCGTGGCCACCACGGACGCCTGGGCCTTCTTCAGGCTGTCGGCGAACTGCTGGCGGACCTTCTGGTACTCGGTGAGCATCGGGTCGGTCAGCGAGGACTGCGCGGCCTGCAGGTCGGCGTCGATCGTCTGCGGGCGCACCGTGTTGATGTTGACCACGATCTGCTCGGCGGCGTCGACCGCGACGTCCCGGTCGCGGGCCTGGGTGGCGGTCGTCCCGTGGGACCCGATCCACCAGTACACGCCGGCCGCCACGGCCGCCGCGAAGGCGAGCACCGTGACGACGGCCAGGATGCGGATGGTCGTCCGCTGCGACGGGGCCTTGAGCCAGCCCCGTCGCGTGGACGGTTCGAGCGTGTCGGTGGAGGGCAGGATCCTCAACTCCTCGGGGTAGGAGCCCGCCCCGTCGCGCTACCCCAGGCCGGGGATGACGACGGGCGGGGCACCGCGCCCGGAGTCCGCCAGGACATCGGCCGGGGACGACGAGAGTCCGGAGAACGCGGTGGTCTGATCGGCATTCTGCGACCCGGCCTGGGACGCGGACGACCCGGGGTTCTGTCCGGGAATCTGCGCCGGCCGCTGGCCGGGGGTGAACGGCGTCGCCGGCACCGGGGTGACGTTGCCGAAGTTGCCGGGGGGCGGGCTGCCCGGGGCGTAGTAGTACTCGTTCGGGTCGAGGATCTCGCCGTACGGCCGCTTGCTGCCGTCGAGCTCCGGGGTGTGCTGGAGGCCGCGGGGGTTCACGACCCCTCCCTGGGCACAGAACACCCGGGTGTCCAGCGGAGGGAAGTCCAGCGCGGTCGCCGGTCGCCAGCCGTCGTTGGGCTGCAGGTAACCGTCCCGGCAGTAGGGCGGGTCGGCGATGTTCAGGACGAGGCCGAAGTGCACGCGACCGTCGCCGGGGACGACCGCCGGGGCCACCGCGGACAGGCCGGGGTAGGTGACGAGCAGCTGCTCGACGCCCGCCAGGCGCGGCTGGATGATCCGCACGGTCGTGAGGACGTTCGCGAGGACGCGGGACAGGTCGGGGCCGGTCTCGCGCAGCAGCCCCTCGAGCTGCGTGGCGGCCGGGGGCGCCGCCCGCACCAGGCGGCGCAGGTTCGGGTCGTCGGCCTTCAGCTGGGCGGTGAAGAGGTTCAGGTCGCGGCTGAAGGAGATGATCTGCGGCCCGAGGGAGGCCTGGGTGCGCAGCACGACCCGCCCGTCGGCGAGCAGCTGCCGGGTCTGCGGCAGGTTCCGGATCGCGTCGCCCACGAGGGCGTTGGAGCTGTCCAGCAGGCGCTGCAGGTCGGGGCCCGTGCGGTCGAAGGCCGTGTAGAGCTCGTCCACGGTGGTCCGCAGCTCCGGGAGCGGGACCGACGTCGCCAGCGAGTCGAGATTGGCCAGCAGCCCGTCGACCTGGGTCGGCGTGCGCACCCGCTCGACCGGGATGACGTCGCCGTCCTGGAGGAACGGCCCGGCGTCCCGCGACGGCTGCAGGTCGACGTACTGCTCACCGACCGCGGACCGGTTGGCGATGACGGCGATCGCGTTGGCCGGCACCTCGTAGGCGTCCTGTTCGATCTCCAGGTCGGTCTCGATGCCGCCGGGGGTCACCCGCATCTCGCCGACCTTGCCGATCTCGACGCCGCGGTAGCTCACCGACGCCTTCGGGAAGATGCCGCCGGAGTTCTTCATCTCGACCTTGACCGTGTACGGGCCCAGGCCGATGAGCGAGTCGGCGCCGACGTAGCGGAACGCGATGTAGCCGATGCCGACCACCGAGAGGATGACGAAGAGGACCAGCAGCTTCTTGATCTGCGCCGTCATGTCAGTTGCCCTCCGGCTCGGCACCGGGGGTGCCCGCTGCGCCGGTGGAGCCGGCTCCGTCCGCGGGTCCGGTGGTGCCGGCCCCGTCCGTGCCCGCCGGGGCGGCGGTGCCGCCCGCGGGAGCGGTGGTGCCGCCTGCAGGGGCGGTGGCGCCGCCCGCGGGAGCGGGGGTGCCGCCGAGGAGTCCCCCGACGGGGAGACCCCCGACGCCCGGGAGGGCGAGGGCCGGCGCTCCCGTCGCGGCCTGCCGGTTCTGCAGGAGCGCGAGGATCTGGTTGAGGTTCGCCGACTGGGGATTCACCCCGAGCAGGTTCTGCAGGATGCCCGTCAGCGAGAGCTCGAGCGTGACGTCGATGTTGGCGTAGTCGCCCTTGACCACGTTGAGGGCGTTGTCGGCGAAGGGGATCGTCACGAGGATCTGCAGCGAGCCGGGCAGGGCGTCGCCAGAGGCGACGAGGTTGCCGAGGATCGGCTGCAGCGCCGCGAGGTCGGCCACCGTGTTGGCGCCGGCCCGGTTGATCACGTCGGTGCCGACGACGGAGAGCCGCTGCAGCGCCTGCAGGGTCCCGACGAGCAGGCCGCGCTGCGAGTTGAGCACGTCGAGCCCGGGCTGCAGGTTGTCGATGACGTTCGCGATCTTCGCCCGCTGGTCGACGAGCGTGCGGGTGAGGCGGTCGAGCGAGTCGAGCGCCCGGACGATGTCCCCCCGCTGCTGGTCGAGGGTCCCGACGAAGACGTTGAGGTTGTCGATGAGGGCGCGGATCTGGCCCTCGTTGCCCGACAGCGCGGAGTTGAGCTCGCGCGTGATCGTCTGGAGCTTCTCCACGCCGCCGCCGTTGAGCAGCAGCGAGAGCGCCCCGAGGACCTCCTCGACCTGCGCGCCCACGTCGGTGCGGTCGACCGGGATGACCGCACCGTCCTGGAGGCGACCCTGCGGGGCCCCGATCGCCGGATTGCCCAGCTCGACGAACTTCTCGCCGAGGAGGCTCGTCTGGCGCAGCTTCGCCATGGCGTTCGCCGGCAGCGTCACGTCGCCGTTGACCGCCATGGTGACCTCGGCGGTCCAGCCGTCGGGGGCCAGGCGGACCTCCCGGACGACGCCCACGGGGACGTCGTTGGTGCGCACGCTGGCGTTGGGCACGAGGTCGATCACGTTGGTGAGCAGTGCCGTCACGGTGTACGGCTCGTCGCCCAGGGCCGCGCCGCCCGGGAGCGGCACCTCCTGGATCGACTGCAGCCCGCAGCCCGACAGCCCGACCGCCGCGACGAGCGCGACGACCACCAGGCGCCAGCCCCGACGGGTTCTCCCGGTGGTCGTCACCGTCCTCCTCCTGCGGTCAGTCCCTTGATCAGTTCCCCGCCCGGCAGGGTCGGCGCCAGGCCCGGGTCCTTCTCGGCCTCCCTGGGAGCCAGTCCCTGGGTGGCACCGGCCAGCAGGTTGGTGGCCAGCGGCGCCACCGTCTTGTTCTGGTTGAGCAGACCCGCGAGCTGCTGGAAGGGCACCAGCGCCTGGTTGAGTGCCGTCACCCCGGCCTGGGTCTGGGTGGCGCACTGGACCTGGCCGGCCGCCAGGATCGGCGGCAGCGGGACGTTCTGCGGGATCGGCAGCAGGCCGCTGCCGAGCAGACCGCAGAGCAGCTGGTTCCGGCTGATCGGCGGCAGGTTGAGGCCCGGCGCGATCACGGGACGGACGTCGAGGGTGTCGCTGCTGGCGTTGAACGAGTTCGTCAGGTTGTTCAGGGCGACCGGCGCCGCGTCGGTGAACTCGGTGAGCGCCCGGCTCTGGCGCACCAGGATGTCGGTGATGCTCGCGAGCTGGGCGACGTCGACCCGGAGGCCGTCCCGGTTCTCCCGGACGAACGCCGCCACGTCCTCGAGGGCCGGGGGCAGCACCTGGAGCACCTGCGAGAGGTTGCCCCGCTCGGCGGCCAGGAAGCCGGAGATGTCGGCGAGCTGGTTGTTGAGCAGCTGCACCTGGCCGTCGTTGCGGGCCAGCATGTTGGTGAACTGCCCGAGGTTGTCGACCGTGGCGAAGAGGTTGCCGCGGTTGTCCGACAGGGTGCCCACCGCACCCGCGAGCTCGGTGATCGTCGACTTGAGCGCCTCACCGTTGCCGCCGAGCGCCCCGGCCGAGGAGCGCAGGAGGTCGTTCAGCGCGCCGGCCTTGTTGACCCCGTTGGGGCCGAGCGACGTGGCGATGGAGTCGAGGCTCTTGTAGACCCGGTCGAGCTCCACCGGGACCGCGGTGCGCTGCACCGGGATGACGGCCCCGTCGTTCATCATCGGCCCGCCGGTGTAGTTCGGGCCGAGCTGGACGTAGCGGTCGGACACCAGGGTCGGCGCGACGATGACGGCCTGCGCGTTGGCGGCGATCGGCACCTCGTTGTCGACCTTGAGCTCGACCCGCACGACGTTGCCCTGCGGGACGATGTCCTCGACGGTGCCCACGGGCACGCCGCTCACGTTGACCGTGTTCTTGGTGTAGAGGCCGACCACGCTCTCGAAGTACGCGGTGATCGTGCGGGAGCTGCCCCGCTCCAGGGCGTACCAGAGCCCGGCCGTCGCGAGGAGCGCGACGACCACGACGATCGCCAGGGTCCGGGCGAAGCTGTCGAACAACGAGGAGACACGGGTCGTCACGGGTCAGCCCCCTCCCTGGGTCGGCTGCTGGGCCGGCTGGGGAGCCGGCGGGGTCTGGCCGATCGCGGCCGGGGAGATCAGGGGGACGCCGTTCGGGAAGAGGGTCCCGAGGGGCAGGCCCGCCTGTTGACCGGCCTGGAGCAGGGGCTGGCCCAACGTGTTGACCGCGTTGGTGATGCCGGCCCCGTTCCCGCCCAGCAGCCCCAGGAGCGGCGCGATGAAGGCCTGCTGCGCGGCGGTGTCCCCCGGGTTGCAGGGCGCGTCGATGGGCGGGTCGATGTTGCAGATGTAGGCGTCGAACCAGCGGCCGTTGCCGACGACGTTGCCGAAGACCCGGATGAACGGGGCGAGCAGCCGGATGCCGTTCTCGAGGTTCGCCGAGTTCTCCTGCAGGGTGGTGAGGACCCCGTTCAGGCTGTCCAGCGTCGGCCCGAGGGTCGCCCGGTTGTCGGCCACGAGCCCGCGCAGCTGGTTGGACAGCGCGATCGTCCCGTTGAGCAGGTCGTCGATGGCGGCCTTGCGGCCGCGGAGCTCGCCCAGCAGCAGGTTGCCGTTCTTGATGAGCAGCTCCACGTCGCCGCTGCGGGCGGCGAGCACCTGCGTGGTCTCCCGGGTGTTCGCGAGCAGCTTCGCGAGCTCCTGGTCGCGCGAGGAGATCGTCCGGGACAGCCGGGACAGGCCGTCCAGCGCCGGGCGGATCGGCCCCGAGGCCCCGTCGAGGGTCTCCGAGAGGGTGCCGAGGCTGGCGCCGAGCTGGTCGGTGTTCAGCCCCTCCACCGTCGTCGTGAGGTCGGAGAACGCCTGGATGACGTCGAACGGCGCGGTGGTGCGGCTGCGCGGGATCGCGACGTCGGGGTCGAGGACCTGCGAGCCCTCCGGGTCGAGGGCGATGTACTTCTGCCCCAGCACCGTCTTGATCTCGATCGAGGCCCGCGTCTGGTCCCCGATCCAGGCGTCCGGCGCCTTGAAGGAGATCACGACGTCGTTCCCGTCGAGGGTGACGTCGGTGACCGTCCCCACCCGGATGCCGGCGACGCGGATGTCGTCGTCGGGCTGGACGCCCGCCGCCTCGCCGAAGCGGGCGGAGTACGTGGCCCCCTGCCCGATCAGGGGCAGGTCGCGGATGTTGAGCGACGCGAGCACGAGGAGCACCAGGACGAGCACGCTCACCGCGCCGATGACGATGGGGTTCCGTTTCCGGAACGGCTTCATCCGTTGCATCGGTAACCCCCACCCAGGAGCTCCGGCGGGAGCGAGATCGAGATCGGGTTCGGGAGCGGGAGCTGGATCGGTCCCGGCAGCGACGTGTCGATCTGGACGCCCGCGGAGCAGAGGTAGAAGTTGAACCAGGACCCGTAGCTTCCGGCGCGACCGATGTTGTTGGCCTTCTGCGGGGTCTTTTCGAGGAAGTTCTCCACGAGGCCTCGGTTGCGGTTGAGGATGTCGGACAGCTGACCGAGCTTGACGATGTCGTCGCGGAGCGGCGGGCGGGCGGCGTCGAGGAACCCGGCCGTCACCTGCGTGAGGTCGGCGATCGGCTGCAGGGTGGACCCGATGGCGACCCGGTCCTGCGCGAGGCCCGTCACCAGCTGCTGCAACGAGACGATGAGGCTCGAGAGCTTCTCGTCGCGGGCGTTCACCGTGTCGAGGACCAGGTTCAGGTTGTTGACGACGTTGCCGATCACCGCGTCGCGGTCCGCGATCGTGGAGGTCAGCGACGCCGTGCTGGCGAGCAGCTGGTTGATGTTGCCGCTCTCGCCCTGCAGCACCTGGATGATCTCGAACGACAGCCGGTTGACGTCGTCGGGGCTCAGGGCCTGGAACAGCGGCTTGAAGCCGTTGAACACCACGGTGAGGTTGAGCGGCGGCTGCGTCTGCGTCACCGGCACCGTGTCGCCGGGCTGCAGGTACTGGTTCATCGGCCCGTTGCCGCGCTGGATCTCCAGGTACCGCTGCCCGACGAGGTTCTGGTACTTGATGACGAACCGGGCGCCGACCGGGAGCTTGCGGGCCTCGTCCACGGAGAACGACACCTCGGCCACCGACCGGTCGGCCACCTGGACGTCGGTGACCTGGCCGACGCGGACCCCCGCGATGCGCACGTCGCTGCCGGCGATGAGGCCCGAGGCGTCGACGAAGCGGGCCTTGTAGTCCTCGGTCGACCCGAAGTACTGGTTCTGGACGGTGCTCAGCAGCAGGAGCACCGACAGCACCGTCACGATCGCGAAGATGCCGAGCTTGATCAGCGGTGCGACGACGCCCCTCATGAGAGCTCCACCGTCGTGCCGCGCATCGTGGCGGCGGTGAGGTACGGGGCGAAGGCCGGGACCTGCGCGGGCGAGAGGCCCATCTGCATCCCGGTCAGCTCGGTCACCAGCGATCGCTCCTCGGGGGAGTTCGGCGTGTTGGGCAGACCGATGTTGGCGGCGTCGATCCGGGCCGCCCCCTGGCCCTCGGTGGGAGCGGCGGCCGGGGGCTCGTCCTCGCCGGCTGCCGGCGCGGGGTCCTCGGCGGCGGGGCCCCCGGCGGCGGGAGCACCGGCGGCGGGAGCACCGGCGGCGGGAGCACCGGCGGCCGGGGCACCGACCCGGGTCTGGACGCCGCCGTTGTCGCCGCCGGTCACGTCCATCGACGCGTTCGACGCCGCGGGCGGGGCGTACGACCCGTCGCGGAACGGCCCGCCCGCCGGCGGGTACTGCGGCGCCTTGCCGTTGACGAAGTAGCAGCGCGGCCCACGGTTGTCCCGGAACGCCGGTGAGTCGCTCGGGAGGTACTTGCCGCGGTCGATGACGAGCTCGGCCGCGATCTTGATGCCCGTGGTCGGCGTCAGGACCTCGTTGATCTTCGGTGTCAGGTCCGTCAGCTGCTGGAACAGGCACGGGAACTCGGGGCTGTAGCGGCGCAGCAGGTCGAGCACCGGGTACGACCGGGCACTCAGCTCGATAAGGTTCGGCCGGTTGGCCACCAGGAACGTCGTGGCGACGTCCGAGGCGGAGGTGACCGTGCGGAACGTCGACTCGAAGGCCGCCCGCTCCTCCACCAGGGTCCGGCTCGTCGTCACGAGGTTGTCCAGCGCGGAGAGCAGGTCGGGCAGGGCCGCGGTGTAGATGTCCGCGGTCGGCGCGAGGAGCCGCAGGTCGTTGATCAGGTCGGGCAGCGAGGGGTTGAGGCCGCCGACGAACTGGTTGAGCTGGACCAGCGTGGCGCCGGTCTGCTGACCGCGCCCGGACAGGGCCTGCGAGACCGCCCCGAGGGTGTCCGACAGCTTCTGCGGCTCGACCGCCTGGATCACCGGGAGGAGGTTGTTCAGCACCTGCTCGGTCTCGGTCGCGTTCTGCGAACGGTCCTGGCCGATGACGTCGCCCTCCTGCAGGCGCCGCGGGCTCGGGTTCGGCGGCTCCTCGAGGGAGACGAAGCGCTCGCCGAACAGCGTCTTCGGGACCAGCCGTGCGGTGACGTTGCTGGGGATCGCCGTGAGCGCGTCGGGGTCCATAGCCATCTGGACCGTGGCCTTCTGCCCGTCCGACTCGACCGACTTGATCTCGCCGACGATCACGCCGCGGACCTTGACGTCACCCTGCTTCGAGAGCTGGTTGCCGACCGAGTCGGTCTCCAGCGTGACCATGTCGACGGGCTTGAAGAACTTGTTGAACTGCAGGAGGCACAGCGTCACGATCAGCGCGATGATCAGGAGGAGCGCGACTCCCGCCAGCCGACGGCGGGTCGACGAGAGCGGCGGGCGGAGGTCCTTCGTCGGCGCGGTCATCCCGCGATCCGGACCGACGTCGTGGTGCCCCAGATCGCCAGGGTCAGCAGGTTGTCCAGGATGGTGAACACGACGATCGAGTTGCGCACCGCGTTACCCACGGCGACGCCCACCCCGGCCGGCCCGCCACCGGCGTTGTAGCCGTAGTAGCAGTGGATCAGGATGATCACGAAGGCGAAGGCGAGCACCTTGAGGAACGAGTAGACGACGTCCTGGGGCGGCAGGAACAGGTTGAAGTAGTGGTCGTAGGTGCCCGACGACTGCGTGTAGAAGTTCGTCACGAGCAGCCGCGACGCGAGGTAGGACGCCACCAGGCCGAGGACGTAGAGCGGGATGACGGCGACGAAGCCGGCGATCACGCGGGTGGTGACGAGGAACGGCAGCGAGGGCACGGCCATGACCTCGAGGGCGTCGATCTCCTCCGACACCCGCTGGGCGCCGAGCTGGGCGGTGAACCCCGCGCCGACCGTCGCCGAGAGCGCCAGCGCACCGACCAGGGGCGCCACCTCGCGGGTGTTGAAGTAGGCGGTCACGAAGCCGGAGAACGCCGACGTCCCGATCTGGTTCAGCGCCGAGTAGCTCTGCAGACCGACGACCGAGCCGGTGAAGAACGTCAGGGTCGCGACGATGACGACCGTGCCGCCGATGACCGCGAGGGCGCCGGATCCGAAGGCCACCTCGGTGAGGAGCCGCAGCACCTCGCGCTTGTACCGGCGCAGGGTGCGGGGGATCCAGCCGATCGTCTGCGCGTAGAACGTCGCCTGGTCGCCCAGGGTGTCGAGGACGCCCAGGGGGCCGTCCACGAGCGCGCGGGCGCGACGCGTGATCACTGCCATTGATGGTCTCCGGCCGGGTGGGGAGCGAGCCGCATGAGGGGCGCGTACCTAGAACTTGTTCGGGGGGACGAGATTCAGGTACACGGCCGACACGATGACGTTGATCGCGAACAGCAGGATGAACGTGACGACCACGGCCTCGTTGACCGCGTCCCCCACGCCCTTGGGCCCACCCGAGGGGTTCAACCCGCGGTAGGCCGCGACCACGCCGGCCGCGAGGCCGAACAGGGCCGCCTTGATGAAGCCGACCAGGAGGTCGGTCGGCTTCGAGAGAGCCGAGAAGCCCTGTACGTAGGCGCCCGGGGTGACGCCCTGCAGCACGACGTTGAAGTAGTAGCCGCCGGCGACGCCGACGATCGAGACGAGTCCGAAGAGCAGCGCGGACACGAGGATGGCGGCGAGGACACGCGGGACGACGAGGCGCTGGATGGGGTTGATGCCCAGCACCTCCATCGCGTCGATCTCCTCACGGATGGTGCGGGCACCGAGGTCGGCGCAGATCGCCGAGCCGCCGGCACCGGCCACCAGGAGGGCACAGATGACGGGTGCGGCCTGCTGGATGACGGCCAGCGTGCTCGCCGCGCCGGAGAACGACTGCGCACCGAACTGCCGGATCAGTGACCCCAGCTGCAGGGAGATGACCGAGCCGAAGGAGATCGAGACCAGTGCCGCGGGGAGGATGCAGACCCGCGAGATGAACCAGCACTGCTCGATGAACTCCTTCGTCTGGAACGGCCGCTGGAAGATGCCGACGAAGATGTCCAGGCCGAGGGCGAAGAGCTTGCCGGTGGCCGAGATGGCGCCGGCGCCGGGGAAGCGGCCGGCGGTGATGCGTGACGTCACGAGCCGCTCCGACGGAAGAGGCGACGCAGGCCGCCCTCGGAGCGCTGGGGACGCTCCTCACCGGGGGCCTCCTGGCCGCTCTGGTGCCGGCCGCCCTGCTGGTCCCGGCCGGCCTGGTTCTGCGGGTCGGCCCCACCGGCCAGCTGGTCGGCGGCCGAGAGGTCCTGACCCGAGCCGTCGGTGGCGGCGGGGACCGCCCAGCCCGCGCGCTCGTCGCCGCGGTCGGACTGCTCGCGCTGCTGGGTCGCGACGAGCTGCGTGGGGCCGTCGTCGGAGCCGCCGCCGTCGCGGGAGCCGCCACCGTCCTGCACCACCGGAATCTGCTCGGTGTGCTGGTCGTCGTCGGACCCGGCGTCGTCCCCGCCCTGGCGCTCGCCCCGGGAGCCGTCGGCGTCGTCGTCGGAGGAACCGTCGGTGTCGTCCGAGTCGTCGTCGGAGGAGTCGCCGTCGCCGGAGTCGTCGGACGACCCGGCGCCGGAGGCCCCGGACTTCTCGTCCTCGGACTTCGTGTGCTCGCCCGCCTGGGGCAGCACGACGGTGCCGCCGGCGTAGTCGTCGACCGGCACACCGACCAGCGGCTCGTCGGACTCCGGCGGGTCCGGCGGGGCCTTCCGCGCCTCGGCATCGGCGTTCGGGTCACCGCTGCCGGCCTGGTCGCCCTCGCCGTCACCCTCGCCCGCCGGGGAGCCCTCGACCATCGACTCGGTCTGGTTCTCCTTCATCGCCTGGTACCCGAACGGGTCGGCGTCCTCCGGCGGGTTGTCCCGGGTGACCTCGATCAGCTCCGTGCGGTCCTGGTCGCGGCTGATGCCGTACCGCTCCATGTCCTCCTCGGTCAGCGACTCGAGGATGGCGGTCTGGGCCTTCTCCGGGAGCGTGTGGAGGATCTGCATGACGCGGTCCTTGCGGCGCTGCGTCGCCTTGCGGACACCGAGTCCCTCGGTGGGCATCAGCTGCGGGTCGATGAACGACTCCTCGGACTCCGCCGAGCCGCCCTGCTTCTTGAGCTCCTCCATCTCGGCTTCCATCTGGGCGGTGTCCTTCTCCTCGGACATCCCGATGGGACCGACCCGGCGACCCTGCAGGAACTGCTGGACCACGGGCTCCTCGGAGGTCAGCAGGACCTCGCGGGGGCCGAACATCACCAGGTTGCGGCGGAACAGCATCCCGATGTTGTCCGGGAGCGACCGGGCCGTGCCCAGGTGGTGGGTGACGATGAGGATCGTCGCGTCGAGCTGGGTGTTCAGGTCGACGATGAGCTGGTTGAGGTACGCGGTGCGGACCGGGTCGAGGCCCGAGTCGGGCTCGTCGACCAGGATGATCTCGGGGTCGAGCACCAGGGCGCGGGCCAGGCCGGCGCGCTTCTTCATCCCGCCGGAGATCTCGCCGGGGAGCTTGTCCTCCGCGCCGCCGAGCCCGACCAGGTCGAGCTTCTCCATGACGATGTCCTTGATCTCGGACTCGCCCTTGCGGGTGTGCTCGCGCAGCGGGAACGCGATGTTGTCGTAGATGTTCATCGACCCGAACAGCGCGCCGTCCTGGAACAGCACGCCGAACAGCTTGCGGATCTCGTAGAGCTTCGACTCCGAGCACCGCACGAGGTCGGTGTCGTGGATGAAGATCGAGCCCTTCTCGGGCTTGAGCAGACCGATGATCGACTTCAGCAGCACCGACTTACCGGTACCCGACGGGCCGAGCAGCACGCTGACCTCACCGGCCGGCAGCGTGAGCGTCACGTCGGACCAGATGTTCGAGCTGCCGAACGACTTCGAGAGGTTCTTGATCCCGACCTCGACGCCACCCATGAACTGCCTCCCGGCCTGCTGTCCGACCTCGCCGTCGCGCACCCGGCCACCGGAGGGCCGCGTTCCGCGTTGTGCGCCGAACCACGACGCGACGTCCCGAGGAGTCGGGCATCACATCGACAACGACGGGCGCGAGGGGAGGTTACTGGACGGGTAACTAGGGTCACCCGCCGAGGTGTCACCCACCGTCCGGGTGACCTCGGAGCGAAGCGAACGGCGTATCGGTACACCCGTTCTACTGCTCCGAACGGGCCAGGAACACGACGAGGGGGCGGGGTCCGTGACGGACCCCGCCCCCTCGTGGCGGTACTGCGGCGGCTCCCCCGTCACCGGGGGAACACGCGGGAGAAGCGCAGGATCAGGTGAGGCTGATCTTGGCGCCGGCCTCCTCGAGCTTCGCCTTGGCGGCCTCGGCGGCCTCCTTGGTGACGCCCTCGACGATGGCCTTCGGGGCGCTCTCGACGAGCTCCTTGGCCTCCTTGAGGCCCAGGCCCGAGACGACCTCGCGGACGACCTTGATGACCTGGATCTTCTTGTCGCCGGCGGCCTCGAGGACGACGTTGAACTCGTCCTTCTCCTCCTCGACCGGAGCGGCGGCACCGCCGCCGGCCGGGGCGGCCGCGGCGACCGGGGCCGCGGCGGTGACCTCGAAGGTCTCCTCGAACTGCTTCACGAACCCCGAGAGCTCGAGGAGCGTCATCTCCTTGAAGGCATCGAGCAGCTCGTCGGTGGACAGCTTCGCCATGGTGGCGGGTTCCTTCCTCGTACGACGCCCGGGTACCGACCCGGGCGAGATGGTGGGGTGGGTCGCAGCGACCCGTCAGGCCTCGGCGGCGGCGGCGTCGGCCGACTCGACCGCCGCGACGGCCTCCTCGGTGCTCCCGCTGCCCTCGGCGGCCCGCTTGTCCTGCAGGGCCTGGGCGAGCCGGGCGATCTGCGAGGCCGGGGCGGCGAACAGGCCCGCGGCCTTGGCGAGGTTGCCCTTCATCGCGCCGGCGAGCTTCGCCAGCAGGACCTCGCGCGAGTCCAGGTCGGCCAGCTGGTCGACCTCGGCGGCGGAGAGGGCGCGCCCCTCCATGTAACCGCCCTTGACGACCAGGGCCTTGTTGTCCTTCTGGAAGCTGCGCAGCGCCTTGGCGGCGTCCACGGGCTCACCGGACACGAACGCGATCGCGGTCGGCCCGACGAGCAGCTCGTCGAGACCCTCGACCCCGGCCTCGGCGGCTGCCAGCTTGACCAGCGTGTTCTTGGCGACGGTGTAGGTCACGTCGTTGCCCAGCGATCGACGCAGCTGCGTGATCTGCTTCATCGTCAGGCCCCGGTACTCGGTGACGACCATGGCCGAGGCATCGCGGAACTCCGCGGTGATCTCGGCGACGGCGGCCACCTTCTCGGCGGCCGGTGCACGTTCGGCCATCCGCGCCTCCTTCCTCACTCGGGCGTGCGGTGACCGGGCACCACCAGACTGCTCCGAACGACGAAACGCCCCGTGCGCAGTCGCACGGGGCGTGGAGGGGGGCACGGCACACGGGGCACCGGGTCCGTCACGACCTCGTTCTCCTGCGCGGGCGTCCGACGAGCGGACCTTCGTCCTGCCCGCACCGGGTGCGGGAGGAGACCTGCGGTCTCGGGTGGAACTCGGTGACGGTGTCGGCGGGGAACCCGCCGGACTGTCGGACCCCACGATACGCGACGGCCCGGGACACCCCGTCGAGCGGGTCTCCCGGGCCGGCCGTTCGCGTCGTGGGCGACTACTGGGCGTTCTCCGCGCCGGTGAGGTTCCGCGTGCGGTTCGGGTCGACCGGGATGCCCGGGCCCATCGTCGTCGTCACGGTGATCTTCTTGACGTAGCGGCCCTTGGCGGCCGCCGGCTTCGCCCGGAGGATCTCGTCGAGAGCAGCCCCGTAGTTCTCGACGAGCTTCTCCGCGTCGAAGCTGGCCTTGCCGATCACCAGGTGCAGGTTGGCCTGCTTGTCCACGCGGAAGTTGACCTTGCCGCCCTTGATGTCGGAGACGGCACGGGCCACGTCCGGGGTGACCGTGCCGGTCTTCGGGTTGGGCATGAGGCCACGCGGGCCGAGGATGCGGGCCACCCGGCCGACCTTGGCCATCTGGTCGGGCGCGGCGACGGCGGCGTCGAAGTCGAGCCACCCGCCCTGGATGCGCTCGATCAGGTCGTCCGACCCGACGACGTCGGCCCCGGCGTTCTCGGCCTCGGTCGCCTTGTCGCCGGTGGCGAAGACGATCACGCGGGCGGTCTTGCCGGTGCCGTGCGGCAGGTTGATGGTGCCGCGCACCATCTGGTCGGCCTTGCGAGGATCGACCCCGAGGCGCATCGCGACCTCGACGGTCGCGTCCATCTTCGTGGCCGAGGTCTTCTTCGCGAGCTCCACGGCCTCGAGCGGCGCGTAGAGGTGCTCCTCGTCGATCAGCTCGGCGGCCTGGCGGTAGGCCTTGCTGCGCTTCATGTGCTGTCCTTCGGTACTCGGATCAGGTGTGGTGACGGGCGGCGCGCGCCCTCCCACGGGGTTCCGGCGGGCGGACTCAGCCGGAGACGGTCAGGCCCATCGACCGGGCGGTGCCGGCGATGATCTTGGCGGCCTGGTCGATGTCGTTGGCGTTGAGGTCCTCCATCTTCGTCTGCGCGATCTCACGGATCTGCGCGTCGGTGACGGAGCCGACCTTCTTGGTGTGCGGCGTCGCGCTGCCGGACTGCACGCCGGCCGCGGCCAGCAGCAGACGGGCGGCGGGCGGCGTCTTCAGCTTGAAGTCGAACGACCGGTCCTCGTAGATCGAGATCTCGACGGGGACGATCTGACCACGCTGCGGCTCGGTGGCCGCGTTGTAGGCCTTGCAGAACTCCATGATGTTGACGCCGTGCTGACCCAGCGCGGGGCCGACCGGCGGGGCGGGCGTCGCCGCGCCGGCCTTGATCTGCAGCTTGACGACCGCGGACAGTCGCCTCTTCTTCGGGGGCATCCCTACAGCTTCCTCACGTTCTAGTACGGGGCTCGCGACCCCGGCCGGACACCGGGGCCACGTCTCAAATCTTCGAGACCTGGTTGAAGCCGAGCTCCACCGGGGTCTCGCGACCGAAGATCGACACCAGGACCTTGACCTTCTGGGCGTCGACGTTGACCTCCGAGATGCTCGCCGGGAGCGTGGCGAACGGGCCGTCCATGACGGTCACCGACTCGCCGACCTCGAAGTCGACCTCGACCGACGACTGGCCGCCACCGGACGTGGCGGTCTCGGTCTTGCCGTCGGACCCCTTGGTCTTCTTCGGCGTCTCCTGGCGCGGCAGGAGGAACTTGACGACGTCGTCGAGGGCCAGCGCCGAGGGCCGCGACGTCGCACCGACGAAACCGGTGACGCCGGGCGTGTTGCGCACGGCGCTCCACGACGCGTCGTTCAGGTCCATCCGCACCAGGATGTAGCCGGGCAGCACCTTGCGCTGGACCTGCTTGCGCTGCCCGTTCTTGATCTCGGTGACCTCCTCGGTGGGCACCTCGACCTGGAAGATGAAGTCCTCGACGTCGAGCGTCTGCACGCGCGTCTCGAGGTTGGTCTTCACCTTGTTCTCGTAGCCCGCGTACGAGTGCACGACGTACCAGTCGCCGGGCGCCAGGCGCAGCGACTCCTTGAGGGCCTTGGCCGGGTCCTCGGGCTCGTCGTCCTCGACGGCCGCCGGCTCCTCGGCCGCGACGACCTCCTCGACGGGGGCGCCCGCCGCGCCGACCGCGGTCTCGTCGGCGGTGCCGACGGCCTGGTCGGGCAGCTCCTCGGCGTCCTCGGGCTCGCCGTCGGCCCGGGCGCCGAGCGCCTCGCGGGCGGCGGCCAGGTCGGCCTCCGGGTCGTGCGCGTCGTCGTCGGGGACGTCGCCGTCCTGGCGGGCCTGCGCGGCCGCGCGGGCGACCTCGGCGTCGTCGAGCGTCGCCGGGGCCTCCTCGGTGCTGAGGTCGGAACCCTCGCGCACCATCACGCCACGCGTGCGGGCCTCGCCCACGAGCTCGGGCTCGCCACCCTCGGGCCCGGTGGCGGGAACATCTGCGGAGGTCACTTCTCGTCTCACTTCCTTCGGGTGCGCGGCGGTGCCGTGCGCCAGGGGGTTCCGGTCGTCCGCGGTCAGCCGAACAGGGTGAAGGTCAGCTTCTGGAAGCCGAGGTCCAGGAAGAAGACCAGCGTGACCATGAACGCCACGAAGACCAGGACGACCGCCGTGTAGACGACGATCTGACGCCGCGTCGGCCAGTGGACCTTGCGCAGCTCCGCGACGACCTCACGCAGGAAGCGCCGGAGCCGCGCGATCGGCGACCCCTCGGACGTCCCGGTGGAGCGGCCGTCGCGCGACGGGGTCGCGCCGCCCTTCGTGGCGACCGACGACCCGGTCTCCGTGCCCTCGGCTCCACCGCGCCGACGCCGCCCGGCGGCGGTGACGGGGCGGGACTCGGCACGCGCGTCGTCGGAGCTCCCGGAACCGTCGGCACCGGGGCGACGTCGCCCGCCCGTGTCCTCGCTCACTGTTCCGTCCTCACCCCGGCGGCCCCGCCGGCTGCTCGGCCGGCGGCACCGGGCGCCGTCTCGATGGTCGCGGTGTCCGCACCGTCTCCGGCGCGGGGTGCAGGGGCGACAGGACTTGAACCTGCAACCTGCGGTTTTGGAGACCGCTGCTCTGCCAATTGAGCTACGCCCCTGTGGCGGCCCGTCGGGGGCCGCCGAGCGGAGAGCACACGACCCGGACGCACGTCGGACCGAGGACTCATCGCCCTGTGCACCCAATGCTACGGCACCCCCTCCCCGCGCCCGGTCGTGGCCCCTGCGGTGGGGCGAATCCCGGTGGAGCCGGTCTGGAAGAATCCCGCGCATGACCGCAGTCACGTCCACGCCTTCCGGGGACCTCTCCCCGGCCGCCTCCGACCGCCGCATCTCCGAGCGCATCGGGGGCATCGCGGAGTCGGCGACGCTGGCGGTCGACGCGAAGGCGAAGGCCCTGAAGGCGGCCGGCCGCCCGGTGATCGGCTTCGGCGCCGGCGAGCCCGACTTCCCCACCCCGCAGCCGGTCGTCGACGCCGCCGTCGCCGCGTGCAGCGACCCGAAGAACCACCGCTACTCCCCCGCGGGTGGGCTGCCCGAGCTGCGCGAGGCCGTCGCCGCCAAGACGCTGCGCGACTCGGGGTGGCAGGTCTCGGCCTCCCAGGTCCTCATCACCAACGGCGGCAAGCAGGCCGTCTTCGAGGCCTTCGCGACGATCGTCGACCCGGGCGACGAGGTCCTGCTGCCGGCCCCGTTCTGGACCACCTACCCCGAGGCCGCCCGCATGGCCGGCGGGGAACCGGTCCAGGTCGACACCGACGCGTCGACCGGCTTCCTGCCGACCGTCGAGGCCCTCGAGGCCGCCCGCACCCCGCGCACCAAGGTGCTGCTGTGGTGCTCGCCGTCGAACCCCACCGGCGCGGTCGCCCCGCGCGAGCTGGTCGAGGCGGTCGGTCGCTGGGCCGTCGAGCACGGCATCTGGGTGATCGCCGACGAGATCTACGAGCACCTCGTCTACGACGGCGCCGAGCACGTCTCGATGCCGGTGGCCGTCCCGGAGCTGGCCGAGCGCTGCATCGTCGTGAACGGGGTGGCGAAGACCTACGCGATGACGGGGTGGCGCGTCGGCTGGCTGATCGGCCCGACAGACGTGGTGAAGGCCGCCGCCAACATGCAGTCGCACGTCACCTCGAACGTCTGCAACGTCGCGCAGCGCGCGGCCCTCGAGGCGGTGTCCGGCCCGCTCGACGCGGTCGACGAGATGCGCACGGCCTTCGACCGCCGCCGGCGCACCATCGTCGAGATGCTCTCCGCGATCGACGGGGTCGAGTGCCCGACGCCCCGGGGCGCCTTCTACGCCTACGCGGACGTCCGGGGACTGCTCGGCCGCGAGCTGCGCGGCGAGCGCCCGCAGACCTCGGTCGACCTCGCGGCGGCCATCCTGGAACACGCCGAGGTGGCCGTCGTGCCTGGCGAGGCGTTCGGGACCCCGGGATACTTCCGGCTGTCGTACGCGCTGGGCGACGACGATCTCCGCACCGGGGTGGGCCGCATGGCCGACCTCCTCGCCGAGATGTCCTGACGTCCCGCGGGACGTCGCGACGAGGGGGAGCGCATGTGGCGGTCGCTGCTGGCCGGACTGACCGCCGGAGCCCTCCTCGTCGGGACGGCGGGGGTGGCCTCCGCGCAGGAGACCTCCCCCTACGTCGCGCTCGGTGACTCGTACACGTCGTCGCCGCTGACCGGCCTCACCGCCGGCGCACCGATCGGGTGCCTGCGCTCGTCGAACAACTACCCCCACCTCGTCGCGCGGGAGCTCGGCGCCCAGCTCACCGACGTGAGCTGCGCCGGCGCCACCGCCCGCGAGTTCGGTTCGGCGCAGTCCACGAGCGCGGGCGTCAACCCGCCGCAGTACGCGGCGCTGGGCCGCTCGACGCGGCTGGTGACCGTCGGGATCGGCGGCAACGACATCGGCTTCTCCGAGATCGTCCGGACCTGCCTCTCGGCGCTGCCGATCGGGACGCCCTGCCGCGACCGCTACACCACGGGCGGCACCGACCAGCTCCGGCAGCGGATCGCCGCTCTCGGCCCGACGCTGGCGACGGTCCTCGCCGAGGTGCACCGCCGCTCCCCCGACGCCCGCGTCGCCCTGGTCGGCTACCCGTCGGTCCTGCCCGCGACCGGGCCCGGGTGCTACCCGGCGGTGCCGATCACGCCGGGCGACGCCGCCTACCTGCGCGGGATCCTGGCCGACCTGAACACCCGCATCCAGCGGTCCGCCCGGGCCGGGGACGCGACGTACGTCGACACCTACACGTCCACGGTGGGGCACGACTTCTGCCGGGTGCCGGGGAAGAAGTGGATCGAGGGCATCATCCCCACGAACCCGGCGTACCCCGTGCACCCGAACGCGCAGGGCTCGGCCGCCCTGTCGCGGGCCGTCCTCGCCACGCTGTCCGACTCGGACTGAGTCCGGCGCTCCAGCCGGTGGGCCGGGCGGGCTAGCGGGCGCGCAGCACCGCGAGGGCCTTGCCCAGCACGCCCTTGCCGTCGGGTCCCGTGGCGGTCACGGCCAGGGTGACCGCCCCGTTGTCGTCCACGGCCTTCACCGTGGCGCCGAGGGCGATCGTCGCGCCCCCGTCGTCGTCGGGGACGACGACCGGGCGGGTGAAGCGGGTGGAGAACGACCGGACGGCGGCGGGGTCGCCCGCCCAGTCGGCGACGAACTGCGCGGCCAGGGCCATCGTCAGCATCCCGTGCGCGATGACGCCGGGCAGGCCGACCCCGGTGGCCGTGCGGTCGTTCCAGTGGATCGGGTTGAGATCGCCGGAGGCGCCGGCGTAGCGGACCAGGTCGGCGCGGGTGACCGCGACCTCGCGGCCCGGGACCACGTCGCCGACGGTGACCTCGGGGAGACTCACGAGGCCCGCCCGACGAGGGTCGCGGTGCTGACGAGCACGGCCGCCCCGTCGGGGTCGGTGACGTCGCAGCGGAAGGTGACGACGTCGTTGCCCGCGAGCTCCTTGATCTCGGCGACGCTGACGACGGACGTCAGCACGTCGCCGGCGACGACCGGGCGGTGCAGCTCGAAACCCTGGTCGCGGTGCACGACGCGGGTGAAGTCGAGCCCGAGAGCCGGGTCGTCGACGACCTCACGGGTGGCCGCCCAGGTGAACACGACCGGGAAGGTCGGCGGGGCGACCACGTCGGGGTGTCCGGCGGCGCGGGCCGCCTCCACGTCGGAGTGCACCGGGTCGGTGGCGCCGACGGCGAGTGCGAACTCCCTGACCTTCTCCCGGCCGACCTCGTAGGTCACGGCCGGCCAGGAGCGGCCGACGAAGGAGGGGTCCAGCGGCACGGTCAGCGGGTCTCGCGGTGCCCGCGGTGCGTGCCGCAGTTGGGGCAGAACTTCTTCAGGGTGAGCCGGTCGGGGTCGTTCCGGCGGTTCTTCCTGGTGATGTAGTTGCGGTTCTTGCACTCCTCGCACGCGAGCGTGATCTTGGGGCGCACGTCGGTTGCGGCCATGGGAGTGTCCTCTCGACTTCTACTGCGAACGCATCTGCTTGAGTAGCGGTGGCCGGACTTGAACCGGCGACACAGCGATTATGAGCCGCTTGCTCTGCCACCTGAGCTACACCGCCACGGTGCACCGGGAATCGTATCCCGGCATGACGAAACCGGCGGGGCGTGCCCGCCGGTCCCCTCTCACCGAGCCCCTTTACGGAATCGAACCGTAGACCTTCTCCTTACCATGGAGACGCTCTGCCGACTGAGCTAAAGGGGCCAGTCTACCTGCGGTTCAGGCGACTCCGGTGGTGCCGGTCGCCGTTCCCGCGGGCAGGAACCACCGTACAGGGCCGCCCTCGACGCCCTGTGCGCCACCCCCTGCGACCGTGAGGGAGTCGAGCCAGCGCTCGAGGCACCGGGCGGGCAGCGGCCTGGACACCAGATAGCCCTGCGCCACGTCGCAGCCCATCTCGGTCAGGGCGACCCGCGCGGCGGCGTTCTCGACGCCCTCCGCGACCACGGTGAGCCCCAGCGTGTGGCCCATCTCGACGATCGCGCGGACCACCGCGGCGTCGCCGGACTCGCTGCTCATCCCGAGCACGAAGCTCTTGTCGATCTTCACGGTGTCGACCGGCAGGCGACGGAGGTGGGCCAGCGAGGACTGCCCGGTCCCGAAGTCGTCGACCGCGAGCCGGCACCCCAGCGCGTGGAGGCGGCGCAGGGCGGGCAGGGCGTACTCCCGCTCCACCGAGACCCCGCTCTCGGTGACCTCGAGGATCAGCCGGTTCGCCGGGACGCCGTGGCGGGCCAGGGCGTCGGCGACGAGGGCCGGGAAGGCGTCGTCGAGGGAGCCGACCGAGATGTTCACGGCCACCGACAGGTCCAGGCCGCGGTCGTGCCAGCGGCGGGCGGCGGCGAGGGACTCGTCGAGCACGAAGGCCGTCAGCCCGGCGATCTGGCCGGTGGCCTCGAGCACGGGGACGAACTCGTCGGGCAGCAGCGGGCCGAGCTCCGGGTGCTCCCAGCGCGCGAGGGCCTCCACCCCCAGGACGGTGCGGCCCTCGAGGGAGACGGTCGGCTGGTAGTGCACGCGCAGGTGCCCCTCGGCGACCGCCGGGGCGAAGCCGCGGATGATCGCGAGCCGCCGGTCGGCGCGCTCGCCCATGCTGGGCTCGTAGCAGCGCACCGGCTCGCCGCGGTCGCGGGCGGCGGTCAGGGCGATGTCGGCGCGGCCGAGCAAACGGGACGCGAGCACGTGGCCGTCCCGCTCCCCCGCCAGCGACGCCGCGTCGGCGGCGGCCACCCCGACGAGGACGGGCGCCTCGAAGGGGATGTCCTCGATCACCAGCGGCCGGACGAGCACGTCGCGCATCTCCTGCGCGCTGGCGTGGGCGGTCGGGGCGTCGACCCCCTCGACGACGACCGCGAAGGTGTCGCCCTCCAGCCGGGCCGCGAGCCGGGCCCCCGGGGCCACCTCGGCCGCCCGGGCACTCGCGCACACGGCGTCGAGGCGGTGCGCGGCGAGGGCGACGAAGCGCTCCCCGTGGGCGTGGCCCAGGGTGTCGTTGACCTGCTCGACGATCCCGAAGGACACCACCGCGACCGCGCCGGTGCCGTCGCGGAGGTGCTCCGCGGCCGCCCGCAGGAACCCGGGCCGGTTGAGCAGGCCGGTCAGCGGGTCGCGGTGGGCGTCGCGGCGCAGGCGGGCCTCGAGCCGGCTGTTCTCGACCTCGGCGCCCACCTGCCGCGCGATCGTCGCCAGCAGGGCGAGCTCGCCGCGGACGGCCGCGGGGCCGGGCCGCCGCCGTCCCCCGGCGCGGCGGACCCCGCCCCGGCCCGGGTCGTGGACCTCGATGACACCGCGGTGGGCGCGCGCGACGACGTCGGACGGGCGCTCCCCGGAGACCGGGTCGAGCGGGTCGGGCGCCGCGACGGGCGCCACGAGGATCTCGGTGGCGCCGCGGCGGCCCATCCAGACGCGGACCGCGGCGGGGGCCGCGCGGTGGTGCCAGCGCGAGGCGCCCCGACCGGACCGGAACGCCTCGGCGGGCGCGACCAGGGCCTCGACGGGGAGATCGGGCGGGAGGGGGGTGCCGGCGTGCTCGACGATCGTCGCGACCGCGACGACCACCCGGCGGGCGTCGTACCGGACCCGCAACGCCTCGGCGATCCCGCGGGCCGCCTCCCGGCCGTCGTCGGACCCGCGACGCCCGGCGTGCCCCGCGACGGCGCGGCCGACGGCCCCGAGCGTGCGAAGGTCGAGGCCGCGACGGACCCGGGCGCGGCGCAGCAGTGCCGTCGTCAGCGCGAGGGTGCCGACCACGAGCAGGAGCGCGGCGCCGAGCAGGACGACGGTGGCCGGACTCACCGGCGTGTCCTGCAGGACGCGTACGTCGGCGACACCCTGCCCTCCTCGCCCTCTCGCCGGCAGCGCGCCGCCGGTTCACTCCATCGGGTACGTGCTCACTCTACGCAAGAATCGCGGCCGTGAGGGGGTTTCCGACATCACTCGTAGGGACCCAAGCGGAGGATCTAGACACGTACCGTAGCCAGGGTCGCCACGACTCGGTGAGGACCGGTCACGCTCGGTGCCGATCGGCGGCGGACTGCCGGCCCTGGTGGGATGGAACTCCACGCGGGACGAGGAGGAACCGATGGCGGGGTCGAGGATCACGGCGGGCATCGTCGCCACCGGCAGCGAGCTGCTCGCGGGCCGGGTGCGCGACGCGAACGGGCCGTGGATCGCCGAGCGGCTCGGGCGGCTGGGGGTGGACGTCGTTGAGATCGTCCTCGTCGGCGACCGGCCCGAGGAGATGGACGCGGCCCTGCGCTCGCTGTCCGGGGTCGACCTGATCGTCACCAGCGGCGGCCTCGGCCCGACGGCGGACGACCTCACCGCCGCCGTGGTCGCCGACCTGACCGGGCGGCCCCTGGAGCTCGACGAGCACATGGAGAAGGTGGTCGGCGACATCATCTCGCGCTTCGCCGACCGGCTCCGCTGGGACGCCGACGCGCTGGCCGAGGCGAACCGCAAGCAGGCGATGGTGCCGCGCGGCGCCACCGCGATCCGTCCGGCCGGGACCGCCCCCGGGCTCGCGGTGCCGCCCGGCGACGGCGTCCCCACCGTGCTCGTCCTGCCCGGCCCGCCGCGCGAGGTCCACGCCATGTGGGACGACGCCGTGGCGAGCGCCCCCGTCCAGGCCCTGCTCGAGCGCACCGAGCCGTTCCTCGAGACCCACCTGCGCCTGTTCGGGGTGCCCGAGTCGGAGATCGCGGCGACGCTGCGGGCCGTCGGCGAGCACACCGACCTGGCCCCGCTGGAGATCGTCACCTGCCTGCGCGACTTCAGCCTGGAGGTCGACCTGCGCCGCCGGCCCGGCGACGAGGCCGCCGAGACCGCGCACGACGCGGTCGTCGCCGAGATCGACGCCCGGCACGGCGCCGCCGTGTTCTCCCGCACCGGGCAGACGATCGACGAGCTCCTCTTCGACCTGCTCTCCGGGCACACGATCGCCACCGCCGAGTCGTGCACCGGCGGCCTGCTCGCGGGCCGGCTCACCGAGCCCGCCGGGGCCTCCGCCCACGTGCAGGGCGGGATCGTGTCGTACTCCAACGAGGCGAAGGCGAACCTGCTGGGCGTGCCGCAGGACGTCCTCGACACCCACGGTGCGGTCTCCGTCCCCGCGGTGCAGGCGATGGCGCAGGGCGCGATCGACCGGTTCGGCGTCGACGTGGCCGTGGCCATCAGCGGGATCGCCGGGCCGGGCGGGGGCACCGAGCAGAAGCCGGTCGGCTACGTCTGCTTCTGCGTGCGCACCGCCGACGGCACCGAGATCGTGCGCGACCCGGTGCTGCCCGGCGAGCGCGGCGACGTCCGCGAGCGCTCGGTGGTGCTGGCGATGCACCTCGTGCGGCGCATCCTCACGGGCTAGGCCGTCAGGCCCCGGAAGAAGCGGATGATCTGCTCCACGGCGTCCCCGATCGCGGCGAGGATGCCGCGGACGGTGGCCGCCGCGTTGTCGGGCTGGGCGATGATGAAGTACAGGACGATCGCGACGACCAGCACGATGATCAGGAGTCGCAGGCGGGGGTTCATCGGGTCCTTCCGGCGGTCCTGTCCTTCTCCCGTGCTGGGTGTACCGACCGTAACGTGACATCCGCCCGGGCGAGGCCCGTTCGGTGTCGTGTCGCCGACACCGCCCCGCCCCCGGGGCAGGATGGGCCCATGCCCCTGACCGCCTTCACCCGCGGCGCCCTGCGCTTCGACGTCACCGACCGGGGTCCGGCCGACGCCGACGAGACGGTGCTGCTGCTGCACGGCTTCCCCCAGACCTCGGCGTCCTGGGATCCCGTCGCGGCGCACCTGCACGCCGCGGGCCTGCGCACGCTCGCCCCCGACCAGCGCGGCTACTCCCCCGGCGCCCGCCCCGCCGGCCGGTCGGCCTACCGGCTCGAGCACCTCGTCGACGACGCGGCCGCGCTGATCGAGTCGTCCGGCGCCGGATCGGTGCACGTGGTGGGGCACGACTGGGGCGCCGTCGTCGCGTGGGCGCTCGCCGCGCACCGCCCGGAGCTCGTGCGGACGGTGACCGGGGTGTCGGTGCCGCACCCGGCCGCCTTCGTCCGGGCGCTCTACGCCGGGCCGCAGCTGCCGCACTCCTGGTACATCGGCGCCTTCCAGCTCCCGGGGCTCCCCGAGGCCCTGCTCGGCGACGAGCGCCGCATGGCCGCCGTCCTGCAGCGCGGCGGGCAGCGCCGCGACGCCGCGCGCCGCGACGCCGCCGCCCTGTCCGGCCACCTGACCGGGCCGGTCAACTGGTACCGCGCCCTGCCGTTCGCCGCCCCCGGTTACACGCAGCGCCCGGTGCAGCGCCCGGCCCTGCAGGTCTGGAGCGACGGCGACGCCTTCGTCACGCGCGCCGCGATCGACAACAACCCGCGCTTCGTCCGCGCGCCCTACCGCCTCGAGGTCCTGCCGGGCGTCAGCCACTGGATTCCCGACGAAGCCCCCGACGAGCTGGCCGCGATGGTCCTCGCCCACATCGGCTAGACCGCGTCCTCCAGCTCACCCAGCGCCGTGTCGAGGTGCCCGAGGAGCCGCTGCAGGTGCGGGACGGCCCTCGGGCACCCGGTCAGCCCGAAGGCCATGCGGTCGGCGTAGCGCAGCAACGTGATGTTGAGGGCCTGCCCGTCGGACACCATCGACACCGGGTAGTTGTCGGTCACCTCGGCGCCGTCGAAGTACTGCGGTTCCTCGGTCGAGGGCACGTTCGAGATGATCAGGTTGACGACGGGGCGCGGCGGCTGCGGCAGGAGCCGCAGCGTCGGGAGTGCGGCGAGCCCCATCGTCGCGACGTTGAGGGCCACCGACGTCGTCGGGTCGAGCGCGCGCAGCGCCGCCTTGCCCTGGGTCATCGACGCCTGCACCTGCGCGAGCCGGGCCGCCGGGTCAGCGAGGTCGGTGCCGAGGACGCAGTAGACCGACCCCCAGGAGTTGCCCTGGGTGGCCGCCGCGGAGGTGTCGGTGCCCCGCAGCGACACCGGCACCATGGCGACGAGCGAACGCCCGGGCAGTTCCCCGAGGTCGGCGAGATAGGCCCGCAGGGCGCCCGAGCACATCGCGAGGCCGACGTCGTTGACCGTGGCCCCGGTGCGGCCCGCCACCGCCGTGAGCCGGTCGTGCGCCCAGGCGTCCCCGGCGAAGCGGCGCCGCCCGGACAGCCGCCAGTTGAAGCGGGTGGGCGGGGCGGCGAAGGCGACGCCGATGTCGCCGGTGGCCACCTGCGCGAGCGCCTTCCCCAGGGCCGGGAGCCCGCCGAGCACGCCGGAGGCCATGCCGGCGGCGCTGCTGATCAGGTCGCCGATCGTGCCGCCACCGGCCGACGACGACGGGGACGGCGTCCGGCCGACCGGACGACGCCACGGCGGCCGGCACCCGCGGGTGTCGGGGTCGAAGGACAGCCCGGAGACGATGTGCCGACTCAGGGTGATGCCGTCGAACAGCGAGTGGTGCATCTTCGTCACCAGGGCGACGCGGCCGTCGGCCAGCCCGGTCACCATCTCCGCCTCCCACAGCGGGCGGCTGCGGTCGAGCAGCCGGGAGTGCAGGGCGGAGACGTGCTCGAGCAGCTCCCGGACCCGTCCGGGCTCGGGCAGCGCGGTCCGGCGCACGTGGGCCGCGACGTCGAGGTCGTCGTCCGGCTCCCAGGACCACGCGCCGGCCGTGGACCACGACCGGACCGGCTTGCGGGTGAAGGCGCTCTTGACGTCAGTGGGGTCGACGAGGGCGGCGTGGAAGTCCTCGAGCCACTGCTCGCGGCGGTCCTCGGGCGGACGGAGGATCTGCAGCGCCGTGACGTGGGTCGGGTTCTCCCGCGACTCGCCGAGGAGGAAGAGGGCGTCCTGCGGCGGGACGAGGGTCATGCGGGCTCACGCTCCCGGGAGTCGACGGGCAGGGTGACGCCGAGGATCGCGTCGACGACGAGCTCCGGGTCGTCCCACATCGGGACGTGCCCCACGCCGGGCAGCCGGACGAACTCGGCCTCCGGCACGATCCGACGCATCGGCGCCCCGTAGGAGCGCCACGGGATCATGCGGTCGCGCTCGGCCCAGGCGATGCGCACCGGGCACGGGAGGTCGCGCAGCTCGCGGGTGGAGCCGTGCCCGGCGGCGGCGTCGAGCAACGGGAGCAGCACGTCGCAGCCCCGGACGTCGGCGACCATGTCGGGGACGAGCGCCGGGTCGATCCGCTCGCCGTGCTCCATCGTCTTGCGCAGCAGGGCCCGGCGCAGGGCCGGGCGCGCGGCGAGCACGGGTCCGAAGGCGGGCCGGGACACGGCGCGGAGCACGCGGAAGGTCCACAGCAGCCGGCGCAGGTCCCACCCCGAGCGCCAGCCGCCGGCCGGGGAGATCGCCACCGCCGAGCGGACCCGGCCGCGCCGCACGAGCTCCAGGGCCACCCAGCCGCCCAGGGAGTTCCCGACGACGTGCGCGGTCCCGATCCCCTCCGCGTCGAGCTGGGCGCACACCTCGTCGGTGAGCCGGTCGATCGTGAACGGGCCGGCGCCGGTGTCCCAGAACGGCCCGCCGCGGTGGCCGGGCATGGTCGGGGCGAAGACGCGGTGGTGCTCCCCGAGCGCGGGGAGGACGGGCTCCCAGCTGCGCCAGGACACCGACGCCCCGTGCAGCAGCACCAGCGGCGACCCGGCGCCGCCGCGGTACGCGTCGGTCACGCCGGTCCGCCGACGCCCGCGGACGCGTAGCGCTCGCGCAGCTGCCCCTTGACCAGCTTGCCGGTGGGCGTGCGCGGGAGGTCGTCGTCGAACACGAGCCGCCTCGGCACCTTGTAGCCCGAGATGCGGCCCCGCAGGTGGTCCAGCAGCTCCTCGGCGAGCGTGTCGTCCGCGGCCGTGCCCGGTTCGGGGCTGACGACCGCGAGGACGGACTCGCCCATGTCCTCGTCCGGAATGCCGACGACGGCCACGTCGAGCACACGCGGGTGGAGCGCGAGGGCGTCCTCGATCTCCTGCGGGTAGATGTTCACCCCGCCGGAGATGATCATGAAGCTCCTGCGGTCGGTGAGGTAGAGGAAGCCCTCGTCGTCCACGCGGCCGAGGTCGCCCGTCGTCGTCCAGGTCGGGTGCTCGGGGTGCTGCGCGGAGCGGGTCTTGTCCTCGTCGTTGTGGTAGGCGAACGGGACCTCGTCGCGCTCGAAGTACACCGTGCCGACCTCGCCGGCGGGGAGCTCCCGGCCCTCGTCGTCGCAGATGTGGAGGACGCCGAGCGCGGCGCGGCCGACCGAGCCGGGGTGCTCCAGCCAGGTCGCCGAGTCGATGAGCGTGACGCCGTTGGCCTCGGTGGAGGCGTAGTACTCCTGCAGCACCGGGCCCCACCAGTCGATCATCGCCCGCTTGACGTCGACCGGGCACGGCGCCGCCGCGTGGACCACGACGCGCAGGCTCGACACGTCGTAGGCCTCCCTGGTCTCCCGCGGGAGCTTGAGCAGGCGCACGAACATCGTCGGGACGAACTGTCCGTGGGTGACGCGGTGGCGCTGGATCGCGGCCAGGGCGCCCTCGGCATCGAAGCGGCGCATCAGCACCACGGTGCCGCCGGTGGAGTGGATCATGCCGCCGTAGCGCAGCGGCGCGGCGTGGTAGACCGGCGCCGGGGACAGGTAGACGGTGTCCTCGCCGAACCCGTAGAGCCGTCCGAACACGGCGAGCATGAGGTCGCCGGGCTCGTCGACCTGACGCTCGGGCAGGGTCGGCTTGATGCCCTTGGGGCGTCCGGTGGTGCCCGAGGAGTAGAGCATGTCGCTGCCGCGCGGCTGGTCGGCGAGCGGCTCGGCCGAGGTGGCCGCCAGCAGCGCCGCGCCGTCCTCGTGGCCGTCGAGGTCACCGTCGAGGGCGAGCCGGTGCTCGACCCCGGGCGTGCGGTCGAGGAGGGCGACGGCGAGCTCCCGCAGTGCCGGGCGCTCGCCGGCGACCACGAGCACGCGGGCGCCGCAGTCGTCGACGATGTAGGCGGCCTCGTCGGGCGCGAGGTGGTGGTTGATCGCCGTGATGTAGAGGCCCGAGCGCTGCGCCGCCCAGTAGACGACGAACGCCCACGGGGTGTTGTCGGCGAGCATGGCGACGACGTCGCCGCGGCGCAGGCCCTGCTCGGCCAGGGCGCGGGCGAGCCGGGTCGACTCCCGGTCGAGCTCGGCGTAGGTCATGGTCTCGCCGGTCTCGGCGACGACGACGGCGGGCCGCTCCGGGGCGGAGGCGGCGAAGGTCCCTGGGTACACGATTGCTCTCCTTCGAGCCGTCAGAAAATCTTGCGCAGCAGGCGCTTCGTCGTCTCCGCGTAGGGCGGGTAGACCAGCGACGGGTCGGGCCAGGTCGGCTTGACCAGCGTCGGGCGGCGGTGGCTCAGCGCCTCGAAGCCCCACTTGCCGTGGTAGGCGCCGGTCCCGCTGCGGCCGATGCCGCCGAAGGGCAGCTGCGGCACGAGCACGTGGAACATCTGTGGTTCGCGACGATGCCGCCGGTGGCGACGCGGTCGCGGACCGCGGCGATCGTCTCCCGGGTCCGGCTGAAGACGTAGGTGGCGAGCGGGCGCGGGCGGGCCTCGACGAACGCGACCGCCTCGTCCATCGAGTCGACCGTGAGCACCGGCAGGACCGGCCCGAAGATCTCCTCGCGCATCAGGGCCGAGTCGGGGTCGGGGTCCCGGACCACGGTGAGGTCGACGCCGGGGCCGGCGAGCTCGTCGGCGCCGGCGGTGGTCACCGAGGTGTCGCCGCCGAGCACCACCGTGCCGCCGTGGTCGGTGAGCAGGCCGCGCACCCGGGCACCGTGGCGGTCGTCGACCACCCGCATCGCGAGGTCCCCCTCGCGCATCTCGCGCGCGGCGGCCGTGAACCCGTCGACGAAGGCGTCGGCGACGTCGCGGTGCACGAGCACGTAGTCGGGCGCGACGCAGGTCTGACCCGAGTTCATGAGCTTGGTCCACGCGACTCGGCGGGCGGCGACGGCCACGTCGGCGGAGGCGTCGACGATCGTCGGGCTCTTGCCGCCGAGCTCGAGGGTGACCGGGACGAGGAGGCGGCCCGCGGCCTCGGCGACCTTCGCGCCCACCTCCGGGCTGCCGGTGAAGAACACGTGGTCGACGCCCGCGCCGATGAGCTCCTGGGTCTCGGCCGGTCCGCCCTGCACCACCGTGACCGCCTGCGGGTCGAGGTAGCGCGGGACCAGCCGGGCGAGCGCCTCCGCCGTGGCGGGGGCGTACTCGCTGGGCTTGAGCACCGCGGTGTCGCCCGCGGCCAGCGCCGCGACCAGCGGGGCGAGCGTCAGGTAGACGGGGTAGTTCCACGGCCCGACGATCGCGACGACGCCGACCGGCTCGGGACGCCAGAGACCGACGGCCGGCGCGACGCCCAGCGGCACGCCGGTGACGCGGGGCCGGGCCCACCAGCCGAGGTACCGGCGCGCGTAGCGCGACTCGGCGGCGGTGGACGAGAGGTCGGCGAGCCAGGCGTCGACGGCCGGGCGGCCGAGGTCGGCGGCGAGGGCCGCGACGAGCTCGTGCTCGCACTCGGCGAGCAGGCGCTCGAGGGCGGACAGCTGGCCCCGGCGCCAGGCGAGCGACCGGGTGCGCCCCGAGTCGAACGCCTCCCGCGCGGCGGCGACGGCGTCGGCCACCGGGGTGGACGACGGGGCGTGCGCGACGGACATCGGCGTCCTCTCGAGAATGATCACGACTGCCGACACAACGTATAGTGCGTTATGGTCCGGTCACAAGAGACGACCGCGCGAGGGAGGGCCCACCGCCATGGCCCGCACGGCCTCCCCCGAGACCTTCTTCGCGTCCGCCATGGAACTGCTCTCCGGGCCCGGTCTGCCCGCCCTGCGGATCGGCCGCCTCTGTCGCGAGGTGGGCGTGACCAGCGGCAGTTTCTACCACCACTTCGCCAACTGGGACGCCTTCGTCGCCGCGCTGCTGGAGCACTGGAGCGGTGAGGAGGTCGACCGCATCGTCGAGCTGGTGCGCCGGGAGCACGACCCGGTGGAGCGCGTGCACCTGATGAAGCGGCTCGCGCTCACCGTGCCGCACGCGGCCGAGACCGCGATCCGCCGCTGGGCCGGCACCGACGCGATGGTCGCCGCGGCGCAGCAGCGGGTCGACGACCGGCGCCGGGCGGCCCTGCGCGAGGTCCTGACGCCCCTCGTCGACGACGAGGCCCTCGTCGCGACCCTGGCCGAGGTCGGCCTGAGCCTGCTCGTGGGACACCAGCAGCTCCACCACTCGGGGCCGCCCGTCGACCTCGCCGCCCTGCTCGACCAGTTCGAGGAGCTCGTCCGCACCCACGCGGTCGCGCACCTGCACCGCCGTGTCCCGGCGGAGCAGCCGTCACCCTGAGAGGACCCGATGCCGCACCCCACCGCCCTGCCCCACCTCGTCGTCGCGATCACCGGCGGGGCCCGCGGCATCGGTCTCGCGACCACGCGCGCCCTCGTCGCGCACGGCGCCCGCGTGGCGATCGGCGACCTCGACGGCGAGCACACCGCGCAGGTCGCCGGCGACGTCGACCCCACCGGTTCGCGGGTGGTGGGCCTGCCCCTCGACGTCACCGACAGGGCGTCGTTCGCGGCGTTCCTGGACGCGGCCGCCGAGGCACTCGGACCGGTGGACGTCCTCGTGAACAACGCCGGGATCATGCCGCTCGGCCCGCTCGTGGACGAGCCCGACGAACGCGCCCGCCGGATCGTCGACGTGAACCTGCACGGCGTGCTGCACGGGGTGAAGCTCGCGGTCCCGACGATGCTCGCGCGCGGGCGCGGCCACGTGGTCAACGTGTCGTCGGCGGTCGGCCGGGTCGCGCTCTCCGGCGCGGCCACCTACAGCGCGACCAAGTACGCCGTCGTCGGACTCACCGAGGCGCTGCGCTCCGAGCTCGAGGGCACCGGCGTGGACGCCTCGGTGGTGATCCCGATGATCGTGTCGACCGAGCTCGGCGCCGGCCTCGGCACCGTCCGCGGCCAGAGGACCGTGACCGCCGAGGAGGTCGCGGAGTCGATCGTGGCGGTGATCGCCCGCCCGCGGTTCGAGACCTGGGTGCCGTCGACGGGCCGGCCGCTCTACGTGGCGATGACGCTCATGCCGCGGATCGTGCGCGACACGGTGAGCCGCCTCCTCGGCGCCTCGGGGGTCCTGGCGAACGCCGACCGGTCGGCCCGCTCGGCCTACGACGAGCGCGTGGGTGCCTGACGGCCCCTGAGCACTGGTCCGTGCCCGGACACGGACCAGTGCTCACAGGTGCTCACCGGAGCCGGATCGGCAACGACTTCACCGCGTTGACGAAGTTGCTCGTGAGCCGCGACGGCTCCCCGACCTCGAAGTCGGGCGCGACGGTCAGCAGCCGGCGCCAGATCTGGCTCAGCTGTGTGCGGGCGAGCATGTTGCCCATGCAGAAGTGCGGTCCGCCGCCGCCGAAGCCCTGGTGCGGGTTCGGGTCGCGCCCCACGTCGAAGCGCAGCGGGTCGGCGAACACGTCGGTGTCGCGGTTGCCCGACTCGTAGAACATGACGACCTTGTCGCCCTCGGCGATCCGCTGTCCGCGGAGCTCGGTGTCCTGGGTGGCGGTGCGCCGGAAGGTGAGCACGGGCGAGGCCCAGCGCACCATCTCCTCGATCGCGGTGGGCAGCAGGCCGTCGAGGTCCCCGGCGAGCGCGGTGCGCTGGTCACGGAACTCGGTCAGCGCCACCGCGGCGTGGGCGATGGTGTTGCGGGTCGTGTCGTTGCCGGCCACCGAGAGCAGCACGAAGAACGCGCCGATCTCCTCGTCGGTGAGCGACTGCCCGTCGACCTCGGCCTGGACGAGGTTCGTCATGAGGTCGTCGCGCGGGTGCCGGCGGCGCTCGTCGGCCGCCTCGAGGCCCGGCCCCAGCAGCTGCATGAGGGCCCGCCCCATGAGTTCCAGCGGGTCGTCCGTGCCGTGGGCCGCGCGGACCTCCGGGTCGTTCGCGCTGACCAGGAGGTCGGCGGCCTCGGCGAGGGAGTCCTGCTGCTCCTCCGGCAGCCCCATCATGTCGTAGATCATCGCCATCGGGAGCCGGCGGCAGACGAGCTGCACGAAGTCGCCGTCGCCGTGCTCGAGGAGCTCGTCGACGATCGCGCCGGCGCGCTGCGCGATCGTGTCCTCCAGCTTCGCGATCTGCTTCGGCGTGAACGCGGAGCCGACCAGCTTCCGGAGCTGGGTGTGGCGGGGCGAGTCCATCGCGAGGAAGGACTGGCTCGCCTCGAGCAGCTCGGGCGGCGCGTCCTGGAACTGCACGCCCTGCCCGGAGCAGAAGATCTTCGGGTTCTTCGACACGTGGGCGATGTCCTCGTGCCGCACGACGGCCCAGAAGCCGTCCTCGCCCTCCGGGACGCCCATGACGCCCTCGGCGGCGGGGTGCCAGGAGATCGGCCGCTCCGCGCGCAGCTGCGCGAACGACTCCTCCCGCTCGGCGGACGACCGCGACCAGAAGTCGAGCGAGGACAGGTCGAGCGGGTCGTGGTCGGGCTTGTCGGGAGCCTGCTCCGTGGTGGTCATCGCCTAGTCCTGCAGCGAGAGCGCCTCGGTGGGGCAGGCCTCGCAGGCCTGCCGCAGCTCGTCCTCGCGGCCGTCGGGGACCTCGGTGAGGTGCAGGGTCAGCGACCCGTCGTCCTCGACCTCGAACACGTCGGGCGCGACGGACTCGCACATCCCCAGGCCGCTGCACCTGTCGTAGTCCACGACGATCTTCATGGCGGGGTCCTCCGATCGAGACGACGGCGTCCCGCGCACCATAACGTACGTCATGCTACGGAGGCGAGCGGCGTCACACCTGGTTGATGCGGATCAGGTTGCCCGCCGGATCCCGGAACGCACAGTCCCGTACCCCGTAGGGCTGGTCGGCCGGCTCCTGGACGACGTCGGCGCCCGTCGCCTGCACGCGCTCGAAGGTCCCGGCGAGGTCGGTGGTCCCGAGGACGACGCGGGCGTAGCAGCCCTTGGCCATCAGCTCGGAGATCGTCCGGCGCTCGTCGTCGGTCAGCCCCGGGTCGACCGCAGGTGGCTCGATCACGAGCGAGGTCTCCGGCTGGTCCGGCGACCCGAGGGTGATCCAGCGCATGTCGCCGTAGCCGACGTCGTTGCGGACCTCGAAGCCGAGCGCGTCGCGGTAGAAGGCCAGCGAGGCCTCGTGGTCGGTGGCGGGGAGGAAGGCGTAGTGGATGGTGAGGCTCATGGCCGTCACGCTAGGGGCGCCCGCTGCGGGGCTGCTTCTCGATTCCTGACCGGTCGCAGCGCCTGCTTGGCCACACACGTCGGCAGGTCCGTGGCGTGCTCGGTGGCGAGGCGGCGGTAGCGGCCGGGCGACATCCCGACGAGCTCGGAGAACCGGGTGGAGAACGTCCCGAGCGAGGCGCACCCCACCGCGAAGCAGACCTCGGTGACCGAGAGGTCGCCGCGACGCAGGAGCGCCATCGCCCGCTCGATGCGTCGGGTCATGAGGTAGCTGTAGGGCGACTCCCCGTAGGCCGCCTTGAACGCCCGGCTCAGGTGGCCCGCGGAGACGTGCACGCCGCGGGCGAGTGCCTCGACGTCGAGCGGCCGCGCGTACTCCCGGTCGATCCGGTCGCGGACGCGGCGGAGCAGGGCGAGCTCGCGCAGGCGGGGGTCGGGGCCGGGCACGACGACAGCCTGCCGCCCGGCCGCCACGGTGACCAGCGGTTCCGACCACCGGAAGGCCCGGCCCGCGGCGGGCGGGGTCGCGGCAGGCTGGGCGCTCCCCCGACGCCAGGAGACGACGATGACCGCCGAGTTCGTGACGCCCGCCGCGAGCGACCTGCCGGGCCGGCCGGTCCCCTACGTCCTGGCGGCCGGCGACGGCGAGCGGGCTCATTTGTTCGACCAGCTGTTCACCGTGCTGCTCTCCGCCGACGAGACCCAGGGCCAGTTCGGCGTCTTCACGATGGAGGCCCCGCGCGGGCAGGCCGTCCCGGTGCACTCCCACCCGGACGTCCACGAGATCTTCTACGTGCTCGACGGCAGGGTGCGGGTGGTGGTCGAGGACGGCGAGGGCGAGAAGATCGACCGGGTGCTCACCACCGGCGACTTCGGCTACGTCCCCGCGGGCCACCGGCACTCGTTCCGCGTGGAGTCCCACCGCGCCCGCACGCTCGGGGTGAACACCGGCGGCTTCGAGCGCTTCTTCGCCGCCGCGGGCGAGCCGACCTCCTCGCGCATGCCGCCCGCGACGCCCGTCGTGCCCTCGCCCGAGCAGCTCGGTGACGCCGCACGCCGCTTCCGCAACGACTTCGACTTCGGCGCCCGCTTCATCGAGTGAGCCGGACGGTTGCGCGAGAACCGGGTCCCGACGACTCGGTTCCATGGCGGTGTTCCCGACGAAGGCCCGCTCCGCTCGGCGCCCGACGAACCGACCCCGGCGGGCCCGTGTCCGATGAACGCGGTTCCGCACCGAGCGGCTCGGTCAGCGTCCCCCGGGTCGTGGCACCAGGCGGCCCGTGGTCGCGGCGTACTCCGCGTACCCCGGGAGCTCCCGCCGCAGGAGCGCGTCCTCGGCGTCCATCCGGTGCCGGTAGGCCGTGCCGACGGCGGTCAGCGTCAGCGCCGGCGCGACGACGGTCCGGGAGCTCAGGGCCGCGCCGAACCAGAGCAGCACCACGCTCAGGTAGCCCGGGTGCCGCACGTACCGGTAGGGCCCGTCACGGATCACGGGCTGGTCGTCGACCACCCGGAGCGTGTGGGCGTAGTGCCCCTGCAGCGTCCGCATCGCCCAGACCCGCAGCCCGACGCTCGCGACCTCGAGGAGGAGCCCGAGCGGGCCGCACACCCGCGGCAGCGTCGGCCCGCCCAGCGCGGGGGCCGCGACGACCGCGCCCGCCGAGAAGAAGTAGGCCCGCGGCAGCTCCCTCATGCCCACGTCGTTCTCCGGCGCCGTGGCGTCACCCGCGATCACCGGCGGCCGGAGCACCTCGATCGCCTTCATCCCCGCGAACGCCCCGGCCACCCCGACCGCGGCCCGGGCGGTGTCCCGGGCCCACCGCTCCACGACCCCGCTCACGGGATCAGCCGTAGAGGTCGTTGCCGCGGGAGAACTCGACGAAGGTGCACGGCTCGTCGCCGACGCTCCAGGCGTCGTGACCCGGCGGCAGGAGCATCACGCTGTGCGGTCCGAAGTCGTCCTCGGACCCGTCGTCCATGACCACGTGCAGGGTCCCCGAGAGCACGAGCGCCACGTGCGGCAACTCGCACGAGCTGGTGCCGACGTCGGGCTTGAGGTCCTTCGACCACTTCGCGCCCACCCCGAAGGTCACCTCGGTGACGCTCACGCCGTCGAGCTCGACGGTCTTCTTCGAGATGGCTCCGTGCGTGTCGGCCGGAGCGGCCGCGAGGTCGCCCTTCTGCATTCCGGTGGTCGCGGTCATCGCGGAGCTCCTCGTTCCGGGGGCGGTCGGGCGCGACCGATCCTGCCTGCGTCGGTGCGGCCCCGACGACGGGTGTGGCGCGGACCTCGACGTCAGGACTTCTCCGCGTACTGGGCGCGGAGGTCCTTCTTGAGAATCTTCCCCGTCGCGTTCCGCGGCAGGGCGTCCACGACGTCGACCGAGCGAGGGCGCTTGAAGCCGGCGATCCGCTCCTTGGTCCACGCGAGCAGCTCGTCGGGGTCGATCGTCTCGCCCTCGTTCGCGACGACCACGGCCTTCACGGCCTCGCCCCAGCGCTCGTCGGGAACGCCGATCACGGCGACGTCGGCGACCGCCGGGTGCTGGGCGACCACGTTCTCGACCTCGATCGGGTACACGTTCTCCGCGCCCGTGACGATCATGTCCTTGATGCGGTCGGTGAGGAACAGGTAGCCCTCCTCGTCGAGGTAGCCGCCGTCGCCGGTCTTGAGCCACCCGTCGGAGGTGAGCGCCTTCTCGGTCTCCTCGGGGCGGTGCCAGTAGCCGGCGGTCACCTGCGAGGAGCGGATGTAGACCTCGCCGATCTCGTTCGGTCCGACCTCCTGCTCGTCCACGACGATCTTGAGCTCCACCCAGGGGTAGGCCTTGCCCGCGGAGCGCATGAGGTGGGCGCGGGGGCCGTCGGGGTCGTGGTCCTCGGGGTCGAGCTGGGTGATCGCGCCGGTGGTCTCGGTGGCGCCGTAGACCTGGAAGAGCGGTGCCTGGAACGTCGAGAGCACCTTGTTGAGCACCGCGCCGGTGATCGGCGAGGCCCCGTAGGCGACGGCGCGCAGGCGGGACCAGTCGCGGTCGGCCGCCCCGGGCACGGCGCACAGCATCTGCAGGACGGCCGGGACGAGGAAGGCGTTGGAGACCCGCTCGGTGGCCATGGTCTCGAGCAGCTGGTCGGGGACGATGTCGGCGACGAGCACCACGCGCGCCCCGAACGACAGGCAGACCAGCGCGAAGCCCGACCCGCCGATGTGGAACAGCGGCATCGCGACCAGGCCGACCGACTCGTCGTCGAACCCCCAGTGCCCGCCGACGGAGAGCAGCGCCGCGAAGTTGCCGTGGGAGAGCAGCACGCCCTTGGCCCGCCCGGTGGTGCCCGAGGTGTAGAGCTGCAGGACCGCGTCGTCGTCGGCCGTGTCCGCCGAGGGCTCCACGCGCTCGGACAGGCCGTCGACCCAGCCCTCGTAGTCCTCCCCGACGACGAGGACGGTCCGGTCGGAGAGCTTCTCCCGCAGCCCGGCGAACTCGGGGCCGAGCACGACGAGGCCCGCCTCGGCGTCCTGCACGAGGTCGATCAGCTCGGCCGGGGTGAGGCGCAGGTTCAGCGGCGCGACGGCGGCGCGGATCGCGGCGGCGCCGAAGAGCAGCTCGAAGAAGGGCGTCGCGTTCTTCCCGATCCAGACGACGCGGCCGCCCTCGCCGATCCCGAGGTCGCGCAGGCCGCCGGCGACGCGTGCGGACCGGTCCTCGAGCTCGGTGTAGGTCATCGTCTGCTTGCCCGCGGTGAGGGCGACGCGGTCGCCGTGGTCGCGGGCGTGGTCCCGGACGACGTCGGTGAGCCGGAACGGAGCGGACACGGGTCCTCCTGGGGATCGGACAGATCGGGCGATCGGTGACTGCCGACACACCGCGAGGCGCGACGCTAGCGGCACCGGCCGGGGACACGGAAGAGTCAGGGTTGACCGTTACCGGTCGGTCCGGGGACGCTGAGGTGGCAGGACCCGGTACCGGCGAGAGGAGTCCCGGAGTGGACCGCACGATCTTCACCGACGAACACCACGCCTTCCGGGAGATGGTGCGCGACTTCCTGGAGAAGGAGGTCGCGCCGTACCACGCCGAGTGGGAGAAGCAGGGCCACGTCAGCCGCGAGGTGTGGCTGTCGGCCGGCAAGACGGGCCTGCTGGGCCTCGACGTGGAGGAGCGCTTCGGCGGCGGCGGGTCGGACGACCTGACGTTCCTCTGGATCCTCTCCGAGGAGATCGCCCGCGGCGGCTTCTCCGGGCTCGGCTTCCCGCTGGCCAACGACGTGGTGACGCCCTACCTCAAGGAGCTCACCACCGAGGAGCAGAAGGAGCGCTGGCTCCCCCGGTTCTGCTCCGGCGAGATGATCACCGCCATCGCCATGACGGAGCCCGGCACCGGCTCCGACCTGCAGGGCATCCAGACGAAGGCCGTCCGCGACGGCGACGAGTGGGTCATCAACGGCTCGAAGACCTTCATCACCAACGGCATCCTGAGCGACCTGGTGCTCGTGGTCTGCAAGACCGACCCCGACGCCGGGTCGAAGGGCTTCTCGCTGATCGCCGTCGAGCGTGACTCGCCCGGCTTCGAGCGCGGCCGCCACCTGGAGAAGATCGGCATGTCCGCGCAGGACACCGCCGAGCTCTCGTTCACCGACTGCCGGGTGCCCGCCAGCAACCTGATCGGCGAGGAGGGCCAGGGCTTCATCTACCTGATGCAGAACCTGCCCCGCGAGCGCCTCTCCATCGCCATCGCCTCGACGGCCGGCGCGGAGAAGGTCCTCGAGGACACGATCACCTACGTCAAGGACCGCAAGGCCTTCGGCCGGCCGATCGCCTCGCTGCAGAACACCCGCTTCAAGATCGCCGAGATGACGACGAAGCTCGCGGTGACCCGGGCGTTCGTCGACCGCTGCATCACCGAGCTGAACGAGAAGAAGCTCGGGCCGGCCGAGGCGTCGATGGCGAAGTACTGGGCGTCGGAGACCGCCAAGGAGGTCATCGACCAGTGCCTCCAGCTGCACGGCGGCTACGGCTACATGAAGGAGTACCCGGTGGCCAAGGCGTTCCTCGACAACCGGATCCAGACGATCTACGGCGGCACCACCGAGATCATGAAGGAGATCATCGGGCGGATCGTCCTCGCCTGAACGGTCAGCTCTGACCGTCACGACCACAGGACCCGACGATGCCGGCTGAGCCGACGCGAGGCACGAGCGTCGGCTCAGCGACACCTTGGAGGGACAGCACAGTGAAGATCGGGATGAGCCTCGCCTACAGCGGCGAGGGGTTCCGCGAGACCGTCGACCAGCTCGTCGAGCTGGAGCAGGCCGGCCTGGACGCCGTGGCGGTGCGCGAGGCGTACACGTTCGACGCGGTGAGCCAGCTCGGCTACATCGCCGCCCGCACCGAGAACCTCGAGCTGGCGAGCGGGATCGTCCAGATCTACACGCGCACGCCGTCCCTCACGGCGATGACCGCGGCCGGGCTCGACTACGTCTCCGACGGCCGGTTCACCCTCGGCATCGGCGCGAGCGGCCCGCAGGTCATCGAGGGCTTCCACGGGATCAAGTACGACGCCCCGCTGGGCCGCACCCGCGAGATCGTCAACATCTGCCGGCAGGTCTGGCGCCGCGAGAAGGTCCAGTACGAGGGCCGCTACTACCAGGTGCCGCTGCCCGCCGACCAGGGCACGGGCCTGGGCAAGCCGCTCAAGCTGATCAACCACCCGGTGCGCGAGGACATCCCGGTGCTCCTCGCCGCCCTCGGGCCGAAGAACGTGCAGCTCGCGGCCGAGCTCGTGCAGGTGTGGGAGCCGCTGTTCTTCCACCCCGGCAAGGCGCACGAGGTGTGGGGCGAGTCGCTGGAGGCCGGGAAGGCCAAGCGCGCGCCGGAGCTCGGGCCGCTGGGCATCTCGACGGCGGTCGGCTTCGCGGTCGGCGACGGCGCGGGCGAGCTGCTGCAGCACGTGAAGCCCACGATGGCGCTCTACGTCGGCGGCATGGGCTCGAAGGACCAGAACTTCTACAACCAGCTGATGCAGCGCTACGGCTACCACGACGAGGCGGAGGAGATCCAGAACCTCTACCTCGCGGGGAAGAAGGACGAGGCCGCCGCGGTGGTCCCCGACGAGCTCGCCCACGCCGTCTCCCTGGTCGGCAGCGAGGACGAGGTCCGCGCTCAGATCAAGCAGTTCGCCGACGCCGGGGTCACGCAGCTCAACATCATGCCGTTGCGCCCGGGGCACGAGGCCACGAAGTCGCAGCTGGAGACGCTGAAGTCGTTGCTCTGACGAGCACGGGCGCGATGTGTGGGCGCGACGCCCCACACATCGCTCACCGGGGCGCACGTCCCGACATCGCGACGAGCCGGTCCATGGGCGGGGCGCTGTCGGGGACCGGGACGCGCGGGGCAAAGATCTTCCCCTCGCCCTGGTAGTCCTCGGTGAGCAGCATCGGCGCGAACTCCAGGGACGCCTTCAGCCCCTCCTCGTCGGGGTCCCACGGGCGCCCGAGCGCGGTGGCGAGGTCCCAGCCGTGCACCTGGTACTCCCAGAGGATCATCGACAGCGCCATCTTCCCGGGCATCGCGGCCTCACCCAGGAAGAGCGGTCGGGCCGCCGCTCCCCCGGCGAGCGCGGCGTCGAGCCGGTCGGCGGCCGCGCGGATCGCCGCGTCCCGGTCGCCCTCGACGGGGGTCGGCCCGCTCGGCGCCCGGCCCTCCGGGTCGGCGTAGCCGGCGGCGAACGTGGTCGACCAACCGGTGACGTGGTCGACCAGCGCGGAGACGTCGAACTCGGTGCAGGGGGTCGGTGCGCGCCACTCGTCGTCGTGGACGGTCCCGACGAGGTCCGCGAGGTCGGTGAGCACGGCGTGCAGGTGGGTCCGGGTATCGCTCATGGAGCACAGCCTGGGCCCGCGTCCCGTCGTCGGGCTTGAACATTCGCGACACCCGGCGGGGGATGATGGCCCCGTGCCGGACCAGGTCGACCGCGACAGCCGCGGCATCCTCGACCCCTGGCTGCTGCGGCAGCGGGTCGCGTTCGCGCGCTACCCGCCGCCGCCCGCGCTCGACGGTGTCGTCGACGTCTTCTGGGCCGTTCGCTGGGACCTCCCGCCCGGCGCGAACCACCACCAGGAGGTGCTGCAGCACCCGGCCCTGAACCTCTCCGTCGGCACCCCCGACGCCCGGACCGGGCGCTCCGGGCCGGAGGCCCGACTGTACGGGATCCACACCGACCTCGTCGACCGCGAGCTCGCCGGCCACGGATGGACGCTCGGCGCGAAGTCGACCGTCGGCGGGTTCGGCGCCCTGGTCGACGTCCCCGAGCTGCGTGGGCGGTCCGTGAACGTCGACGTGGTCGACGGGCTGTGCGGCACCGACCTCGTGCGGGAGATGACCGACGCCGAGGAGGCGGTGCGGGTCGTCGTCCTCGCCGGCGCGCTCGAGGGCGCGCTCGCGAGGGCCGATCCCGCCCGGGTCGCGCAGGCGCGGGAGGTGGCGGCGGTCGCCCGGATCGCCGAGACCGACCGCACGGTGCGCCGGCTCGACGACCTCGCGGCGCGCGCCGGGATCGGCGCGCGCTCGCTGCAACGGCTGTTCACCCGCCACGCCGGGGTCTCGCCGACGTGGGTACTGCGGCGCTACCGGCTGCTCGAGGCCGCCGAGGCGGTGCGCGGCGGCGAGGAGGTGGTGTGGTCGGACGTGGCGGCCGCGCTGGGCTACGCCGACCAGGCGCACCTCGTCCGCGACTTCCGCGCCGCGATCGGCCGGACCCCGGAGGCGTACCGGCGCTCGTTGACCTGACGGTGTGTGCGTGCGTTTCCGTGCCCCAGCACGGAAACACACGCACGGACCGCTAGGTCAACAGGGTCCGCGTCAGCTGCTTCCACTGCGCGACGTGCGGATCGGTGGCGGCCTCGCGCGGGTCGAAGCCGTAGGTGAGCGCGACGCCGCGCATGGACGTCAGCAGCATCTCGCGCACCATCGGGTAGTTCGGGTGGTCGCCGTGGGCCTCGAAAACGGCGTCGACGGTCCCGCGGATCGCCGCACCGAGCCGGCGCTCGGCCGGCAGCAGCGCCGCCGCGAGCGCGGGGTCGGTGCGGGCCGCGGTCCACAGCTCCACCGAGGCCCAGAAGTAGGGCTGCTGGAACGTCGTCCACATCTCCTCGACCACCCGGTCGATCCGGTCCTCCGGGTCGTCGGGCAGCTCGGCCGCCGCGAGCCCGTCGCTCGCGAACCGGGTGGCGGCCAGGTGCTGGGCCGCCGCGACGAGCAGCGTCTCCTTCGACGGGAAGTGGTGGAGCAGGCGGCCGCGGGAGACTCCGGCGCGCGCCTGGATCGTCAGGGTGGTGGTGCCGGCGTAGCCCGACTCCACGAGGCAGGCGACCGCGGCGTCGAGGATGCGCAGGCGGCTGTCCGACGTGCGCTGTTCCCGCGAGCGGCGCGCGGGGGCGGGCTCGCGCTCCGTGCGGGGCGCGGCGGTCGCCCGGTCTCCGGCGGTCATGCGGGTGCGGCTCCTCCCCGTCGGCTGGTCGCAGCGCCCGATCGTCGCCGACCGGACACCTAGCGGTCAACGTTGACCGTTCCTGCGGCGCGCCGGGCCCGCCGACCGTCCGCCGGGCTCCTACTGGCCGGTAACGTCACGCCCCGACCCGTTGACACGTGCCAGAAACAGTCCATCATGACTGTCAGGAGCGCCGGGCGGTCCGCCGCGCTCAGCAGTACCGAGTAGCCGTACCGAAGGGACTCCCACCCGTGACCGAGGCATACATCTACGACGCCATCCGCACCCCGCGCGGGCGGGGCAAGCCGAACGGTTCGCTGCACTCGGTGAAGCCGGTGTCGCTGGTCGTCGGCCTGCTCGACGAGCTGCGCAGGCGCAACCCGGAGCTCGACCCGGCGAACGTCGAGGACGTCGTCCTCGGCTGCGTCTCCCCCGTGGGCGACCAGGGCGGCGACATCGCCAAGACCGCCACCATCGCGGCGGGCTACCCCGACACCACCGGCGGCGTGCAGCTCAACCGCTTCTGCGCCTCCGGCCTCGAGGCCGTGAACCAGTCCGCGCAGCGGGTCGCCTCCGGCTGGGAGGACCTCATCATCGGCGGCGGCGTCGAGTCGATGTCCCGCGTGCCGATGGCCTCCGACGGCGGCCCCTGGGCCATGGACCCGGAGACCAACTTCACGACCGGCTTCGCCCCCCAGGGGATCGGCGCCGACCTCATCGCGACGATCGAGGGCTTCTCCCGCGAGGACGTCGACGCCTACGCGGTGGAGTCGCAGACCCGCGCCGCGAAGGCCTGGGCCGACGGCGCCTTCGACCGCTCGATCGTGCCCGTCAAGGACCGCAACGGCCTGACGATCCTCGACCACGACGAGCACATGCGGGAGACCACGATCGAGGGCCTCGGCGGCCTCAAGCCCTCGTTCGCCGGGATCGGCGAGATGGGCGGCTTCGACGCCGTGGCGCTGCAGAAGTACCACTGGGTCGAGCAGATCAACCACGTGCACCACGGCGGCAACTCCTCGGGCATCGTCGACGGCGCCGCCCTGGTGCTGGTCGGCAGCGAGGCCGCCGGGAAGAAGAACGGCCTCACCCCGCGCGCCCGCGTCGTCGCGACCGCCGTCTCCGGCGCCGACCCGACGATCATGCTGACCGGCCCGACGCCGGCCTGCCAGAAGGTGCTCGCGAAGGCCGGCCTGACGGTCGACGACATCGACCTGCTCGAGATCAACGAGGCGTTCGCCGCCGTGCCGATGAAGCTCATGAAGGACCTGGGCTTCCCGCACGAGCGCACCAACGTCATGGGCGGCGCCATCGCGCTGGGCCACCCGCTCGGCGCCACCGGCGCGATGATCATGGGCACGATGGTCGACGAGCTGGAGCGCCGCGACCTGCGCCGCGCCCTCGTCACGCTGTGCATCGGTGGCGGCATGGGCGTCGCCACCATCATCGAGCGCGTGTGATCCCCCGGAACCACTGAGGAAGGACGAGTACTTGAGCGACAACATGTTCCGGTGGGAGCAGGACGGCGACGGCATCGTCACGCTGACGATGGACGACCCCGACGCCTCGGCCAACACCATGAACGCCCGGTTCGGCACCGACTTCGAGGCGACCCTCGACCGGCTCGAGGCCGAGAAGGACTCGATCACCGGCGTGGTGCTCACCAGCGCGAAGAAGACCTTCTTCGCCGGCGGCAACCTCGAGGACCTGCGCAACTACGGCGCGTCCGAGGCCCAGAAGATCTACGACCAGTCGCAGAACATCAAGGGGGCGCTGCGCCGCCTGGAGACCCTCGGCCGGCCGGTCGTGGCCGCGATCAACGGCGCCGCGCTCGGCGGCGGCCTCGAGATCGCGCTCGCCACCCACCGCCGCATCGCCCTCGACGTCAAGGGCTCGAAGATCGGCCTCCCCGAGGTCACCCTCGGCCTGCTGCCCGGCGGCGGCGGCGTGGTGCGCACCGTGCGCCTGCTCGGCATCGCCGACGCGCTCCTGCAGGTCCTGCTCCAGGGCCAGCAGCGCAACCCGCGTGCCGCGCTCGAGGCGAAGCTCGTCGACGAGGTCGTCGACTCGCCCGAGGAGCTCGTCGGCAACGCCAAGCAGTGGATCAAGGACAACCCCGAGGCCGTCCAGCCCTGGGACGTCAAGGGTTACAAGATCCCCGGCGGCACGCCGTCGGTGCCGAAGTTCGCGGCGAACCTGCCGGCCTTCCCGGCCAACCTGCGCAAGCAGCTCAAGAACGCCCCGATGCCCGCGCCGTACAACATCATGTGCGCGGCCGTCGAGGGCTCGCAGGTCGACATCGACAACGCCGCGAAGATCGAGTCGCGCTACTTCGCCGACCTCGTCGTCGGCCAGGTCTCGACGAACATGATCAACGCGTTCTTCTTCGACCTGCAGAAGATCAACAAGGGCGGGTCGCGCCCCGACGGGTACGAGAAGCACACCGCCCGCAAGGTCGTGGTGCTCGGCGCCGGGATGATGGGTGCGGGCATCGCGTACTCGTGCGCCATGGCGGGCCTCGAGGTCGTCCTCAAGGACGTCTCGCAGGAGAACGCCGAGAAGGGCCGCGCCTACTCGCAGAAGATCCTGACGAAGGCCGTCTCCCGCGGGAAGTCGACCCAGGAGAAGGCCGACGAGGTCCTCGCCCGGATCACCCCGACCGACGACCCGTCCCACGCGCAGGACGCCGACCTCGTCATCGAGGCCGTGTTCGAGAGCCCGGACCTGAAGAAGCAGGTCTTCGCCGAGATCATGCCGTACCTCGCGCCCGACGCGGTGCTCGGTTCGAACACCTCGACGCTGCCCATCACCGACCTCGCGACCGGCGTCGAGCGGCCCGAGGACTTCGTCGGGCTGCACTTCTTCTCGCCGGTCGACAAGATGCCGCTCCTGGAGATCATCCGCGGCGAGAAGACCTCCGACGCCACGCTGGCGAAGGCCGTCGACATCGCGCTGCAGATCCGCAAGACCCCGATCGTCGTGTCGGACTCCCGCGGGTTCTTCACCAGCCGCGTCATCGGGACGTTCCTCAACGAGGCCATCGCCATGCTGGGCGAGGGCGCGTCGCCGGCGGCCATCGAGCAGGCCGGCTCGCAGGCGGGCTACCCCGCGCCGCCGCTGCAGCTGATGGACGAGCTGACGCTCACGCTGCCGCAGAAGATCCGCCAGGAGACCCGCAAGGGCGTCGAGGCCGCGGGCGGGGTCTGGGACGAGCACCCGTCGGAGCCGATCGTCGACCGGATGGTCGAGCTCGGCCGCAAGGGCCGCTCGTCGGGCGCCGGGTTCTACGAGTACGACGAGTCCGGCAAGCGCACGAAGCTCTGGCCGGGCCTGCAGGACGAGTGGCACGGCGCCACGGACTCGGACGGCCTGCCGTTCGAGGACATGAAGGAGCGGATGCTCTTCGCCGAGGCGCTCGAGACCGTGAAGTGCTTCGACGAGGGCGTGCTGCACACCATCGCCGACGCCAACATCGGCTCGATCATGGGCATCGGCTTCCCGGCCTGGACCGGCGGCGTCGCCCAGTACATCGACGGCTACCCGGGCGGCCTGTCCGGCTTCGTCGAGCGGGCCCGCATCCTCGCCAAGGCCTACGGCGACCGGTTCAACCCGCCGGCCTCGCTCGTCGAGAAGGCCGAGAACGGTCAGAACCTGCGCGACTCGATCTGATCGCGCGCTCCTGACCGAAGCGAACGGCACTCTCGCTGCTTCTACGGCAGCGAGGGTGCCGTTCGCTCGTTTCCGGGGTCGTACTTCCGGTCAGGGCTGACTGTCAATTAGGGTTCCCGACGACGGATCGTGACGGGTTGGGAGCGGATCGCATGGGTGTGCTGGACGGCGTCAAGGTGCTCGAGGTGGCCGGGATCGGGCCGGGCCCGTTCGCGGCGATGGTGCTCGCCGACCTCGGGGCCGACGTGCTGCGCATCGACCGGTCGAAGCAGGGCGGTCTGCAGCTGGGCGACCCGTCGAAGGACGTGCTGAACCGCAGCCGGCGCTCGGTGGCGCTCGACCTGAAGTCGCCCGAGGCGGTCGAGGTGCTGCTCGACCTCGTCGCCGAGGCCGACGTGCTGCTCGAGGGCTTCCGCCCCGGGGTGGCCGAGCGCCTCGGGTTCGGCCCGGACGTCTGCCACGAGCGGAACCCGCGCCTGGTGTTCGGCCGGATGACCGGCTGGGGCCAGGACGGCCCCCAGTCGCAGCGCGCCGGGCACGACCTCACCTACCTGGCCACGGCGGGCGTCGTCGGGCACATGGAGGGTCCGGACGGGTCGCCCGCCATCCCGATCAACGTGGTCGGCGACTTCGGCGGCGGCGGCATGCTGCTCGTCGTCGGGGTGCTGGGCGCCCTGGTGGAGCGCGCGACGAGCGGGCGCGGCCAGGTGGTCGACGCGGCGATCGTCGACGGCGGCGCCCTGCAGATGGCGATGGTCTACGGCATGCGCGCGCAGGGGATGTGGCCGAACCCGCGCGGGCGCAACCTGCTCGACGGCGGCGCCCCGTTCTACGAGACCTACCGCTGCTCGGACGGCAACTACGTGGCCGTCGGCGCGATCGAGCCGCAGTTCTACGCCGCGCTCATGACCGGGATCGGGCTCGAGGGCGAGGACATCGCGACGAACCAGTGGGACATGCGGCGCTGGCCGGAGTTCACCACGCGGCTCGGCGAGGTGTTCGCGACGCGCACCCGCGACGAGTGGGCCGCCGACCTCGAGTCCACCGAGGCGTGCGTCGCGGCCGTGCTGGAGATGGAGGAGGCCGCGGAGCACCCGCACATCGCGGCCCGCGGCACGATCGTCGAGGCCTTCGGGGTCCGCCAGCCCGCCCCCGCGCCGCGGTTCGACCGCACGCCCAGCGCGGCCCCGACGACGCCGCCGGTCCCCGGCCAGCACACCGTCGAGGCGCTCTCCGCGTGGGGACTCGACGCCGACCGGGTGGAGAAGCTGCGCTCCTCCGGGGTCCTCCACCAGGCATGACCCGGGCGGTCGATGGCACGATCCACCCGACCGGCGGCGAGGGGACACTGACGATGATCACTCCGGGCACGGTCGCGCGGGCGCTCACCAACGTCCGCGACCGCGTGATCGAGGGTCCCCTGGCCGACCTGCGCCGGATGCCCCGCGTCGCGATCGACACCGGGCCCGACGACGCCTCCGCCTGGGATCTCGGGCGCGCGCACGGTCTCGCCCGGGCCGGCCAGGTGAGCACCTACCGCTACGCGGTGCACCCGACCTCCCGGCTCCGGGGCGCCCCGGTGCTGCTCGTGTCACCGCTCGGGGCGTGCGGGGTGGCGTTCGACCTGCGCCGGGGCTGCAGCCTCGTCGAGCACCTGGTGGGCGAGGGCCGCCACGTGCACCAGGTCGACGACGAGGACCTGGTGGGCCACGGGCCGCCGATGCCGGCGTCGCCCGCCGACCTCACCCGCTGGGTCGACGACATCCTCCCGCACGTGGTGCGCACGGTCTCCGACCATCACGACGGCGCCCCCGTGCACGTCGTGGGCTGGTCGATCGGCGGGCTCGCCGCCCTGCTGACCGCCGCGGACGACCCCGGGCTGCCGATCGCCTCGATCACCGCGCTCGCCACGCCGTTCTCCCTCGACCACGTGCCCGAGCGCGCGCCGATGCGGCCCCTCGCCCTCGCGGCCGGCGGGCCGGTCCTCGCCACCGTGCAGACGCTGCTGGGCCTGCTGCCGACGCCGCCCGGGGTGCCGCCGTTCCTGTCGGCGGGCTCGGTCGGGGCGCTGCTGACCGCGCCGCTCACGGTGGTCTCGCACCTCGCCGACCGGGACTTCCTCGCCCAGCTCGAGGCCGTGGACGACCTCCGGGCCCTCATCGGGGAGCAGGCCGAGCTGGTCGGCGCCTCGTTCCACGCGATGCTCGAGGGCAGCGACCTCGCCCACGGCCGCATCCGCGTGGGCGGGCGGTCGGTCGACCTCGGCAACCTGGAGCGCCCGGTGCTGCTCGTGGCCGGCGAGGACGACGTGGTGGTGCCGCCGCGGGCCGTGCGGGCCGGGTCGACGGTGCTGTCGTCGGCCGACGCCCAGCTGACCACCGCGCCCGGCGGGCACCTCGGGGTGGTCTGCGGCCGGGCGTCGCGCGACCGCCTCTGGCCGGTGCTCTGCGCGTTCCTCGACCGCTGGGACCCGCCGTCCGGGCTCGACGACGACTCGCGCCCGTCCCGGCGTCCCCGGCGGTCCGCCCGTCGGTCGCTCCCGTCCTACGAGGGCGGCACGCCCGCCCCGGACGCGCCCGCGGCATCGTCGGGAACGGCATCGTCGGGACGGCGCACCGGCGGCCGGCGCCCGAAGCCGGCCCCGAAGCGGGCCACCCGCACCCGCGGGCGGGACTGAGACGACGACGCCCGCCCGGCGACCGGTGCGGTCGCGGGGCGGGCGGCGGTGGGTCGCTCGCGCGGACTCAGGTGCGGGGGCGCTCGACGGAGTGCAGCGGCGGGTAGTCGCCGCGGTCGTCGGAGGCGAGCAGCAGGCTCAGCGCGCCGACGGAGAGGGTGCCCAGGGCCACGACGGCCTCGGAGGTGAGGTCGAGGACGTCGGCCAACGGGCGGAGCGGAGCGGTCAACAGGGTCACGCCTCGGAGCCTCCGGACGAGTGGGTGGTCGGCGGGGTGGTCACCGTCCGCCGTGGACCGCCCCATCCTGACGGACGAGACGTCCCTCTCCCAGGGCAGGAGGACAGAGTTCACACCCATGTATCAGAACGTTGAGGTCAGCGGCCGCCCGACTGCGACGAACGGGTCGTCGCGTCCGTCCAATGGCAGCATGGCGTCGCCGGTCAGCCCCGGGCGGCGTCGGACCGTACCGTCGGGCGTGTGCGATTCCGCAAGCTGGGCTCATCCGACCTGCAGGTGTCCGAGATCTCCCTCGGTTCCTGGCTGACCTACTCCGGAGGAGTGGAGGCGGACGCGACGGCCGCCTGCACCCGCGCCGCCTTCGAGGCCGGCATCACCTTCTTCGACACCGCGAACGTCTACGGCCGCGGCGCGTCCGAGACCGCCTGGGGCGAGATCCTCGCCGACTACCGCCGCGACGAGTACGTCCTCGCCACCAAGGTCTACTTCCCGATGTCGGACACCGACTCCGGACTGTCGCCCGACCAGATCGCGAAGCAGATCGACGCGTCGCTGCAGCGGCTGCGGACCGACCACGTCGACCTCTACCAGTGCCACCGCTTCGACGCCCGCGTGCCGATCGAGGACACGATGGAGGCGCTCGCCGAGGTGGTCCGCGCGGGCAAGGCGCGCTACCTCGGGTTCAGCGAGTGGACGCCCAACCAGATCCGGGCCGGCCTCGAGGCCGCGCCGTCGGACGTGACGTTCGTGTCGTCCCAGCCGCAGTACTCGATGCTCTGGCAGTCGCCCGAGGACGGCGTGTTCGACGTGTGCCGCGAGCACGACATCTCCCAGATCGTCTGGTCGCCGCTGGCCGAGGGCGTGCTCACCGGGAAGTACCTCCCGGGCGAGGCGGTCCCGGTCGACTCGCGCGCCGCGTCCGACGAGATGAACGGCTTCATCAAGCAGAAGCTGACCGACCGCACCCTCGAGGCCGTCCAGCGCCTGCGCCCAGTCGCCGAGGGCGCGGGCCTCACCATGCCCGAGCTCGCCCTGGCCTGGGTGCTGCGCCGTCCCGAGCTCGCCTCGGCGATCATCGGCGCCTCGCGACCCGAGCAGGTGCACGCGAACGCGAAGGCGGCCGGGATCGAGCTCACGCCCGACACCCTCACCGCGATCGACGAGGCCCTCGGCGACGTCCCGACGAAGGGCTTCCACCTCGCCCCGGGCGCCTCGGACCGGATCACGCACCGGTCCTGACGGGGTCGGGCCCCGTGGCAGCGGTGGCACATCGCTGACCCCGACGTCAGGGATGCGCCACGCTCGCCCGGGGCCCGCGTGTCAGCGGCGGCACATCGCTGACACCGGACGTCAGGGAGCCGCCACGCTCGCCCGGGCCCTACCGCGGCATCCGCCGCCACACCGGGCCCGGCAGCACCCGCATCACCAGCGCGAGCAGCCGCAGCGTCGCCGGCACCCACACCACGTCGCGACCCCGGGCGAGCCCGTCCGCGACCGCGTCGGCCACCTGGGTCGGGGTCGAGGACAGCGGCGCCGGGGAGAGGCCGGAGTCGGCCGTCATCCGGCCGACGACGAACCCGGGCCGCACCAGCGTCAGGTGCACCCCGGACCCGCGCAGCGCGTCGGCCAGGCCGGAGGCGAACCCGTCGAGGCCGGCCTTCGCCGAGCCGTAGACGTAGTTGGCGCGCCGCACGCGCCAGCCCGCGATCGAGGAGAACACGACGATCTCCCCCGACCCGCGGGCACGCATCCTCGTCGCGACCCGGGTGAGCACCCCGACCTGCGCGGCGTAGTCGGTGTGGACCACGGCGACCGCGTGCTCGGCATCGGTCTCCGCCCGCGCCTGGTCGCCGAGGACGCCGAACGCCACGACGACGACGTCGGGCACGCCGTGCGCGCGCTCCACCTCGTCGAGGACCGCCGCGTGGCCGGCGACGTCGTCGGCGTCGAACTCGACGGTCGCCACCCGGGTGGCGCCGAGGGCCGCGGTCTCGGCGGCGAGGTCGTGCGACCGGCGCGCGGCGAGCACCACCGTGGCGGCCCGCCCGTCGGCGACGAGGCGACGGGCCAGCGCGACGCCGATCTCGCTGCGGCCACCGAGGACGAGGACGGTCTGACCGGACACGCCGCCGAGCCTCGCAGGGCCGTCGTCGGGCGCCTAGCGTGGGGCCCTCGACGGCCCGCCGGGGCCTCGGGGCGGAGGGGGACCGGGCGTGAAGCTGGTGACGGCGCTGGTCAGGCCACACGCGCTCGACGACGTCCGCCGCGCCTGCGAGCGGCACGCCGTGCTCGGGATGACGATCTCCGAGGTCAACGCCGTCGAGCCCGGGCACTACGTGGTGCGCAAGGGCGTGCGGGTGCCGATCGACCTGGTGCCGCGGCTGCGGATCGAGACGGTGGTCGACGACGACCTCGTCGAACGCCTCGTCGAGCAGATCCGCGCCAACCTCGCGGGCTCCGACGGCCAGCTCACGGTGCGCGCCGTGGACGCGGTGCTGCGCGTGCGGACCGGCGAGATGGGCCGCGACGCCGTGTAGGTGCGCTGCACGCCGGGGTGGCCCCGGGAACACTGGGGGGTGTGCTCCCGGGGCCGGGCCGGCCGCGGGGGGCACGACCGACGAGGCGGACATTACAAGAGTTATCGGCCACGCGGTGTCACGAGCGCGCGCCTTCTCGGCGACGTTCCGGTGCGCATGACGACGGCCCGCCTCCCCGGAGATTCCGGGGACGACGGGCCGTGGTGGGTCGTGCTGTGGCGGGTGAAGGATTCGAACCTTCGAAGCTTTCGCGACGGATTTACAGTCCGCTCCCATTGGCCGCTCGGGCAACCCGCCGGGATGTCACCGTCGAGGACGGCGAGGAGAAAATATACAAGCCGGTGTCCCGCCGGGGCGCACCCGGGGGTGGGTGTAGACCGGACACGGCAGGCAGCCCGCTCGAGGAGGAGATCCGTGGCCAACCCGTCGTTCGACGTCGTCAGCAAGGTCGACCGCCAGGAGGTCGACAACGCCCTCAACCAGGCCGCCAAGGAGCTCGCCCAGCGCTACGACTTCCGCGGCACCGGCACCTCGATCGCCTGGGCCGGGGAGGAGGCGATCACCATCACCTCGGAGACCGAGGAGCGCTGCACCGCGGCGATCGACGTCTTCAAGGAGAAGCTGATCCGCCGCGACATCTCGCTGAAGGCCTTCGAGGTCGGCGAGCCGGCGGTCTCCGGCAAGACCTACAAGGTCACCGGGACCCTGGTGCAGGGGATCTCCAAGGAGAAGGGCAAGGAGATCTCCAAGCTCATCCGCGACGAGGGCCCCAAGGGCATCCAGGCCCAGCTCCAGGACGACCAGCTGCGGGTCACCGGCAAGAAGAAGGACGACCTGCAGGCCGTCATCTCCCTGCTCAAGGGCAACGACTTCGAGATCGCGCTGCAGTTCACCAACTACCGCTGACCGTAGGGTCCCGCCGTGGCCTGGTGGGAGATCGTCCTCATCGCCGTCGCCGGGCTCTGGGCGGGCACGATCAACACGGTCGTCGGGTCCGGGACGCTGGTGACCTTCCCGGTCCTCGTCGCGCTCGGCTTCCCGCCGGTGACGGCGACGACCTCCAACGCGATCGGGCTGATCACCGGCTCGGTCACCGGGGCGGTCGGGTACCGCCACGAGCTGGTCGGCCAGCGTCGGCGCCTCGTCCGCTACGGGATCGCGTCCTTCGTGGGCGCGATCGGCGGGACGGTGCTGCTGCTCTCCCTGCCGGCCGACGCCTTCGAGACGATCGTCCCGGTGCTGGTGGCGCTCTCGGTCGTCCTCGTGGCGGTCCAGCCGCTGCTGACCCGGCGGCTGAGGACGCGGGACGCGGCCCCGTCGGGACGGCCCTGGCTGCTCTACCCGCTCGTCCTCCTGGTGGGGATCTACGGCGGCTACTTCACCGCCGCGCAGGGGATCATGCTCGTCGGCGTCATGGGCCTCCTGCTCGAGGACCCGCTGCAGCGCCTCAACGCCTTCAAGAACGTGCTGTCCGCGATCGTCAACATCGTCGCGGGGGCGATCTACGCGGTCGTCGCGCCGGTCGACTGGCGGGTGGTCGGCATCCTCGCGGTCTCGTCGACCGCCGGCGGGCTCCTCGGGGCACGCATCGGGCGGCGACTCTCCCCCACCCTGCTGCGCGTCCTCATCGTCGTGATCGGCTCCGTCGCCGTCGTCGACCTCCTGCTGAACCGCTGACCTGCAGCTCGTCCGTGGACGCGATGTACCTCTTACCGGGGGTAGCCGTTACACGACGTATCGCGTTACCGTGAGTCGCACATAAAAATCCGCGACCGGAGGTGGCTCTCTGTGGGCGTTCGCAGGCATCAGGACTACGGGTTCTTCGGTCCCGACTCGGTCACGTGGCGGGTGTGGAGTTATCCCACCTCGCTCGTGCTGGGCTTCCTGCGGGCGGTCGTCATCGAGGAGCTCGACCCCCACCTCGTCGCCTCGGTCGACCAGTCCGGGCAGGTCAAGCAGCGCCCGAAGCTGCGCTACGACCGGACGATGCAGTACTTCGCGACGGTGAAGTTCGGCGACGCCGAGTCGGTCCTGCGGGCCTCGGACACCCTCATGAAGATCCACTCCCGGGCGATCGGCCTCGACCCCGTCACCGGCGGGCGCTACGACGCGAACGACCCGGCCTCCCAGCTGTGGATCCACCTCACCGCGTGGCACTCGATCCTCTACACCTACGAGGTGTTCGGCCCCGGGAAGCTCGAGCCCGAGGAGGAGGCGCGCTACTGGGAGGAGTGCGCCCTGGCCGCGGAGTTCCAGACGATCGACCCGGCCGACGTGCCGCGCAGCCGCGAGGGCATCCGGGCCTACTTCGCCGCCTACCGGCCGCGGCTGGTCGGCTCCGAGGTCGCCCAGGACATGATGGACTTCCTGCTCGACGCGAACTCGATCGTCCTGCCCGACGGGGTCCCCGCCCCCGTGCGGATCCTGTTCAACGCCGTGACCCGACGGGCGATCATCGCGACGATGCCCCGCTGGATGCGCAAGCTCGGCGCCACCACGCAGTCCGGGCTCACCGACCGGATCGCCATCGCCACGGCGCGGCCCTTCGTGCGCCTCATCGCCGCGAGCACGTGGCTGCAGGTGTGGGCGCTGCGGCTGGCGAGCCCGCGGACGGCCCCGATCCTGGAGCCTGTGATGCGGGGCATCCCGCCGGTGCGGCCGGTGGTGCGCGAGCCGGAGGAGGCGCGCGCCGAGTACGGCATCGTCGACCCGCGGACCCAGTACCAGGAGCTCCTCGCGGCCCGTGCCCGCCTGGCGGGGCCCGACCCCTACCCGCTGCACCACCGCGAGGCCCTGATCCCGTTCCCCGCCTGACGACCGCGCGGTGGTTCCCCGGGTCCGCGCCGCCCGGGGAGCCACCCGCGATCCGTCAGACCCGGCGGGGCCGCCCGACGAACTGGGTGGCCCCGGCCGCGCCGGCGAGCGCCGCGCCCGAGAGCAGGCCGTACCAGAGGACGTCGTCGGCCGCGCTCGGCGTGCCCGCGGGCACGACGTCGACCACCGCGGGGGCCGCCGGCAGCGGCGTCGTCGCGGCCACCGTGGTGCCCGGGGACGCGGCGAGCGCGGCGAGCGCGATCCCGGCGAACGCCGCGGGGGCCATGACGGGGCGGGAACGGCGAGTGCGGCGGTGTGCAGACACAGGTGTCCCCCGGGCAGGTGTGGAGTGGTTGTCCGAGCGCCGCCGGTGCGGTCCGCTCTGCCCCGTGTGTCGGTGACGGCAATCGGATCGTTATCGCCTCTTGACCGCACCACTCGAAGGAGTGACCCCCGTGTCCGCCGTCTAGAGTCCGCCGCGACTGTCACCGACGGAGGGCTGGGACGAACGGTGAAGGGAATCGTGCTCGCGGGGGGCAGCGGCACCCGACTGCACCCGGTGACCCGGGCGGTCTCGAAACAGCTGCTGCCGGTCTACGACAAGCCGATGATCTACTACCCGATCTCGGTGCTCATGATCGCCGGCATCCGGGACATCCTGATCATCTCCACCCCGGTCGACCTGCCCGCCTTCGAGCGCCTGCTCGGCGACGGCTCCGAGCTCGGCGTCCGGTTCAGCTTCGCCGAGCAGGCCGAGCCCAACGGCCTGGCCGAGGCGTTCCTCATCGGCGCCGACCACGTCGGCGGCGACTCCGCCGCGCTGGTCCTGGGCGACAACATCTTCCACGGCCAGGGCTTCTCGACGATCCTGCAACGCGCGGTCGCGCAGGTGGAGGCCGACAAGGGCGCCACCCTGTTCGGCTACCCGGTCGTCGACCCCGAGCGCTACGGCGTCGGCGAGGCCGACGACTCGGGCCGGCTGGTCTCCATCGAGGAGAAGCCCGCGCAGCCGCGGTCGAACCGGGCGATCACCGGGCTCTACCTCTACGACAACGACGTGGTCTCCCTGGCCTCGCAGCTCACGCCCTCGGCGCGCGGCGAGCTCGAGATCACCGACCTCAACCTCGCCTACATGCACCGCGACCAGGCTCGCCTGATCGACCTGGGCCGCGGCTTCGCCTGGCTCGACACCGGCACCCACGACTCGCTGATCGAGGCCGGCCAGTACATCTCGGTGCTCGAGCACCGCCAGGGCGTGCGCATCGCCTGTCTCGAGGAGATCGCCCTGCGCGAGGGGTGGATCACCCCCGACCAGACCCTGGAGCTCGGGCGGGCCCAGGCCAAGTCCCGCTACGGCGAGTACGTCATGGACGTCGCCCGCCGCGCCGGCGCCACGGGCTAGTGGGGGAGCGCGACCTCGTCGGGCGTGCCCGCGAGGTGCCCCTGCAGCGGTGGCCCGACGGGTCGCTGGTGGCGGTCAACGTCGTCGTGAACGTCGAGGAGGGCGCCGAGGCGGCGTGGCCCGACGGCGAGGGCAACGACAGCTGGGGCGAGTACGCGCTGCCGATCGACCCGTCGATCCGCGACCTCGGGACCGAGGGGCACTACGAGTTCGGCTCCCGGGTGGGCATCTGGCGTCTCGTCCGGCTGGTCGAGCGGTTCGGTGTCCCCGTGACGTTCGGCGTCTGCGCGCGGGCGCTGGAGCGCAACCCGCCGTTCGCAGCGTGGCTGCGCGACAGCGACCACGACGTCCTCGGCCACGGGTACCGGTGGGCCGAGGTGACGCAGATGAGCGAGGACGAGGAGCGCGAGGACCTCGAGCACGCGATGCGGGTGCTGCCCGAGCTGGTCGGGCGGCCCGTGCGCGGCTGGTACGTGCGGTCGTTCCCCTCGGTGCGCACCCGCCGGCTCGCCGCCGCGCATCCCGACCTGAGCTACGACAGCGACTCGGTCAACGACGAGCTGCCCTACTGGACCGACGTCGACGGTGCCCCGTGGCTCGTCGTGCCGTACTCGAAGGTCCACAACGACACGCGCTACTTCCTGCCGCCCACCTACGCGACACCGCGGCACTTCACCGAGACGCTCACCGGCGCGGCGGCGTTCCTGCTCGACGAGGCCCGGCACGGCGCGGGCGCCCGCCTGATGACGGTGGGGCTGCACCCGCGGTGGAGCGGGCAGGCGGCGCGGGCGGCCGCGGTGCGCGACTTCCTCGCGTGGGTGGCCGGGCAGCCGGAGGTCACGCTGGTCCACCGGCAGCAGGTCGCCGACTGGTGGACCGAGCACGTGCCGCCGGGCGCGCGCCCGTCGTCCTCGACCTACTAGCCCTCGACGACGGCCTTGATGCGCCGCAGCGTCGTGCGCATGTTGACGCGGTTCGTGCGCCCGCGGGCCCAGCCGAACAGCGCCCAGTAGACGCGGGTGCCGACGCTCGAGGGCATCCGGAACGACTCGGTGACGTCGGTGCCGCGATCGGACGGCCGGAAGGCGTAGTGCCAGGTGTTCAGCACCTGACCCGCCCCGAGGACCTCGAAGCCGAACTCCCGGCCGGGCTCGCACGCGGTGATGCGGCAGGTGGACCAGTACGTGGGGCCGCGCCCGTTGCGCTTGACGTGCCCGCGGAAGCGGACGCCCACGGCCGGGCCGGTGGCGCCGTCGAGCCACTCGGCCTCGAAGGTCTCCTCGCTGTAGCGGTGGGTCTGCGTCACGTCGGCGACGAGCTCCCAGACCACCTCCGGGGCTGCTGCGACGTGCTCGGTCACCGCGTCCTGCATGGCCCCAGCCTCCCACGGCGGGCTCTAGCCTCGGGGCGGTGACGTCACCGCGCGCTGTACTCCCGGACCGCCGACACCGCGCACTTCCTCGCCGAGCAGCAGCGCCGGGCCGACGTCAGCGGCGGATGAACTCCGGCGGCACCGCGTCGGCGAGCCAGGTGTCCTCGTTGCCGTGGCGGAACACCACGCCCGCCGCGGCCGCCTCCGCCGCGGCCACGGTGAGCACGACGGGCCGCCCGCCGTGGCGGGCGCCCACCCGGTGCGCGGTCTCCGGGTCGCTGGAGAGATGGACGAACGCCCGCCCCATCGGCCGCAGCCCCTCGGCGGCGATCGCGTCCGCCGTCGCGGGCGCGGTGCCGTGGAAGAGCACCGCGGGAGGGTCGGCGACGGGCAGCTCGACCCGCCCGACGGAGTGGCCGTAGCGGGCGCGGATGCGGTCGCCGTCGAGCTCGTAGCGCTGCTTGCTCCCGTGCGCGACGACGTCCTCGACGTCGGCGCGGGTGATCGGGTGGCCCGGGGCGGACAGCCCGCGCAGGAGCGCGTCGAGCGGGGTCCAGCCCTCGTCGTCGAGGGTGATGCCGAGCCGCGCCGGGTCGTGGCGCAGGGCCCGCGACATGCGCTTCGACAGCCGGACCCGGTCGGTCACCGGGCCAGCTCCATCAGCCGCTCCCAGACCTCGTCGGGCACCGGCGCCCCGGTACGGACGAACGACGCGCGCAGCGCGGGCCACGTCGCGGTGACCGGGTCGGCCCGCAGGTCGGCCAGCGGCACCGGCGGGTCGAACCGCTCGACCACCTCGGCCTCGCAGTTCCACGGGCGGGCGGGGACGTCCTCGTGCACGGCGTCGGAGGTCACCCGGAGCAGGTAGGCGACGTCCTTGGCCCGGCGCGAGCGGTAGAGCACCGCGAGGTCGCCGCGCCGGGTGTCGCGGTGGCAGGCCCAGCGCATCCGCTCCGCGCCCGGGGCCAGCTTCGGGTGCTCGCCGCCGTCGTCGTCGAGGTAGCAGTCGGGGCCGACCACCCACACCCAGTGCCCCGTCACGGCCGGCGCTCCGCGACCGGGGCGAGCCCGAAGGGGACGTGCGGCTCGGCCTGGTACCAGTACGCCACCGACGACCAGTCGTCGCTGCGCCGGTTCGCGTGGCCGTGCTCGATCGTCACGCGGATGTCGCGCTCGAACACCACCGGGTCCTCCACGTGGAACCGGTAGAGCGACACCGGCCCGCGCCAGTTCCGGCCGCCCGCGAGCGTCACCCCGTGGTACGGCGCGGAGTAGGGCTGCGTCGGGCACCAGGCCGTGTTGACGTAGTCCTCGGTGCCGGTCCCGTGCAGGGTCGGGGGCCACCGGTCGCCGTCGATGAAGATCATGTCGTCGCCCTCGCCGTACCAGTTCCACCGTCGACGCCGCCGCGGGCGGACGTTGAGCACGCAGCCCACGTAGTGCCCGTGGCCCTGCGCCTCGAGGATCGTGTAGTTGTCGTCGCCGGTCAGGTTCGTCCCCCCGAACTGGTAGCGGGAGTTAAGGAGCCCTGGCCGCACGCCCCTCGTGCGTTCCCGACGCCACTGGGCGTGGAACCGCCCGACGTCGTCGCCGACGGTGTCGAGCTCCTCGTGGTCGACGTAGAAGTAGAGCCACACCTCCCCCGGCGCCTCGTTGAGCACCTCGATCCGGGCGCCCGCGGCGAACGGCATCGCGAACCAGCAGTTCATCGCCCGCCCGTCCTGGGGGCTCATCTGCAGCGGCGCCGACACGAAGTTCGTGGTGCGCCCGTGCCCGACCCCGAAGAAGTCCCCCAGCGGCACGGCCACGCTCGGGTCCTCCTCGCCGTCCCACCACATCCGCAGCGACAGCCGCCGCAGCAGCTCGGCCCGCCGCCGCCACGGTCCGGCGACCGTGATCCAGAGGTGCGTGACGACGCCCGCGCCCGCCACGTCGAGCAGCGTCACCGAGTCGCCCGGCGCCACGTGCGCGCGGTCGTCGTTGCCGCCGCTGCGGTCCCAGCTGGATTCCCGACGACGGCGGGTGCGGCGCAGGCGGGGGAGGTCGCGCAGGCTCGACCCGTGGGGGCCGTAGTCGACGGTCATGCCCGCTCGGTTCCCGCCCGGGCGCTCCGGGACGCGTGCGGATCAGCGCCGGCCCTCGTACGCCCGGCCCTCGTACGCCCGGCCCTCGTACCCCTGCGGCGGCACGGTGACGACCTGCACGCCCGGGCCGGCCACCCGGCGCTCCCGGTCGCGGTCGGCGGCGTGGCCGCGGGCCAGGGCGTAGGCCCCTCCCCCGGCCACGACCGCGATCCCCAGCCCGCCGAGGACCAGGGGCAGGGCGGAGCCGCCGTCGGCGGGGGCGGACGACCCGGCGTGCGACTCGTGGTGGCCCGACCCGTGCGACGGGGTCACCGGCGTGACCGGGTGGACCGGGATCACGGGCGTGACCGGGGTGACCGGGGTGACGGGGTCGACCGGCGCGGCGACCGCGGTGCCGGCGCCGACGCCGACGCCGGTGAGCGTGATGGCCGCAGCGGCGGCCAGCGAGGCGGCGAGACGGGTGACGTCCATGGCGTGCTCCCAGGAGGGCGGTGGTGTCGCGGGGAGCGCTCCGACCTGGGCGTTTCCCGTGCTGACGAGATCAGCATCGCGCCGGCGGCACCCCGGGAGGGTCGACCGACGGGACCGTCCTGCGGGGGACGCCGGTGTCCCCCGGCGGGGGGACGGGCGAGTCGTCGGGAACGGGGATGGAACCGATCGGCGCCCGCGGGACTCCAAGCCTGCGGACGCCGAGCGGTCGGCGGAGCTGGGAGGGGACGCGATGGGGACCGAGCACGGGACGGGGCGGCGGGCGGGGCGGCTGCGGGTCCGGGAGGTGCTCACCGTCCAGCTCCCGCCGCACCTGCTGCGGGCCGGGGAGCTGCCGCGCGTGGCGGTCGGCGGGACGCTCGAGGCCGCGCCCGCCCTGTGCGCCGGCCTGGTCGCCCCGATGCGCGACGAGGCGCGCGACTTCTTCGACGGCGACGAGCTCGGCACCGTCGTCGCCTGCGGCACCGTCATGCCGGCGCTGCTGCAGCACGGGAGCGGCGACCCGTGCCGGGTCGACGTGCTCGACACCGGCGGCCGGCTGCTCCCGCTCAACTGGGCCGGGACGGAGCCGCTCGACGGGCGGGTCTACGTCGAGGGCGGGCTGTACCTCGACGGAGAGCTCGCGCCCGGCACCGAGCACGGCGAGGCGATCGCCCTGTGCCGGCGGGCCTACCGGGTGGCGGCGGTGCGTCGCTACCGCCGGACCACCGACCGTCCGGCCGGTCCCGTCCCGCTGCGTCGCCTGCCCGCACCGGCCGAGGCCCACGACGACGCGGTGTTCGTGGTCGACCTCGTCGCCCCGGCCGGGCCGTGAGCGGGGGGGTCAGGAGCGCGCGGCGCGGATCTGCTCCGGGGACACCCCGAGCGCCTCGAGGTCCTCCGGGCGGCTGTTCTTCAGGAAGTGCTCCATCTCGACCTTGAGGAACAGCGCCTTCGCGGTGCCGACGACGGGGCCGTGCTCGTCGTCGAGGTGGGCGGTCCCGCTGACGTAGAGCTTGCGGCCCCTCCGGCCGTCGACCCGGCCGCGGAGCCACAGCGTCCGCCCGATCGGCATCGGGCGCCGGAAGTCGGTCTCCAGCCGGGCGGTCACGCACGGCCGGGTGACCAGCGCGACCACGGATCCGAGCACCTCGTCGAACGCCGAGGTCAGGAGACCGCCGTGCAGGAGGCCCGGCGCGCCCTGCTGGTCGGGGCGCAGCTCCATGCGGCTGGTGACCACCGCGGCGCCGGCCTCGTCGTCGGCGACCCAGGACGCGAGACGCAGCCCGTGCGGGATGTCGGCGCACCCGAAGCACACCGCGGAGTGCACCGGGAGGCGCTCGCCCACCGCGGGGGCCTTCTCGTGGCGCTCGGCGAGCGCCGCGTCGGCGGGGAGATCCAGGGACACGGCCATGAGCGCACGCTAACGCTCTTGGGCAGGATGGTCGGCGTGGCAAGCGACACCGAGGGGCCCACCGTCCATGTCGAGCACGTCGCACCGGAGGGTGGCCGCGACGACGGCGGGGTGACCGCCCTGCTGACCCTGCGCGACCCGAAGCGGCGCAACGCGATGAGCCGCGCGCTCTCCGACGCGCTCGTGGCCGTGCTCGAGCAGGTGCAGGCCGACGAGCGCGTGCACGCGGTCGTCGTCACGGGCGCCGCCGACCGCGGTCCGGCCTTCTGCGCGGGCGGCGACCTCGACGAGCTGGCCGCGGTGGGGCGCACCACGGGCGCCGACGGCGAGGAGGCCATCCGTGCCGTGTACGCGGGCTTCCTCGCGCTGGCCGCGTGCCCGCTGCCGACGATCGCCGCGGTCGACGGCCCGGCGGTCGGGGCCGGGATCAACATGGCCCTGGCCACGGACATCCGCCTGGCCGGCGACACCGCGCGCTTCGAGCCCGGTTTCCTGCGCCTCGGCATCCACCCCGGCGGCGGGATGACCTGGATGACGCAGCGGCTGGTGGGGCAGCAGACGACGATCGCGATGCTGCTGACCGGCGAGGCGATGGACGCCGAGGCCGCCGAGCGGGCCGGGCTGGTGCTGCGGCGCGTCCCCGGCGAGGTGCCCACGGAGCCGGGCACGCGCTCCCCCGTCGTCGCCGAGGCGCTGCGGATGGCCGGGGTCTCGGCGCGGGCGCCCCGCGACCTCGTCGTCACGACGAAGGCCAGCGTGCGCACCACCGCGGGCCTCACCGACCACGCGGAGGCCGTCTCGGTGGAGGTGGGCCCGCAGCTGGAGTCGCTGCGGTCGGCCGCCTTCCGCGACGCCCTCGAGCGGATGCGGCGGCGCTCGTGACCGCTTGTTCGGTCAAGTGATCTGTGACGACGACCGGGTGGGGCGTTGCCCTGATCGTCCCGGGGTTAGCGTGGAAGTAAACGTCGTGGGGTGCAGGCACCACGACTCGGAGCGGGAAGGGGCTGGATCGCTCGATGAGCACTGACACCGAGGTCGGGGCGGAGCTCCCCGGCCACCTGGTGGCCCACGGCGAGATCCGGCAGACCGAGGTCCGGCAGACCCACCGGGTGGTCATCCGCTTCGCCGGCGACTCCGGTGACGGCATGCAGCTCACGGGCGACCGGTTCACCTCCGAGGCCGCGTCGTTCGGCAACGACCTCGCGACGCTGCCGAACTTCCCCGCCGAGATCCGGGCCCCTGCCGGCACCCTGCCGGGTGTCTCGAGCTTCCAGCTGCACTTCGCCGACTACGACATCCTCACCCCGGGCGACCGGCCGGACGTGCTGGTCGCGATGAACCCGGCCGCGCTGATGGCGAACCTCAAGGACCTGCCCCACGGCGGGGTCCTCATCGTCAACACCGACGAGTTCACCAAGCGCAACCTCGCGAAGGTCGGCTACCAGTCGAACCCGATCGAGGACGACTCGCTGGAGCCCTACCAGGTCCACCGGGTGGCGATGGCGACGCTGACCCGCGCGGCGCTCGAGCCCACGGGGATGAGCAAGAAGGACGCCGAGCGCGCGAAGAACATGTTCGCGCTCGGGCTGCTGTCGTGGATGTACCACCGCGGCACCGACGCCACCGAGCAGTTCCTACGCGAGAAGTTCGCGAAGAAGCCCGACCTCGCCGAGGCCAACATCCTCGCGTTCCGCACCGGCTGGAACTACGGCGAGACCACCGAGTCGTTCGCCGTGACCTACGAGGTCGCCCCGGCCGCGCTGCCCACCGGCACCTACCGCCAGATCACCGGCAACCTCGCGCTCGCCTACGGCGTGGTCGCCGCGGGGCAGCTCTCGAAGCTCCCGGTGTTCCTCGGCACCTACCCGATCACCCCGGCCTCGGACGTCCTGCACGAGCTGTCCAAGCACAAGGGCATGGGCGTGACCACGTTCCAGGCCGAGGACGAGATCGCCGGCATCGGCGCGGCGCTGGGCGCCTCGTTCGGCGGCGCGCTGGGCGTGACCTCGACGTCGGGCCCGGGCGTGGCGCTGAAGTCCGAGACGATCGGGCTGGCGGTCACCCTCGAGCTGCCGCTGCTGATCCTCGACGTGCAGCGCGGCGGCCCCTCGACGGGCCTGCCGACCAAGACCGAGCAGGCCGACCTGCTGCAGGCGATGTACGGGCGCAACGGCGAGGCGCCGGTGCCGATCATCGCGCCGGCGTCGCCGAGCGAGTGCTTCGCCGTGGCGATCGAGGCCGCGAACATGGCCCTGAAGTACCGGACGCCGGTGTTCGTGCTCTCCGACGGCGCGATCGCCAACGGCTCCGAGCCGTGGGCCGTGCCCGACGTGAACGACCTGCCCGACCTCTCGGTCGAGTTCGCCACCGAGGTCAACTCCCCCGACGGCAGCGAGTTCTGGCCCTACCTGCGCGACGCCGACACCCTCGCCCGCCCGTGGGCGGTGCCGGGGACGCCGGGGCTCGAGCACCGTATCGGCGGCCTGGAGAAGGCCGACGGCCGCGGGTCGATCTCCTACGACCCCGACAACCACGACCGCATGGTCCGGCTGCGCCAGGCCAAGATCGACGGCATCGAGGTGGCCGACCTGGAGGTCGACGACCCGACCGGCGACGCCGAGGTCCTCGTCCTGGGCTGGGGCTCCACGTTCGGCCCGATCGGGGCGGCGTGCCGTCGCGTCCGCGCCGCCGGGCTCTCGGTGGCCCAGGCGCACCTGCGCAACCTCAACCCGATGCCGGCCAACCTCGGTGAGGTCCTCGGCCGGTACCAGCGCGTGATCGTCCCGGAGATGAACCTGGGGCAGCTCGCGATGCTGCTGCGGGCGCGCTTCCTCGTCGACGCGCGCTCCTACACCAAGGTGGCCGGACTCCCGTTCCAGGCCGAAGAGCTCGCCGGCGTCCTCACCGACGCCGTGAAGGGGGACCTTCCCGCATGACCGCCGTCGACCTCCCCTCCCCCCAGCTCGGGGGCCTCGACCTCGTCCCGACCACGGACGAGCCGCAGAAGGCCAAGGACTACACCTCCGACCAGGAGGTGCGCTGGTGCCCGGGCTGCGGCGACTACGCCGTGCTCGCCTCGGTGCGCTCATTCCTGCCCGAGCTCGGCCTCAAGCGCGAGAACATCGTGTTCGTGTCGGGCATCGGCTGCTCGAGCCGGTTCCCGTACTACCTCGACACCTACGGGATGCACTCGATCCACGGCCGCGCGCCCGCGATCGCGACGGGGCTCGCGGTCTCGCGCCCCGACCTGTCGGTGTGGGTGGTGACCGGGGACGGCGACGCGCTCTCGATCGGTGGCAACCACCTGATCCACGCGCTGCGCCGGAACATGAACATCACGATCCTGCTGTTCAACAACCGGATCTACGGGCTGACCAAGGGCCAGTACTCGCCGACCTCCGAGGTCGGCAAGGTCACCAAGTCGACCCCGATGGGCTCGATCGACGCCCCGTTCAACCCGATCTCGCTGGCCCTGGGCGCCGAGGCCACGTTCGTCGGCCGCGCGCTCGACTCCGACCGCAAGGGCCTCACCGAGGTCCTGCGCCAGGCCGCCGCCCACCGCGGCGCGTCGCTCGTCGAGATCTTCCAGGACTGCCCGATCTTCAACGACGGGTCCTTCGACGTGCTGCGCAAGGGCGACGACGTGGCCCAGCGCCTCATCCCGCTGGTCGACGGCGAGCCCATCCGGTTCGGCAACGACGGCGAGTACGGCGTGGTCCGCTCCGCCGCGGGCGGGCTCGAGGTGCGCCCGGTGGCCGAGGTCGGCGAGGACGCCCTCGTCACCCACGACGCCGGCGAGCAGGACCCGACGCAGGCGTTCGCGCTCTCGCGGCTGTCCGACCAGGACCTCACCCACACCGTGACCGGCGTGTTCCGCAGCGTGCAGCGCCCGACCTACGACGACGGTGCCCGGGCGCAGGTCGCCGCCGCCACCGAGCAGGCCCAGCAGCGCGGGGACACCCTGCAGGCCATGCTGATGGGCCGCGACACCTGGGCGATCATGCCGACGCCCGAGAACGAGGCCTGACCCGCCCGACCGCGACACCCACGAGGCCGGCTCCCCCACCGGGGAGCCGGCCTCGTGCCGTCTACGGCCCGAACTCGGCGGCCGCGACCGCCCGCCCCACCTCGACCGCCTCGTGCAGCGCGGTCTCGTCGGTCTCGAGCTGGCTCACGGCGCGGGTGCCGGCCGGCGGGCGCAGCGTGGCCACGGTGTCGGCGAAGCGGGTGGGGAGGTCGGCCTCGTCGGCGAGCTGGCGCGCGTAGCGGGTGCGCCACGCCTTCGCCGCCCCCGGCGCGGAGCGGATGAGCAGGGCGCGCGCCAGGAGGTCGCCGGAGCGCCAGGGCGGCTTGACCGGGTCGTCCTCGCGGCGGGTGCGCAGCAGCAGGACGTGGGTCATGCCCTGGTCGAGCGGGGTGCGGAACGGCAGCGTCTCGGCGAGAGCGGCGTCGAGGTAGCGGCGGCCGGCCAGCTCGACGGGGGCGCCGCCGAGGATCGGGAGGTGGGTCGACGCACGCACGGCGGTGCGGAGCGACTCGTCGTCGTGCACGAGCCCGCGCAGGTCCACCGACTCGCCGCTGTCGGCGTCGGTGGCGAGCGGGTGCAGCGGGGTGTCGGCGGCGCGGGCGGCCGCCCAGTCGAGCGGCACGATGTGCCGGTAGAGCTCGTCGACCACCCAGCGCATGTCCACCAGGGGCCGGCCGAGGAGCAGCCGCTTGACCCCGCACACGCGGTGCATGACGCCCGGGGCGTACCAGGCGGGGATCCCCGCGGCGCTGCCGCCGCTGACGAACCAGGCCCCGTTGACGGTGCCCGCCGACGCGCCGTAGACCGCGTCGAAGGCACCGGACAGGCCCGCCTCGGCCAGGCCCATCACCATCCCGCCCGAGAGCGTCGCCCGCGACCCGCCGCCCTCGATGGCGAGGGCGACCCGGTGGGGGTCGTCGCGGTCCCCGCGCTCGCGGCGGGCCCGGAGGATGTCGAGGACGGGGTGCACGCCCGAACCTTCGCGCACCACGGGCCTCCGGGTCACCCCGCGCGCGCGGGGGTGCCGCCGTCCGGCAGGTGGCAGGTGCATGGCCCACACACCCGTGATGGAGTCGCGGGGTGGCCGACACGCAGGATCCGACCGGGCGACCGGACCGCAGCGGGCTCGTCGCCGCGCTCGGCGCGTACGTGCTCTGGGGGACGTTCCCGGCGTTCTGGCCGCTGCTCGCGCCCGCCGGGTCGGTGGAGATCCTCGCCCACCGGATCGCGTGGACCCTCGTCGGGATGGCCGTGGTCCTCGGCGTCGCCCGCGGGTGGTCGCAGCTGCGCGGGCTGTCGTGGCGGACCTGGCTGACGATCATGGCCGCGTCCGTGCTGATCACGATCAACTGGGGCGTCTACATCTGGGGGGTCACGCACGGGCGGGTGGTGGAGAGCGCCCTCGGCTACTACGTGAACCCCCTGGTGTCGGTGGTGCTCGCCGTCGCCGTCCTCGGCGAGCGGCTGCGGCGCGCGCAGTGGGTGGCCGTCGGGATCGCGGCGCTGGCGGTCGCCGTGCTGTGGGCCGGCACGGGGGCCCTGCCGTGGATCGCGCTCGTGCTCGCCGCGAGCTTCGGGATCTACGGGCTGCTGAAGAAGCGCGTCCCCGTCGCCCCGGCGGCCGGGCTGACCGCGGAGGCCTTCCTGCTGGGCCCGATCGCGATCGGCTACCTGGTGTGGCTGCAGGCGACGGGGGTGGGGACGTTCGGCGACGGCACGGTCCACTCCCTGCTGCTGGTCGCCGCCGGGCCGGTCACCGCGATCCCGCTGCTGCTGTTCGCGTTCGGGGCCAAGCGGCTCCCGCTCGCGACGCTCGGCCTGCTGCAGTACGTGAACCCGACCCTGCAGTTCGCCTGGGGCGTGCTCGTCGACCACGAGCCGATGCCGCCCGCCCGCTGGATCGGGTTCGGGCTGGTGTGGGTCGCGCTGCTGGTGTTCGCCGGCGAGGGCTGGTGGGCGCGGCACACGAGGGTCCGGCCGACCGCCCCCGCTCAGCCGACGCGCTCCACGGTGTAGTCCAGCAGGGCCGCCAGCGCGTCGCGGGCCGGGCCCGCGGGCAGGCCCGCGAGCTCGGACCGGGCGGCCTCGGCGTGGGCGTCGAGGGCGGCGCGGGCCCGGTCGAGGCCGTCGGAGGCGCGCAGGATGTCGAGGGCCTCGCCGATCACCGCGTCGTCGGTGATCTCCTTCTCCCCCACCCCGAGGGCCCGCAGCCGCTCGGCCTCGGGCCCGGGGTCGGCGAGCGCGTAGAGCACCGGCAGGGTCGCGACGCCCTCGCGCAGGTCGGTGCCCGGGGTCTTGCCCGAGTCGCCCGACGGGGAGGCGATGTCGATGATGTCGTCGGAGACCTGGAAGGCCGTGCCGATGATCTCGCCGAACCGGCGCAGCGACTCCACGTGGTCGGGGCCGGCGCCCGCGAACATCGCCCCGAAGCGGCCGGCCGTCGCGATCAGCGATCCGGTCTTCTCGGCGATGACGGCCATGTAGTGCTCCACCGGGTCGTCGCCGCGCGCGCCACGGGTCTCGCGCATCTGGCCGGTGACGAGCTCGGCGAAGGTCTCGGCGATGATCCGCACCGCGTCGGGCCCGAGCTGGGACACCAGCCGCGAGGCGTGGGCGAACAGGTAGTCGCCGGTGAGGATCGCGACGGTGTTGTCCCAGCGGGCGTTGGCGCTCTGGGCGCCGCGGCGCATGACGGCCTCGTCCATGACGTCGTCGTGGTAGAGCGTCGCGAGGTGCACCAGCTCGACCGAGGTGGCCGCGACCACCACGTCCTCGCCGGTGGGGCCGACGGCGCCGCCACCCGCGTCCCCGGCGCCGAGCTGCCCGGCGAGCAGGGTGAGCAGGGGCCGGAACCGCTTCCCGCCGGCCTCGATGAGGTGCAGGGAGGTGTCGGCGACGAAGCGGTAGTCGCTGTGGACCTCCCGGCGGAGCAGGTCCTCGACCCGGTCGAGCCCGGCCGACACCTCGGCCGCCAGGGCGTCGTCACCGATGGGCAGGCCGGCCACCTGGGTGACCGCCACCGGCGGTCTCTGCGTGCTCACCCCCTCAGCCTAGGAACGGGCCGGCGCCCGCCCACTCCAGGGCGGCCGTCGGCAGCACGCCGAGCAGCAGGGTGACCGCGACGCCCAGGGTGATCGCCACCGTCGTCATCGGCCCGGGCAGGGTGACGGTCGGGCCCTGCGGGTCGGGCTCGGAGAAGTACATGAGCACGATCACGCGCAGGTAGAAGAACGCCGCGATCGCGCTGCAGACCAGCCCGACGATGACGAGCGGCGCCATCCCGTCGGCCAGGCCGGCCGAGAACACCGCGAACTTCGCGGTGAACCCGCTGGTCAGCGGCACGCCGGCGAGGGCGAGCAGGGAGAACGAGAGTGCCGCGGCCACCACCGGCGAGCGGGTCGCGAGCCCGGCGTAGGCCGAGAGGTGCCCGGCCTCGCCCTCGGCGGTGCGCACCAGCGAGACCAGGCCGAGGATCGCGATCGTCGTGAACCCGTAGGCCAGCAGGTAGAACAGCGTCCCGGACAGCCCGGCCGGGGTGATCGCGAGGCAGCCGATCAGCAGGAAGCCCGCGTGGGCCACCGAGGAGTAGGCCACCATCCGCTTGAGATCGGTCTGGGTGAGACCGAACACCGTGCCGATGACCATCGAGGCGATCGCCACGGCCCACAGCACCCCGCGCCACTCGAGCGTCGTGGTGCCGAAGGCGACGGAGAACACCCGCAGGATCGCGCCGAAGGCCGCGACCTTGGTGCAGGCGGCCATGAACGCGGTCACCGGGGTGGGCGCGCCCTGGTAGACATCCGGGGTCCAGGTGTGGAACGGGCCGACCGAGGCCTTGAACATCAGCCCGACGACGAGGAGCGCGAGCCCGGCGAACAGCAGCGTGTCCGAGCTCAGCGACCCGGCGGCGGACGCGGAGATGTCCGAGAGACGCACCGAGCCGGAGTAGCCGTAGAGCAGGGCCACGCCGTAGAGGAAGAACGCCGAGGCGAAGGCGCCCAGCAGGAAGTACTTGACCGCCGACTCCTGGGAGAGGAGCCGCCGGCGCCGGGCGAGACCGCACAGCAGGTAGAGCGGCAGGCTCAGCACCTCGAGCGCGACGAACATCGTCAGCAGGTCGTTGGCCGCGCAGAACGCGAGCATCCCGCCGAGCGCGAAGAGCACGAACGCGAAGATCTCGGTGTGCATCGCGGGCGGCTCGTCGCCGCCGGTGGGTGCGCGCCGGGCGGCGACGCCGCCGCTCCCGGAGCCCGTCGATCCCGACGACCGCCGCGAACCGGCGAGCGCCCGCTCCTGCGCCTCGGCGAGGGCCTCGGGGTCGGCGACGAACACGCCGCCCGGCTCGATCGAGCGGTCGGCGAGCATGAGGACCGACGGGATCGCCAGCGCGAGCAGGGTGCCCCAGAGGAACAGGCTCGGGGCGTCGACCGAGAGCGACCCGGCCAGCACCACCGTCGCCGGGGCGTCGCCCGTGGCGCGCACGATGACCGTCACCAGCGCCACCGCGATGACGGCGAGGGTGAACGTCACCTGCACCCGGGGGCGGCTCGCCCGCGGCAGGACGGCCTCGAGGAGCACCGACACGCAGGCGCCGCCGAGGACGATCAGCAGCGGGGCCAGGGCCCCGTAGTCGACGCCGATCGCTTCCGAGAAAGAGGCTTGATCAGCGAAGGACGTCGTCAGACTCATCGTGCGACTCCGTTCGGGCCGACCGGGTCGGGCACGCCGACCTCGCTCATGGTGGCGGTGACCGCCGGGTTGATCACGTCGAGCAGGGGCTGCGGGAAGAACCCGAGCAGGAACACCAGCAGCACGAGCGGGGCGAGCACCCCGATCTCCCGGCCGGTGAGGTCGCCGAAGCGCGCCTTCGCGGTCGTCGTGCCGTCGGGCGGGTCGAGGACGTCGGCGAACCCGGGTCCGCCGGCCAGCGCCGCCTTCGCCGCCGCGCCCGGGCCGCCGCCGACGACGGCCTCGCCGCGCAGCGGGCCGGTCATCGTGCGCTGGTAGACCCAGAGCACGTAGAGCGCGGCGAAGATGATCCCGACCGTCGCGATCACCGTGTAGACCGGCTCGCGCGGCCAGGAGCCGAGGAGCACCAGGAACTCCGAGACGAACGAGTTGGTGCCCGGCAGCGAGAGCGTCGTCAGGCCGGCCAGCAGGAACAGCCCGGAGAGCACCGGGGCGATCCGCCCGACGCCGCCGTAGTCGGCGATCCGGGAGGACCCGCCGCGCGCGGCGAGCATGCCGACGACGAGGAAGAGCATCGCCGTCGAGATGCCGTGGTTGACCATGTAGAGCGCCGAGCCCGCGACCGACTGCTGCGAGAACGCGAAGATCCCCAGGCCGATGAACCCGAAGTGGGCGATCGAGGTGTAGGAGACGAAGCGCTTCATGTCGGTCTGCATGGCGGCGAGCAGCGCCCCGTAGAGCACGCCGATCACCGAGAGGACCAGCACCAGGGGCGCGAGGGTCTGCGAGGCCAGCGGGAACAGCGGCAGGCAGTAGCGCAGGAAACCGAAGACGCCGACCTTGTCGAGGACGCCGACGAGGATGACGCCGCCGCCGATCGGGGCCTGGGCACCGGCGTCGGGCAGCCACGTGTGCAGCGGCACGAGCGGCGCCTTGATGGCGAAGGCCGCGAAGAACCCGAGGAAGAGGTAGATCTGCGTCGACAGTGGGAGCTGCGCGGCGAGGCGCTGCAGCTCGGCCCAGTCGAACGTGGCCTGCCCCAGCCGCGTGCCGCTCGCGACGTAGATCCCGATCACCGAGCCGAGCATGATCAGCCCGCCGAGGAACGAGTACAGGAAGAACTTCACGGCCGCGTACTGGCGCCGGGCTCCGCCGAAGCGCCCGATGATGAAGTACATCGGGACGAGCATGACCTCGAACATCACGTAGAAGAGGAAGACGTCGGTCGCGGCGAACAGCGCGACCAGGACGCCCTGCAGCGCGAGCATCAGCGCGACGAAGCCACCGGCACCGCGCGGCTCGCCCCGGGGACCGTCGGGGAAGCGCTCCGCGGCGCGCGTGAACGCGGTGTAGGCGATGACGATCGGGACCAGCACCGCGAGCAGCCCGATCATCGCGAGCGCGATGCCGTCGAGGCCCAGGGAGAACGAGACCCCGAACGCCGGGATCCAGGACACCGACAGCTCGCCCTGGAACCGGGTCGGCGCGGCCGGGTCGAACATCGCGAAGACGACCGCGACGCCCACGAGCTCGACGAGGGCGACGACGAAGCCGGTGACGCTCGCGAGGTGGTCGCGCTCCGACTTCACCAGGGCCCCGGAGACGGCCGCCCCGAGCAGGGGCAGCAGGACGAGGACCAGCACGAGGGTGCTCACGGGATGGTCACCGCCAGCAGCGCCGCGACCAGCACGAGGGAGCCTCCCAGCATCGTCAGCGCGTAGGAGCGCACGAATCCGGTCTGGGTGCGGCGGGCCCGGCCCGACGCACCGCCCAGGAGCGCGGCGGTGCCGTTGACGGCTCCGTCGACGCCCCGGTTGTCGAGGTAGACCAGCGCGCGGGAGAGCCAGATGCCCGGCCGCGCGACGAGTCCCTCGTTGATCGCGTTGGCGTAGAGGTCCGCGCGGGCGGCCCGCACGGGCAGCGACACCCGCTCGGGCCGCTCGACCGGCACGGGGCGGCGGCCGACCGTCAGGTAGGCGATCCCGGCGCCGAGGAGCATGAGGACCGAGGCGATGCCGGGGACGAGCCCCGTCGGGATCACCGCCTCCTCGACCTCGCGGACCGGGCCGATCGCCGGCTCGAGCCAGCCGCCGAGGCGCTCCCCGGTGACGAGGAACGCGCCGGCGCCCACCGAGCCGATCGCGAGCACGATCATCGGCACCGTCATCGACGCCGGCGACTCGTGCGGGTGGTAGCCCGCGCCGTGGCCCGGCTCCGGGTGCTGCGGCGCCGCCTCGCTCTCGGCCGACGGGTCCCACGGCGCGGAGCGCGGCGTGAGGCTCCGCCAGCGCTCGGGGCCGAAGAAGGTCATCAGCATGAGGCGGGTCATGTAGAAGGCCGTCAGCCCCGCCGCGAGCAGCGCTGCGCCGCCGAGGATCCAGCCGCGCTCCGGCGGGCCCCCGAGGGCGGCCTCGATGATGAGGTCCTTCGAGTAGAAGCCCGACAGGAACGGGAAGCCGATGAGGGCCAGGTAGCCGAGGGTGAAGGTCGCGAAGGTGACCGGCATGTGGCGCCAGAGCCCTCCGAAGCGGCGCATGTCGGTCTCGTCGGCCATCCCGTGCATCACCGAGCCGGCCCCGAGGAAGAGCCCGGCCTTGAAGAAGCCGTGGGTGAGCAGGTGGGCCAGGCCGGCCGCGTAGCCGATCGGCCCGAGCCCCACCGCCAGCATCATGTAGCCGATCTGGCTGACCGTGGAGTAGGCGAGGACCTTCTTGATGTCGTCGTAGGCGCAGCCGACGATCGCGCCGATCAGCAGCGTGATCGCGCCGACGATCGTGACGACCAGCTGGCCGGTCGGCGTGAGGTCGTAGATCGGGTGCGACCGGGCGACCAGGTACACGCCGGCGGTGACCATCGTGGCGGCGTGGATGAGCGCCGACACCGGGGTCGGGCCCTCCATGGCGTCGGGCAGCCAGGCCTGCAGCGGGAACTGGCCCGACTTGCCGCAGGCGCCGAGCAGGAGCAGCAGCGCGACCGCGGTGAGGGCGCCGGGCGAGAGCTCCCCGGCGCGCTCGAACACCTCCGTGTACTGCGTGGTGCCGAGCTGGGCGAACAGGATGAAGATCGCGAGCGCCAGGCCGACGTCGCCGACCCGGTTCATCAGGAACGCCTTCTTCGCCGCCGACGCGGCCAGCGGGCGCTGCACGTAGAACCCGATGAGCAGGTACGACGCGAGGCCGACGCCCTCCCACCCGAGATAGAGGGTGAGGAAACCGTTGCCGAGGACCAGCACGAGCATCGACGCGACGAACAGGTTGAGCATCGCGAAGAACTTGCGCCGGTTCTCGTCGTGGGCCATGTAGCCCACCGAGTAGATGTGGATCAGCGACCCGACCCCGGTGATCAGCAGGACGAACGTCAGCGACAGCGGGTCGAGGCGCAGCCCGAACTCCACCGAGAGCGCGCCCGAGGCGAACCACTCGTAGAGCCCGAGCTCCCGCACGCGCTCCTCCCCGGGCTCCGCGAGCGCCGAGATGAAGAGCGTCAGGCCGTAGACGAACGACAGCACCACCGTCGCGGTGCCGAGCAGGTGACCCCAGCGGTCGGTGCGCCGGCCGCCGAGGAAGAGCACGGCGGCACCGAGCGCGGGGAGCGCGACCAGGAGCCAGGCCGCACTCCCGGCGCCGGTCGCGGGGCCCACGGGCGGCAGCTGTTCCGCTGCCTGCAGGGCGAGCATCGAGGGAGCTCCCGTCAGTACTTGAGGAGGTTCGCGTCGTCGACCGAGGCGGTCCGGCGCGTGCGGAAGATGGCCATGATGATCGAGAGGCCGACGACGACCTCGGCCGCGGCGACGACCATGACGAAGAACGCCATGACCTGGCCGTCGAGCGAGCCGTGCAGGCGCGCGAAGGTGACCAGCGAGAGGTTCACCGCGTTGAGCATCAGCTCGACGCACATGAACACGACGATGGCGTTGCGCCGCACCAGCACCCCGACGGTGCCGACGGCGAAGAGCAGCGCCGAGAGCAGCAGGTAGTTCGTGGGGCTCACGTCTGGCTCCCCTGCACGTCGTGGGCGCGGTCGCCGCCGTGGGAGTGCGCCGACGTGTCGTGGTCGTCGCCGGCGTGGGCGAGTTCGGTCTGGTGCCCGAGCCGCTCGCGCGCGGTGGCCTCGATGATCCGCGAGAGCGACTCCGGGGCCACCGAGCCGTCGGGCAGCAGCGCGGGCGTGGCCACCGAGTCGCCGGTGGCGAAGACGCCCGGGCCGGAGCGCGAGCCGAACTTGGCCAGCGGTCCCTGCAGGCGTTCGGTGACCCGCTCGCGCTGGGTGATCGCCTTGGACTTGGTCCGGCCGGCGAAGGTGTAGACCATCGCGCCGACCGCCCCGGTGATGATCAGCGCCGAGGTGAGCTCGAAGGCGAGCAGGTAGCGCTGGAAGATCAGCAGGCCGAGGCCGCCGATGTTCGACGCCGGCGTGGGCCCACCCGTCAGCGGCACGGTGACCGACTGCGCGACCGCCCCGACCATCAGCCCGGCGAGGCCGATCCCGAGGACCGCCGCGGCGACCCGCTGCCCGCGCAGCACCTCGACCACCGAGTCGGACGCGTCGCGGCCGACCATCATCAGCACGAAGACGAACAGCATCATGATCGCGCCGGTGTAGACGATGATCTGGGTGAAGCCGAGGAACGGCGCCGACTGCACCATGTAGAGGAAGCCGAGCGAGAGCATCGTCAGCACCAGCCACAGCGCCGAGTGCACGGCGTTGCGGGAGAACACCATCCCGAGGCCGCCGGCCAGGGCCACCGGGCCGAGGATCCAGAACCCGATGGCCTCGCCGATCGTCGTGGTCATCGCCCCGTCCCCCCGTGCGCGGTCTCCGAGGCCTTCCCGACGATCGCCGCGCCCGGCAGCTCGTTGGCGCCGGCCCGGTTGTCGGTGTCGAGGTCGTGCTCGCCGGCCTGGTCGCGGCCGAGCCGGGCCATCTCCGGGCCCTGCACGTAGTAGTCCTGCTCGTTCTCGCCGAGCCGCATGGGGTGCGGCGGCTGCTCCATGCCCGGCAGCAGCGGGGCGAGGAGCATGTCCTTGGTGTAGATCAGGCGCTGGCGGTCGTCGTCGGCGAGCTCGTACTCGTTGGTCATCGTGAGCGAGCGCGTCGGGCACGCCTCGATGCAGAGCCCGCAGCCGATGCAGCGCAGGTAGTTGATCTGGTAGATCGAGCCGTAGCGCTCCCCCGGCGAGAACCGCGCGTCCTCGGTGTTGTCGCCGCCCTCGACGTAGATGGCGTCGGCCGGGCAGGCCCAGGCGCAGAGCTCGCAGCCCACGCACTTCTCGAGCCCGTCGGGATGCCGGTTGAGCTGGTGGCGGCCGTGGTAGCGCGGCGCCGTCACCTTCTTGACCAGCGGGTACTCCTCGGTGACGACCTTCTTGAACATCGTCGCGAAGGTGACACCGAAGCCCGCGATGCCGTCGAACATGCCCATCAGGCGTCTCCTTCCGTGCGGTCGCCCGAGCCGACGGCCGCCTTCTCCCGCGTCGGCGGCGCCGCGCGCCGTCGTCGGGGTGGGCTCGTCGGCACGGTCAGGTCGAGGGGGGGCACGGGGTAGTCGGAGACCACCACCGGCTCGTCGGGGGCCTCGTCCTGCGACGCCCGGTCGGGCAGGAGCACCGCGACCACGACCGCGACGACGAGCACCACCGCGCCGATGAGCAGGACCACCGGCGCCGAGAGCGTGCCGTACTCGGTGCGCAGCACCCGCAGCGTCGAGACCGCGAGGATCCAGACGAGGCTCACCGGGATGAGGATCTTCCAGCCCAGGCGCATGAACTGGTCGTAGCGCTGGCGGGGCAGCGTCCCGCGCAGCCAGATGAAGACGAACAGGAACACGAACATCTTCGAGATGAACCAGACGACCGGCAGCCAGCCCGAGTTGACCCCAGGAATCAGCGACAGCGGCCACGGCGCCATCCAGCCGCCGAGGAACAGCGTCGTGGCGACCGCGGAGAGGGTCACCATGTTGACGTACTCGGCGAGGAAGAAGAGCGCGAACTTCAGCGACGAGTACTCGGTGTGGAAGCCGCCCACCAGCTCCGACTCGGCCTCGGGGAGGTCGAACGGGGCGCGGTTGGTCTCGCCGACCATCGAGATCGCGAAGACCACGAAGCTCACCGGCAGCAGCCAGATGTACCAGCCGTTCTGCTGCGCGGACACGATGTCGGCGGTCGAGAGCGACCCGGCGTAGAGGACGACACCGATGATGGCGAGGCCGAGGGCGAGCTCGTAGGAGATGACCTGGGCGGCGCTGCGCAGCGACCCCAGCAGCGGGTACGGCGAGCCGGAGGCCCAGCCCGCCAGGACGATGCCGTAGACGCCGACCGACGAGCACGCCAGCACGACGAGGATGCCCACCGGCAGGTCCGCGACCTGCAGCGCGGTGTGGTTGCCGAAGATCGAGACCTCGGGGCCGAGCGGGATCACCGCGAAGGCCACGAACGCCGGGATCGTCGAGAGCACCGGGGCGATGAAGAAGACGAACTTGTCGGCGAGGACCGGCCGGATGTCCTCCTTGAAGGCGAGCTTCAGCCCGTCGGCCAGCGACTGGAGCAGACCGAACGGCCCGTTCCAGTTCGGGCCGGGGCGCTGCTGCATGCGCCCGACGACCTTGCGCTCCAGCCAGATCATGAACAGCGTCATGAAGATCAGCAGCCCGAAGACCGCGATGACCTTGACGATCGTCAGCCAGAGCGGGTCGTCGGCGAGCAGCGCCTGGGTGTACCCGGGGGTCCCGGGCGGGGGCAGCGGGTTCACAGGGCCTCTCCAGGCTGGTGCGGGGCCTCTCCGGTGCCGTGCGGGCCGACGTGCACGGGGGCGCCGTGGCGCAGACCGAGCCCGGCGAGGGTGACGACGCCGCCGGCCACCGGCACGTGCGACGGCGCCCAGACGACGTCCTCGGGCAGGTCGGCGAGCTCGACCACGAGGTCGAGCGCGGCGCCGATCCGGGCGGGCTCGCCCGCGGTGAGCCCGAGCCGCTCGGCGGTGGCCGGGGCCACCCGCAGGCGGGCGGGCCGGGCGGTGCCGGGCAGGTCGTTCTCCTCGGCGAGCAGCGAGCCGCCGTCGAGCAGCTGGCGCCAGGTGGCGAGCCGCACCCCGGGGGCCGGGTCGAACGTCCCGCCGGCGGCGCGGGTGGCCGGGGTCGACGGGGTCACCGCCGCGGTGCCCAGCTCGGCGAGCTCGGCCGCGGCGGCCTGCGGGGTCTGGGTGAACAGGTCGACGTCCATCTCGACGGCGAGCGAGTCGAGCACCCGGCAGTCGGGCAGCGTGACCGCGGCCGTCCCGCCGACGCGACCGGAGCCGCCCTGACCGGGGTCGATGGTCGTCGTGAAGGGCCGGTCGCGGCCCTCCCAGTTGCGGTAGGTGCCGCTGCGGTTGACCGCCGGGGCCACCGGCAGCACCACGTCGGCGTGCTCGCTGACCTCGGTGAACACCTGCTCCAGCGAGATGACGACGTCGGCCTCGGCGAGGGCCGCGCGGGCCAGCGCCGGGTCGGGCAGGTCGGCGGGGTCGACGCCCCCGACGACGAGGCCGGCCAGCTCGCCCGTCGCGGCGGCGCGCAGCATCGCGGTGACGTCGCGGCCCGGGGTCTCCGGCAGCGCCGGCACGCCCCACACCTCGGCGACGGCGGTGCGGGCGTCCGCGTCGTCGACCCGGCGGGCGCCGGGCAGCAGCGAGGGCAGGGCCCCCGCGTCGACGCC
>NZ_JBHSIV010000028.1:48793-79219 GCF_042653685.1 Actinomycetospora atypica | reverse complement strand
CGGGCGCGGCCGGCGACGCGCCCGCGCCCTCCCCGCGCGCCGCCGCACCGGCCCCGGCGCCCGCGGCCGGGCCCTGCGCCGACTCCGCGCTGAAGGTCGCCGCACGCACCGACAAGCCCCGCTACGGCAGCGGCGAGCGCCCGCTGTTCAGCCTCGTCGTCACCAACACCGGCAAGGCGCCCTGCACCCGCGACGTCGGGCCCGCCCGCACCGCCATGGCCGTCGTCGTGAAGGCGGGCGACGGGCTCTGGGGCAGCGACGACTGCGCCCCCGGCGGCGACCCCGACGTGCGCACCCTCGCCCCCGGCCAGGAGCAGGTGATCAGCCTGCGCTGGGCGGGCCGCACCTCGCTGCCCGGCTGCCCGAGCGGGCGCGCGGCGGTGCCGAGCGGCGACTACCAGCTGCTCACCCGCCTCGACGGGACCGTCAGCGCCCCGGCGCCGTTCTCCCTCGCTTAGCCCCACCCCCCAGGCCTACCGCGTCGAGCGCGCCCCGCAGGTCGTCGACCTCGGTGATCGTCATCCCGGGCGGCGCGACGGTGCCGGGCCCGAACGGCACGATCGCCTTCGGCACCCCGAGCCGCGCGGCCTCGGCCAGCCGCCGGTCGGTGGCCGGGACACGGCGGACCTCCCCGGTGAGCCCGACCTCGCCGAGCACCACCGTCCCGTAGGGCAGCGGGGAGTCGCGCGCCGAGGAGGCGATGGCGAGCGCGATCGCGAGGTCGGCCGCCGGCTCGCGGAGCTTCATCCCGCCGACGGTCGCGGCGAAGACGTCGTGCTGGGCCAGCGACAGGCCGCAGCGCTGCTGGAGCACGGCCAGGATCTTCAGGACGCGCGCGGACTCGACGTCGGAGACCGTGCGCCTCGCCGGGGCGTCGCCGCCGACGCGGGAGACCAGCCCCTGCACCTCGGCCATCAGCGGCCGCCGGCCCTCCATCGCGACCGTCACCGCCTGCCCGGGCACCGTGCCCGTCATGGTCCCGACGAACAGGCCCGTGGGGTCGGTCACCTCGGTGATGCCGCCGTCGAACATCTCGAAGCACCCGACCTCGTCCGAGGGCCCGAAGCGGTTCTTGAGCCCGCGGACCATCCGCAGCGTGGAGTGCGTCTCGCCCTCGAAGCCCAGCACCACGTCGACGAGGTGCTCGAGCGTGCGCGGCCCGGCGACGGCGCCGTCCTTCGTGACGTGGCCGATCAGCACCACCGGCAGGTCGCGCTGTTTGGCCAGGGCGACCAGCGCGCTGGTGACCGCCCGGACCTGGGAGACGCCGCCGGGCGTGCCCTCGACCTCGGGCGAGCCGATCGTCTGCACCGAGTCGACCACCAGGAGCCCCGGATCGACCGCCTCGACGTGGGCGGCGATCTCCTCCAGGTCGGCCGTGGCGGAGAGGAACAGGTGCGGCGCGACGGCCCCGGTGCGCTCCGCCCGCAGCCGCACCTGGCCCGCCGACTCCTCGCCGGTGACGTAGAGGACCGTCCCGCCCATGCGTGCCCGCCGGGCCGCGACCTCGAGCAGCAGCGTGGACTTGCCCACCCCCGGCTCCCCGGCCAGCAGGATCACCGCGCCCGGCACCAGGCCGCCGCCGAGCACCCGGTCGAGCTCGCCGACCCCGGTGGGACGGCTGGTGACGGTCTCGAGGCCGACCTCGGTGATGGACCGCACGGGGCTCGCCGGCCGGGAGGCGGGCTTCGGTGCCCCGCCGGGCGCCCCCACGGCCGCGGCCGGCGGCAGGCCCTCCTCGATGGTGCCCCAGCCGCCGCAGCCCGGGCAGCGCCCGAGCCACTTCGCCGCGACGTGCCCGCACGCCGTGCACTCGAAGCCGCGGCCCCTGGCCTTCGTCGTGCCGCTCCTGGTGACCACGGCCCGGAGAGTAGGCGGGGGGTCCGACAGCCTCGTCGGGACTCGTCGCCGGAGGTCACCCGTCGCTCCCGCCGTATCGAACGTATAGCTGGTGGTGGGGCTTCCGGCAAGCCCCGGGTGGTGGCCCAGACTTCGCGGGCACCGAAGCGACGGAGGGAGTCCCCAGAGTGATCCGGGAGCACGACGAGGAACTGCGGGCCGAGCAGGACCACGTGGCGGATCTGCACGCGCGGCTCGACGCCGAGCGGGCGCGGGTGGGGGAGGAGTACCGGGCGGCGCTGCTGGGGACCGGCGGCTCACCGATGGAGCGCGACGTCCAGGTCCGGGCGTCGGCCGGGCGGCTCCGGCGGCTCGACGTGGCCGACGACGGGCTGTGCTTCGGGCGGCTCGACGGCATCGAGGGGGAGCGCTCCTACATCGGCCGGATCGGGCTGCGCGACGAGCACGACGAGCCGGTGCTGCTCGACTGGCGCGCCCCGGCCTCGCGCGCCTTCTACGTCGCCACGGCCGCGCACCCGGAGGGCGTGCGGCGGCGGCGCCAGTTCCACACCCGCGGACGGCGGGTGCTCGACTTCACCGACGAGGTGCTCGGCCGCCCCGGCGACGGCGAGCAGGGCGACTCGGCGCTGCTCGCGGCGATCGACGCCCCGCGCGGCGAGGGGATGCGCGACATCGTCGCGACCATCCAGGCCGAGCAGGACGAGGTGATCCGGCTCGACCACCCGGGCGTCGTCGTGATCGAGGGCGGGCCGGGCACCGGCAAGACCGTCGTCGCGCTGCACCGGGTGGCCTACCTGCTCTACACCCAGCGCGAGCGCATGGAGCGCCACGGCGTGCTCGTCGTCGGGCCGAACCGGGCGTTCCTGCACCACGTCGGCCGGGTCCTGCCGTCCCTCGGCGAGTCCGAGGTGGTGTTCTCGACGACCGGCGAGTTCATCCCGGGCCTGCGCGTCACCGCCGACGACAGCCCCGGCGCCACCGCCAGCAAGGGCGCGATCGCGGCCCTCGACGTGCTCGCGGCGGCCGTCGCCGAGCAACAGCGGCTGCCCGACGAGCCCATGACGATCGCCGTGGGCGACGTCCCGTTGCAGATCGACGCCGCGACGGCCCGGTGGGCGCGCGACGAGGCCCGCGCCAGCGGCCGGCCGCACAACCAGGCACGGGCGGTGTTCGCCGAGATCCTGACCTACGTGCTCACCGAGCGGGCCGCCACGCAGATGGGGAAGGGCTGGATCGACCGCCAGGACCGCGCGACGCGGCAGGAGCTGATCGCGGAGCTGCGCGTCGAGCTCGCCGGCGACGACGCCTTCGCCCGGATCCTGGACGTCCTCTGGCCGGTCCTCACCCCGGAGACGCTGCTCGCCGGGCTCTTCTCCTCGGTCGAGCGCCTGCGCGCCGCCGGCGCCGACCCGTCGTGGTGGCGCGCGGACGGCACGGCCTGGACCGTGCCCGACGTCCCCCTGCTCGACGAGCTCATCGACCTCCTGGGGCCCGACCCCGACGAGGCGCGCGCCACCGACCGCGCCGAGCAGGAACGGCGCCAGGAGGCCGACTACGCCGACCGCGTGCTGGAGGGCCTGGCCCTCGACGACGAGGAGAAGGACGAGGACCTGGGGCTGTCCCCGGAGAACCTGCTCCGCGCCGACGAGCTGGCCGACCGGTTCGTCGAGGAGGACGTCCGCGGCCTCGTCGAACGCGCGACCTCCGACCGCGACTGGACCTACCGTCACGTCGTCGTCGACGAGGCCCAGGAGCTCTCCGAGATGGAGTGGCGGGTGCTCATGCGCCGCTGCCCGGGGCGCTCGTTCACCGTGGTCGGGGACCTGGCGCAGCGCCGGTCGCCGGCGGGCGCGCGGTCGTGGGCCGCGGTGCTGGATCGCTACGTGCCGGGCCGCTGGGCCTACCGGTCGCTGACCGTGAACTACCGCACGCCCGCCGAGATCATGGCCGTCGCCGCGGAGCTGCTCGCCGAGTTCGCGCCCGACGTCGTCCCGCCCGAGTCGGTGCGCTCCACCGGCGTCCCGCCGTGGACGCGGAAGGTGGACGGCGACGAGGAGCTGCAGGCGGTGATCGCGGAGTTCAATCGCGACGAGGCCGGGCGCGAGGGGACGAGCACCGTCATCGGCCCGCCCGGGACGCCGAACACCGTGCCCCCGTCGGAGACGAAGGGGCTCGAGTTCGACGCCGTGCTCGTCGTCGACCCGGACGGCATCCGGGCGCAGGGCCCGCGGGGCGTGGCCGAGCTCTACGTCGCGCTCACCCGCGCGACGCAGCGGCTCGGGCAGGTGCTCCGCCCGTGAGGTGCTTCGCCCGTGAGCACTAGTCCGTGCCCAGGGACGGATTAGTGCTCACAGGCGCTTCGCGCACCCCCTAGCTCGCGGGGATCGCACCCGTCGAGCTCAGGTTGACGGGGACCGTGACGGAGCCGCCGCGGGCGAACGTGAAGGTGACCGGGTAGGTCGGGCCCTCGTGCAGGACCTGCGTGACACCCGCGAGGGTGATCCGCATCGTTCCGTTGACCTGGGTGGGCGAGGGCGGGCCGACCGGGCCCGGCTCGGAGCCGACCATGCGCGTGGCCGAGTTGCCGGGGATCGTCGTGAAGCCCTCGGCGCGGACCTGGGTCGCGTACGGGGAGGACACCGACACGAGCTGATCGGAGGCCAGTGCCTGGTTGATCAGCGTGCCGCGCACGGTGACGGTCGCGCCGGCGGGCACGACGACCTCCGGGCCCGGGTCGAGCGTCACGTCGCGCAGCAGGAGCTCCCCGGCCTGGGCCTGGGTGCCGACCACCGACGAGACGGTGGTGTCGGTCTGGGTGACGGCGCCGGCGCTGCAGCCCGAGAGGACCAGGGCGGCCGAGCCGAGCAGGGTCGCGGCGAGCGTCGCCGTGCGAGCGCGTCCCGTCGGGCGGCGGGTCATGACGCGGGGTCCTCCTCGGCGCGGGCATTCGGTCGATCGAACGGCGACACCCTAGCCCCCGCGCCCCCTCGTCGCCCCCGCACAGCCGGGCCCCGACCCCGCCGTCGGGCTCCCGGACGGCCCTCCCGACCTCGGCGAGCACGGCCCCGCGCCACTTGTCAACCCCCTGACCTGCGAAGACGGGCGAGCGCCCTGCGGAGCACGTGTCGCAGTCGTGTTAACCTGGAGCCAGCGAAAGGGGCTAGAGGACACATGGTTTTCAAGGTCGGCGAGACCGTCGTCTACCCGCACCACGGTGCCGCTCTCATCGAGGCGATCGAGACCCGGACGATCAAGGGCGAGGAAAAGAAGTACCTCGTCCTGAAGGTTGCCCAGGGCGACCTCACGGTCCGGGTCCCCGCGGACAATGCCGAGATCGTCGGCGTCCGCGATGTGGTCGGCCAGGAGGGTCTGGACCGGGTGTTCGAGGTGTTGCGTGCCCCGCACACCGAGGAGCCGACCAACTGGTCGCGCCGGTACAAGGCGAACCTCGAGAAGCTCGCGTCGGGTGATGTCAACAAGGTGGCCGAGGTCGTCCGCGACCTCTGGCGCCGTGAGAAGGACCGCGGCCTGTCGGCCGGCGAGAAGCGCATGCTCGCCAAGGCCCGGCAGATCCTCGTGAGCGAGCTCGCGCTCGCCGAGGGCACCGACGAGGTGGCCGCCGAGTCCCTGCTGGACCAGGTGCTCGCCTCCTGAGGTGAGGGTCGCGGCCGTGGTGCCGGCGGCCGGTTCCGGGGAACGTCTCGGGGCCGGTCTGCCGAAGGCACTCGTCGAGGTGGCCGGCGTCGCCATGGTGACGCGGGCCGTCGACGGGTTGCTGGCGTCGGGCATCGTCGACGACGTGATCGTCGTCGCCCCGGCGGAGCATCTCGAGGCGATGAGGGCGGTCGTCCCGACGACGGCCCGGGTCGTCCCGGGTGGCCACGACCGCGTGGCCTCCGTCGCGTGCGGCCTGCAGGCGATCGGTTGCGCGGACGTCGTGCTCGTGCACGACGCCGCGCGCTGCCTGTGCCCGCCGGAGGTGGTCCGCGCCGTGGCGAAGGCCGTCGGTGACGGCCATGTCGCCGTCGTCCCCGCGATCCCGGTCGCCGACACGGTGCGCCGCGCCGACGCCGAGGGGCGTGTCGTCCTGGTGGACCGGACCGGTCTGCTCGCCGTGCAGACGCCGCAGGGGTTCGACCCCGCGGTGCTGCGACGCGCCCACGAGGCCGCCGGGGACAACCGCGCGACCGACGACGCCGGGCTCGTCGAGGCGATCGGGGCCGAGGTCGTCACCGTGCCGGGTGATCCTCGTGCGTTCAAGGTCACGTCCCCGCTCGACCTCGCGATGGCCGACGCGCTGGCGAGGCTCACGTGAGGGTGGGCATCGGCACCGACGTGCACCCGCTGACCGCCGACGCGCCCTGCTGGGTGGCCGGGCTGCTGTGGGAGGGCGAACCGGGCTGCGCCGGGCACTCCGACGGCGACGTCGCCGCGCACGCCCTCTGCGACGCGATCCTGTCCGCCGCCGGGCTCGGTGACGTCGGCGCGGTGTTCGGCACCGGGCGCCCGGAGTGGGCGGGCGCGTCCGGGGTGCGCCTGCTCGGTGAGGTGCGTCGCCTCGTCCACGACGACGGCTGGCGGCTCGGCAACGCCGCGGTGCAGGTGATCGGGAACCGGCCCAAGATCGGGACCCGGCGCCGGGAGGCCGAGGAGGCGCTCTCGGAGGCCGCGGGTGGACCCGTGTCGGTCTCGGGCACGACGTCCGACGGGCTCGGGCTGACCGGGCGCGGTGAGGGGCTCGCCGCCGTGGCGACCGCTCTTCTTCTGCCGCTCTGACTCTCCGGGCCCCGCTGTCAGCGATGGCACGTCGCTGACGCTGAATGTCAGCGATGGCACATCGCTGGCATCCAGGGCGTCGAGGACGGGCGAGGGCCGCGGCGGATCCGTGTCCGTCGGACACGGTCGGCGAGTGCCGGTCCGCTCCACTGACCTCCGGCCCGCCCTCGCGGGTTTCCCGGAACCGCACCCACGGCTCGACGCGGCGTGCTTGCCTTCTCCGTGAGGGGAGGCCGGCCGTGTTCGACGTGAACTGGGAGGCGCGCTCGCACGCCGACATCCACGCGCAGCTGCAGGGCCGCGGCGGCGGGTTCACCGACGCCGGCGGCGCCTGGAACCAGCTGGCGACTCGGCTGCGCGACGTCGCGGGCACGGTCGAGCGCGCCACCGGCGGGATCGCCGCCACCCGCACCGGGGTGGCCGCGCAGGCGGCGCAGGGCTCGGTCGGGCCGATGGGGGCGTGGGCGGCGGAGGCCCGGACGTTCAGCGACTCGGTGGGCGCCGTCTCCTATGAGCAGAACCGGGCGCTGGCCTCCACCCGGGCGGCGGTCGGGCCCCCGGTGCCACGCCCGCCCGTCCCGCTGAGCACCTGGGAGGGCGTCGGCGCACTCGCGGCCCTCGACGTCGACACGGCCGAGCGCGCGTCGTCCGACGCCGCGAACCGGGCCCGCGCCGCCATGGGGCGCTACCAGGAGTTCAGCTCGCTCCGGGCCTCCGAGCTGCCCCGGTTCGCGGCGCCGACCCAGGGGCCGCCGCAGGTGGGGGTGGCGGTGCCCAGCGGTGCCGGTGGCGTGGGCGGCCGCGGTGCAGGTGGGGTGCCCGGCACGACGACGCCCGGTGCGGGCGGTGCCTCGGCCGGCACGGGAGGGCCGGGCGGCCCGGCGGGTCCGGGGGGCGCCGCAGTACCCGGTGGAGCAGCAGGGCCAGGTGGTCCGGCGGGGCGGGGTGGCGCAGCAGTGCCGGGTGGAGCCGCCGGGCCAGGGAGCGCGGGAGCGCCGGGCGGCACCGCGATCCCGGGTGGCGCGGCCCGCCCGGGCGGCTCTGCGGGATCCGGTGGCGCAGCTGTGCCCGGCAGGCCGACGGCGCCGGGTCCGGCCGGGACCGCTGGTGGTGGCGTCGTGCCCGGGGCCACACCTGGAGCGGTCCCGCCTCGCTCTGGCGCGCCGGGGTCGGGTGGTGCCCTGCCGAGCGGCACGGGTCCGGGGAGCGCGGGTCCGACAAGGACGGCGCCGGGAGCCATCGGGCCCGGTGCGTCGACCGGCGCCGGTGCCGCACGTCCGACCTTGCCCGGCGCCGTCCCGTCCACGGGCGGCGGGGTCCTCGGCACCGGCGCGGGCAGCGGCTTCGGGCCACCCGGCTCCGGCACCACCACCGGAAGCGCCGTCACCGGGAGCGCGGGCAGCGGGAACACCGGCACCACCAGCCCGGGTCCCACGTCGGCCTCCGGCGTCCGCCCCTCCCTCGAGCCCGGCCTGCGACCGGGCGGCAGCGGGTCGGTGCTCGAGCCCGCCCTCGGGGGCCGGGCTGCCGCGAGCGCGGCCGAGCGCGGCGCGATGCCGTTCGCCCCGCTCGGCGGCATGAGTACCAGCGCGTCCGACGGGCAGCGGCTGCCGCGGGCCGCCTACCTCGTCGAGGACGACCCCGACGCGATCACCGGAGGGCTGCCCCGCGTCGTGCCGCCGGTGATCGGGGACGTGCGGTGACGACGGTGGGCGAGCCGGTCGTCGGTCGGGTGCACCTCCGGCGTGGAGCGGTCGTCGCGCTGTGGCGCCGCCTGCGTCTCGGTGACCGCCCCGCCCTGCTCGACCTGCCCGACCACGGCGCCACCCTCGCCGAGCGCGACGCCGCCGACCGCGAGGCCCTCGCCGAGCTCCACCACCGCGGGCTCGACGACGACCTCGCCGACGCTCTCGCCGTCCTCGCCCGCCCGGAGGTCGACGTCGACCTGCGCTGCTGGGACCCCGACCCCCGCGGCTGGTTCGCGGCGGCGGCGGGGGAGCTGGCCGTGGTCGTCTCGCCCGGCGACGACGGCTGGACCCTCGACGTCGGGCCGCGCCCCGCGGGCGGGCTCGTCCGGGCCCTGGCGCTGCGCGTCCTCGCCCGCCTGCCCGACGAACCACCGGCGCCGGGTGCCTTCGACGCCCCGGCCGCCGCGTTCTTCGGCGACGCCCGGCCTCCAGTCGCGGCAGCCCTGAAGGTCACCACCCTCAGGGCCGCACCGCCGAAGCGACGGATACAGCTCGGCGCGGGGGTCCACGAGGGCGGCCACCGACGGCGGATCGGGCCGGTGACGGTGGTCGACGCCGGGCCGGGACGGATGATCGTCGAGGTCGACGGCGGGACGGTCCGCGTGCGCCCGGGCGATCGCGCGGGCATCGTCGGGAATCTCCTGCGGGAGCCCGGGGTCCGGGGCCCCACCCTCCCGTGACGAGTGCCACGACCTGCGGTCCGTAGGATCCGGACGGTGAGCCTGCACCTGTACGACACCGCTGCACGCGCGCTGCGGGAGTTCCACCCGCAGCACGAGGGCCGGGCGTCGATCTACGTGTGTGGGGCGACGGTGCAGGGGGTGCCGCACGTCGGGCACGTCCGGTCCAGTGTGAACTTCGACGTCCTGCGCCGCTGGCTCACCCACCAGGGGCTGGACGTGAGCCTCGTCCGCAACGTCACCGACATCGACGACAAGATCCTCACCAAGGCCGCCGAGCACGGCCGCCCGTGGTGGGAGTGGGCGGCCACGCACGAGCGCGCGTTCACCGCCGCGTTCGACGCGCTGGGCTGCCTGCCGCCGTCGGTGGAGCCGCGCGCCACCGGCCACGTGACCGAGATGGTGGAGCTGATCTCCCGGCTGATCGACGCCGGGCACGCCTACCCCTGCGACAACGGGTCGGGCGACGTCTACTTCGCCGTCGGCACGTGGCCGCAGTACGGCTCGCTGTCGGGGCAGAAGCCCGACGAGGTGGAGCAGGGCGAGCAGGCCTCGCGCGGCAAGCACGACCCGCGCGACTTCACGCTGTGGAAGGCCGCGAAGCCGGGCGAGCCGAGCTGGCCGACGCCGTGGGGCCGGGGCCGGCCGGGCTGGCACCTGGAGTGCTCGGCGATGGCGACCCGCTACCTCGGGCCGTCGTTCGACATCCACGGCGGCGGGCTCGACCTGGTGTTCCCGCACCACGAGAACGAGCGTGCGCAGTCGAACGCGGCCGGCGACGGCTTCGCGAACTTCTGGCTGCACAACGCCTGGGTGACGATGTCGGGCGCGAAGATGTCGAAGTCGCTGGGCAACACCCTGACGATCCCCGCGGTGCTCGAGCGGGTCCGTGCGGTGGAGCTGCGCTACTACCTGGTCGCGCCGCACTACCGCTCGACCGTCGAGTACTCGGAGGCCGCGCTGGCCGAGGCGTCGGCGGGCTACCGGCGGATCGAGACGTTCGTGCGCCGCGTGCACGACCGCGTCGGCACGGTGGAGATCGCCGCGGGCAGCGACGCGATGACCGCGTTCGCGGCCGCCATGGACGACGACCTGGGCACCCCCTCGGCCCTCGCGGTGGTGCACGACCAGGTGCGCGCCGGCAACACGTCGCTCGACGAGGGCGACCGCGCGGGTGCGCTGGCTGCGGCCGGGGCGGTGCGGGAGATGACCGGGGTGCTCGGGCTCGACCCGCTCGACCCGCACTGGGCGGGCACCCTCACCGGCGGCACCGACCACGCGCGCCACGCCCTCGGCACGCTCCTGGACGATCTTCTCGCGCAGCGGACCGACGCGCGGCGGAGCAAGGACTTCGCGCGCGCGGACGCGATCCGAGACCAACTGACCGCGGCCGGCGTCGGGATCGAGGACACCCCCGACGGACCGGTCTGGACCCTGAAGGACGACGAGCAGTAGCGATGGCTGGCAATTCCCGGCGCCCCGGCGCCCGACGCAACCCCGGTACCAAGAAGGGCCCCACCAAGGGCTCCGGCGGCAAGCGCAACAAGGGCCTCGAGGGCAAGGGCCCGACGCCGCCCGCGCACGAGCGCCCCAACCACAAGAGTTACAAGGGCGGGGGTTCCACCGGGAAGTCCGGGCAGGGCGCTCCGTCGAGCAGCCGGTCGGGGTCGCAGTCGGGCGCGCCCCGGCGTCCCACCACGTCGGAGCCGCGGCAGCGCGCCTCGTCGGCGCGGCGCGAGGCGCCGGACGGGCCGCAGATCGTCCTCGGGCGCAACCCCGTCATCGAGAGCCTGCGCGCGAACATCCCGGCGACGGCGCTGCACGTCGCGCAGGGCATCGAGGTCGACGACCGGGTGCGCGAGGCCCTGCGCATCGCGGGCGACCGGCGCATCGCCGTGCTCGAGGTGCCCCGCCACGACGTCGAGCGGCTCGCCGACGGCGCGGTCCACCAGGGCATCGCGCTCTCGGTGCCGCCCTTCGAGTACGCCCACCCCGACGACCTCCTCGAGCAGGCCCGGCAGGCCGCGCACCTCGCGCGGGTCGAGCCGCTGCTCGTCGCGCTCGACGGGGTCACCGACCCCCGCAACCTCGGCGCCGTCATCCGCAGCGCCGCCGCGTTCGGGGCGCACGGGGTGCTGCTGCCGCTGCGCCGCTCGGTCGGCGTGACGCCGGTGGCGTGGCGGACGTCGGCGGGCGCCGCGGCGCGCATGCCGATCGGGCGGGCGACCAACCTCTCGCGCACCCTGACGGCCTGGAACGACGAGGGCTTCGCCACGATCGGGCTCGACGGCGAGGTGTCGACGACGATCGACGACCTCGACGCCGTCGCGGGACCCGACGCCGCGCGCTCGCCCCTGGTCCTCGTCGTCGGGTCGGAGGGCAAGGGCCTCTCGCGCCTCGTCCGGGAGACCTGCACCGGCACCGTCGCCATCCCGATGGCGGGCGACACCGAGTCGCTCAACGCCTCCGTCGCGGCCGGCGTGGCGCTGGCCGAGGTCGCGAGGCGCCGCCGGGGTGCCGGAGCCCTGTGAGCACTAATCCGTGTCCAGGCACGGATTACTGCTCACGGGGCGTCAGCCACCCCTGCAGCTCCGACACCACCTGCTCCGGGGCCTCCTCGGGGATGAAGTGCCCGCTCGGCATCGCCCGGCCGGTCACGTCGGTGGCGTAGTCCTGCCACACCGCGACCGGCTCGTAGGCCTTCCCGACGAAGCCGTGCTCGCCCCAGAGCACCAGCAGCGGGCACGCGACGCGGTCCCCGGCGTCCCACGAGACCTCGTCGTCCTCCAGGTCCGACGACGCGCCCGCCTTGTAGTCGGCGGTGGTGGCGGCGATGCAGGCCGGGTCGGAGAAGTACCGGACGTAGTCGGCCATCACGTCGTCGGCGATCGTCACGCCGGGGGCGAGGAGCCGCTCGACCATCGTCCGGATCCAGAACTCGGGGGCGCCCGCGAGCAGGGTCTCCGGGACGTCGCCGCCCGTGGCGAGGAAGAACCAGTGGAAGTAGCCGTGGGCGAGGGCGCGGTCGACGTGGGTGAAGACGTGCCGGGTGGGGACGATGTCGAGCACGGCGAGCCGCGACACGGCGTCGGGGTGGTCGAGGGTGAGCCGGTGCGCGACGCGGGCGCCGCGGTCGTGCCCCACGAGGTCGAAGCGGTCGAACCCGAGCGATCGCATCACCGCGACCTGGTCGGCGGCCATCTCGCGCTTCGCGTAGCGGCGGTTCGCCTCGTCGGGCGCCGGCTTGTCCGACTCGCCGTAGCCGCGCAGGTCGGTGACGACGACCGTGTGGTCACGGGCGAGGGCCGGGGCGACGTCGCGCCACATCACGCTCGACTGCGGATAGCCGTGCAGCAGCAGCACCGGCGGCCCCTCGCCCCCGACCGCGGTGTGGATCGTCGTGCCGTCGGCGTCGACGTCCCGATAGGTGAAGGGCTCGGGCAGCTGGGCCATGGGCGGACCATAACTGCTCCGTACGGTCGGGCCGGGTCGGTGCCGAGTCGTGATCGCTTACCATGCGGACATGTCGGTGCCCGTGTTCGCGCACCGCGGGGTCTCCTACGACGACTCCGCGCAGCTCGGACGCTCCCTGGCCCCGGTCGTCGACCGGGCGGTCCGGGCCGGTGACGCGGTGGTCCTGGCCCTCGACGCGGAGGCGACGAGCGCCCTGGGTGCCTCCGTCGACCTCACCGCGGTCGAGCTCCTCGAGATCGACCGCCCCGTCCGCCAGGACGCCTTCCAGCTCGCGTCCCGCCGGGCCACCGCGGCCATCGCCGCCGCTCGCGACGGCATCGCGAGCCTGCTCGTCACCCAGCCGCTGCCCTCGCTCGACATGCCCGACAGCTACTGGCTCCGGCTCGAGGCCGCCCTCGACGCCGCCCTGGTGCACCTGCCGGTGACCCTGCTGTGTGCCTACCGGACAGCGCTCGCGGCCTACCGGGCCTGCCACCCGCAGGTCGGCCCGCTCGCCGCCCCGCACGACAACCCCGGCTACCAGGCCCCGCCCGACGTCGTCCGGGACCTGCCCGGCGTCGTCGTCCCGCCGCCGCCCGCACACGCGGCGGCCTGGCAGTTCACCTCGTCGGGCCTCACCACCCTGCGCCGCGCCCTGACCGAGCGGGTCGTCGCCGCGGGGCTCGACCGGGAGGCCGGCGAGGACCTCGTCTACTCGGCGAGCGAGATCGCGACGAACGCCGTGGAGCACGGCAGCGGCGCCGGCACCCTGTGGACCTGGGTCGACGGGGACGAGGTGGTGTGCCTCGTCGCCGACCGCGGCCACCTGACCGACCCGTTCCCCGGCGTGGTGCCGCCGTCGGTGGATCAGGGCCGCGGGCGCGGGCTCTGGCTCGCGAGGGCGCTCTGCGACGAGGTCGACGTCGAGTCGGGCGCAGCGGGCACCAGGGTGCGGTTGGTCCGCCGCCTCGTGCGCAGCGAGCCGATGAGCCGGCAGATCAGGTAGGTCACGAACGCGATCCCCGCGACGAACGGGCTGATCGGCAGCCCGGGCGCCAGGGACAGCACGATGCCGCCCAGCACGGCGACCTCGGCGAACACGACCGCCAGCACGGTCGCCCGCAGCGGGGACGCGGTGAGGCGCGCGGCCGCGGCCGCCGGAGTGATCAGCAGCGAGAGCACCAGCAGGGCCCCGACGATCTGCACCCCCAGTGCCGTCGTCGCGCCCAGCAGGACGGCGAAGGCGATCGCGAGCGCGCGGACCGGGACGCCGCGGGCCGCGGCCATCGTCGGGTCGAGCGAGGCGAACAGCAGCGGCCGGTAGGCGACGCCCAGCACCCCGATCACGACGACGCCCGTGACGGCCAGGGAGATCAGGTCGCCCGTGTCGACGCCGACGATCTGCCCGACGAGCAGGCCGAACTTGTTGGCCGAGCGGCCGGTGTAGAGCGACTGGAAGAGCACGCCCAGGCCGAGGCCGAACGAGAGCAGGACGCCGATCACCGAGTCGCGCTCGTGGGCGGCGAGCCCCAGCGCGCCGAACACCAGCGCGACCAGCACCGCGCCCACCAGCGCGCCCCAGCCCACCGCGCTGGCGCCGAAGAGCAGCAGCGCACCCGCGCCGCCGGCGAAGGAGAGCTCGGCGGTGCCGTGGACGGCGAACGCCATGCCGCGCCCCACCACCAGGGGGCCGAGCAGCCCGGCGAGCAGGGCGAGGACCGCGCCGGCGATGAGCGCCTGCTGGACGAAGCCCTGGTCGAGCAGGTCGAGCGTGGTCATCGCGCGCCGACCTCCGCAGCCGGGCGTGCGGCATCGTCGGGAACGCAGTGCACCGGTGACTCCTCCGCGCCCACGACGAGGATGCGGCCGCGGACCCGCACCACCTCCACCTCGGTGCGGTAGAGCTCCGAGAGGTTCTCCGAGGTCATGACCTCCTCGGGCGTGCCGACGCGGAAGCGGCCGTCGACGAGGTAGAGCACCCGGTCGACCACCGGGAGCACCGGGTTGAGCTCGTGCGTGACGAAGACGACCGCGGTGCCGTGCTCGCGGCGGCGCCGGTCGACCAGCTCGACGACCGCGCGCTGGCGGGCGAGGTCGAGGGAGAGCAGCGGCTCGTCGGCGAGGAGCAGCGACGGGTCGCCCACCAGCGCCTGCGCCACCCGCAGCCGTTGCTGCTCGCCACCGGAGAGCGACCCGACGGGTGCGTCGGCGTACTCGAGGGCGTCGACCTGGCGCAGGGCCTCGTGCACGCGTTCCCGACGACGCGCGCGGCCGGACAGCCCCGGCCCCCACCGGTGGCCGTCGAGCCCGAGCCCGACGAGGTCGCGGCCCCGCAGCGGGGTGAGCGGGTCGAGCGCGCGCTGCTGGGGGATGTAGCCGACCGTCGGGTTGCCGCGGCGCGGCGCCGTCCCCTGCACCGCGACCGTGCCGGCCGAGAGCGGCAGGAGCCCGAGCAGGACCTGCAGGAGCGTCGTCTTGCCCGAGCCGTTGGGGCCGAGGACGGCGACGAACTCCCCGGGCGTGATCTGGAGGTCGAGCTGGGACCAGAGGGTGCGCGGGCCGCGGCGCAGTTCTGCGCCTGCCAGCTCCACGGCCGGGGAGACCATCGCGTGCGACCTCGTTCCTAGGCGGGAGCGCCGACGGCCCTGGCGAGGGCCGCCCGCGTGGAGTCCACCCACTGCAGGTAGTCGGTGACGCCGCCGGGCAGCGTCTCGGTGACCTCGACGACGGGCACGCCCGCGGCGTTCGCCGTGTCGCGCAGGCCCGCCACCACCGGGGTCTCCGTCTGGGGATTGAACACCAGCGCACCGACGGTCCGGGCGGTCAGGGCGTCGCGGACCTGCACGAGTGACGAGGCCGAGGGGTCGGTCTCGTTCTCGACGGCCTCGACGAAGTCCTGCGGTGTCGTGTCCTCGACCCCGGCGGTCTCCAGCAGGTAGTGCGCGATCGGTTCGGTGGAGATGACCCGGGTGCCGGGCTTCGCGGCCCCGATCTGAGCGGTCTGCGCGGCGGCCTGGTCGACGCGGGCGCTGAAGGCCTGGGCGCGCTGCTGCAGCGCGGCGGCCTGGGCGGGCTCGGCGGCACCGAGGCGCTGGGCGACCTGGGCGGCGACCCCCTTGACCGCGGTGGGGTCGAACCAGACGTGCTCGTTCTCGTCGGCCTGGTCGGCCCGCAGGTCGAAGGCGCTGATCGTCTTGGCCTTCGCGGCCGGGTCGGCGTCGGCGATCTTCTCGGCGAACTCGTCGTAGCCGCCGCCGTTGGCCACCACCACGTCGGCCTCGTTGATCGAGGCCGCGTCGGCGGGGGTGCTCTCGTAGGAGTGGGGGTCGCCCGCGGGGTCGTTGATGATCGAGGTCACCTTGGCGTCGGGGCCCGCGACCGCGCTCGCGACGGCGCCCCAGACGTTGGTGGTGGCGACGACGGTCAGGGTCCCGGCGGGCGCGGCCTGCGCGGGAGGCGCGGGCGACGCGGCGGGCGCCGGTGCCTCGGAGCTCCCGCACCCGGCCACCAGCGTGAGGGCCGTCAGGGACCCCCCGACGGTGAGGGCGACGCGGCGGACGAGCGACATGGTGGGGGGCTCCTCGGGACGGACGGTGATCGGACCGGGGCTCCCGGGGTCATCCCACGGAGCCGGCGCGGCTAACGATAACCGTTGCCGTTTTCGTTCGCGAGAGTGGCCGGGGTGGCCGAGACGACACGAACGGGGGCTCGACCTGGACGCGCGCGGTGGCCCTAGATCGAAACAGTCGCTACGTTGCGCAGGTGGCAGAGGCACTCGAGGGTCGGAGGTCGACCCGTCGCACGGCGACGCTGGCCTCGTTGGCCGCCGAGCTCGGGGTGTCCCGGACGACGGTCTCCAACGCCTACAACCGGCCCGACCAGCTCTCGCCGGCGCTGCGTCGCCGCGTGCTCGACACCGCGCGCCGCCTCGGCTACCCGGGGCCCGACCCGGTCGCGCGGTCGCTGCGCACCCGCAAGGCCGGCGCCGTGGGTCTGCTGCTCACCGAGGCGCTGTCCTACGCCTTCCGCGACCCGGTGGCCATCCAGTTCCTCGAGGGCCTCGCGCTGGCCTGCGAGGACAACGGCTCCGGGCTGCTGCTGGTCCCGGTGAGCCCCGAGGCCGAGGACGTCGGCGCGGTCTCCCGCGCGGGCGTCGACGGCTTCGTCGTGTACTCCATGCCCGACGACGACGAGCACTTCGCCGCCGTCCTCGAGCGCCCGGTCCCCGTGGTGGTGTGCGACCAGCCGACCGACGTCCCCGACGTCGACCGGGTCGGCATCGACGACCAGGCCGCGATGGTCGAGCTCGCCCGCCACGTCGCGGAGCTGGGCCACCGGAAGATCGGCGTGCTCTGCATGCGCCTCTCGCTCGACCGCAACGACGGGTTCGCGTCGGTCGAACGGCAGGACTCGGCCCGCTACGAGGTGCAGCGCCGCCGCATCGCGGGCCTGCGCGACGGCTTCGTCGAGGCCGGCGTCGACTGGTCGACCGTGCCGGTCGTCGAGCGCTTCGACCACACCGAGGCCGCGGGCGCCAACGGGCTCGAGCAGATGCTCGCCCAGCACCCCGATGTCACCGCCGTGCTCTGCACCTCCGACATCCTCGCGCTCGGCGCCCTGCGCTCCGCCCGCAGCTCGGGCCGCGACGTGCCCGGCGAGCTCACCATCACCGGCTTCGACGGCGTGCCCGCGGCCGAGCGCAACGGGCTCACCACGGTGCGCCAGCCCTCGCTCGACAAGGGCCGCGCCGCGGGCGAGCTGCTGCTCGACCGCGGCGACCGGCAGCGGTCCCGCACCCTGCTCCTGCCGACGGAGCTCATGGTGCGGGCCACCTCCGGGCCCCCGCCCCGCTAGAAGATCCGGGGCCTAGAAGATCCGGGGCCTAGAAGATCCGGGGCCTAGAAGATCCGGGGTCGGCGCGTCCGCATCGACGCCGTCGGCGAGCCCCGCCAGAGCCTCGCCACCGGCCAGCCGATCTGCTCGCCGAACGACACCCCGGCGGCCAGCGCCAGGCTCACGACGAAGGCCAGGAGGCTCGTCAGGGTGCCGGTCTGGATCTCGGTGACCGACCCGCTCGACTGCATGGACCCGTCGAGCCCGACCACCGCGAGCTGCGCGAACCCGGTGTAGAGCATGAGACCGGGCAGCAGCGGCATGATCCCGGCGACCACCAGCACCAGCGGGGGAAGCCCGAGGCGCGGCGGGATCATGATCGCGATCAGTCCCAGGACGGTGGCGGCCGCCGCCGACGCGACGACCTCGCCGAGCCCGCCGTTGATGCCGAGCGCGTAGATCGTCCAGGCCGCCGCCCCGCCCGCCGCGGCCACCGGCAGCGACGTCAGCGGCGCGTAGGCCGAGAGCGCGAAGAACATGCCGGCCGCGGCCGCCGCGACGAGGTGCAGCGCGTCGGCCTGCGGGGTGGTGGCGCCGGGCAGGGCGAGCGCGTAGGCGAGGGCCGTGGCGCCCCCCAGCGTCGCCGCCAGCTTGATGGAGACGACCACCCCGACGAGGAGGCCGCCCGTCCCCAGGACGACCTCCACGGCCCGTCCGGCCGCCGTCAGCGGGAAGCCCGTGATCGCGTCCTGGACGAGGCCGACCAGGGACAGCCCGGAGAGCAGCACGATGATGCCGGTGGCGACGACGACGGCCGGGGAGTCGAGCAGCACCCCGGTGAAGGTCAGGCCGAGGGCCACCGTCGTGACCACCGCGGCCGCGAGGACCTGCTGGAAGAACATGGGCACCGAGCGACGCCCGAGCCACCGCGCCATGCTCCAGACGACTCCCGTGAGCACGAAGCTCACCAGCGCGACCCCGGGCCCGCCGCCGATCAGCACCGAGACGGCGGAGGCGAACACGGACCGGGAGACCCCGGCGACGTAGCGCGGATAGGGGTGGTTGGCCTCCACGGCGACCGAGAGCCGCCGGAGCGCCTCAGTGGAGTGGATGGGGGAGTCGGTGTCGACGATGTCCTTGATCAGCGCGTCGACGGTGGCCAAGCGCGTGTAGTCCTGCGTGCGGTACCGGACGTTGCGCATCGTCGTGACCGGCCCGGCCTCCACCCCGCGGTGGCAGCACATGGTGATCGTCGAGAACGCGATGTCGACGTCGCACGTCGGAAGGCCGTAGGCGGCGGCGATCGCGAGCATCGTGTCGTGCGCGACCGCGGCCCCCGCGCCGGTGGCCAGCTGCACCTCCCCGACCCGCAGGGCGAGGTTGAGCACCCGGATCACGATGGTCTCGTCCGCGACCTGCGGCCCGGTCATCGCGGGCAGCATGTTGTCGCGGACCGTCGGCGCGTCGAGCGCGGCGCGACGGACCTCGTCGGCGGTCGGGATGGGGACGTGGCGGCGGATGGAGCCGCGCGCTCTCTCGCTCACCCGCACGGGCGGGTCCTCCTGTTCAGGCTCCGGGTCCGGTGGTGTCCGGTGGAGTCCGGGGATCTTCATAGGTGCTTGCCCTCGGGAGACGCGTCGGGTGCGCGGACGTTGCGGCGGCGTGACCCCTACGATGGTGCCTGTTGCCGGCGTAGCTCAATCGGCAGAGCACTCGCCTTGTAAGCGAAAGGTCCGGGGTTCGATTCCCCGCGCCGGCTCCAGCTCAGAAGCCCCTTCCCGATGCCGGGTTGGTGCCGATGTAGCAGCGCGTGTAGCGATGGCGTTCACAGCTCCCTCCACTCGATCGCGTCGAGCGCCTGGCGCATGGCGTCGAGGTTGGTGTGGGCGTAGATCGACATCGTCACGTCGATGTGGGCGTGGCGGGCGATCGCCTGGACCACGTGCGGCGGCGTCCCGAGGCCGAGGAGCAGGCTGACGACCGTGTGCCGGAGGTCGTGGAGCCGGACGCCGGGGAGGCCGGCCAGCTCGCGGACCTTCTCGAAGTCGCGGCCGAGGTTGCGCGGCTCGGTGGGCGTGCCGATGGTCGAGGCGAACACGAGGTCGTGCTCCTGCCAGACGTCGCCGGCCTTGTCCCGTTCCTCGTCCTGACGGCGGCGGTGCTCCTCGAGGACGCGCGGGCCACCTTCGGCAGCGGGATCGTCGCCTCGGACGCCTCCGTCTTGGCCTCGGCGATGTAGAGCCGACCGTCCGCCCGCTGCACGGTCTGGGCGATCGTGACGGCGGCCCGCTCCTCGCCGATGTCCTGCCAGCGCAGGCCGAGCAGCTCCCCGTGGCGCAGGCCGAGCGTGGCGGCGACGACGTAGAGACCGTAGTGGCGCCGGTCCTTGGCCGCCTGCAGGAGCTTGTGCGCCTGCGCAACTATGAGGCCCTTCCCGACCTTGTAGCGCGGGACTGAGACCCGGATGAGCTTGGCGACGTTGCGCGTGACCAGCTCCTAGCGCTGAGCCGCCGCGAGGCCATTGCGGAGGACTTGGTAGATGTACTGGACCAGGCGCGGGGACGGCCGTCGCCTACAGCAGCGTCCGAACGAGCAGCAGCGGTCCTTCTCCGGGCAGCGGACGTCGAGCCCGTGCACGCAGTAGAAGCAGCGCTCGCGGACGCCGACCCTGAACGCGCGGACGTGGGCCGCGGTGAGCCGCCGGGGGCGCCTCCGGCCCAGCCCGGGGACGATGTAGAGCCGGACGGCGTTCTTATAGCCGACGTAGGTCGTGGGCCGGCGCTCCTCGCGGACAGAGACCAGCCAGCGCTCGAACCATTACGCGACGCTGTACGACCGGTCCGGGACCGGGAGGCCATTGGCCGAGTTGACCTTTCCACCCCGATGTCGCTGTCAGGAGCCACGAGGGGGTGCCTCTTACCTCTTCGACTACTCAGGTGTAGGCAAGCAGGTCAACGCAGCAAGCAATGCAGGGGGGGAAATGCTAGATAGCGACTCCTATGTCCGCTACCTCACAACTGACAAAGAGGGCGCTCTCAGGGAAATTGCCGAGAGGGTTTCCGCAGGTGAGGTCATTCGGGACGCAGAGAGCGCCTCGCAGAGTCAAGACTCGCTTTACCGCCTACAGCGTAGGGCGAGGGACTGGGACAGCGAAGTCGAAGGCTTCCTACGCGCGATCTTCATGCCACAGTCAGAGGTCGCCCATGACTTTTCGAAACAGCAAGATGATCTCCGAGTCGCTCTGAGTGCCGATCTCAGCTCGGGAGACCAGTTCTTGGAGATGGGCGATCGGGTAGCAAGAGATGTTCAGAGCTACATCGGCCACAAGGTCTCGTACCTGCGGGGTCTCGTCAACAATCTTCGCTATGCGCCAACACCTCCGGAGTGGGACTCAGCTGAGAGCCAAGAGGAGTACGACGATGAGCGCGTGAGCGTGCCGGTTCTCGGCGCTGAGACCTATAGACCGTCGCTCGGAGGGGGCGACTTCAGCGATCTGCTGAGCGGAGCACGATCCAAGTCTGCCTTTGCAGCGCTCGACTCGGACGCGGTCGATGCGTCGAAGGACCTGCTGAATGTTAGCCGAGACGCAGACGCTCTCGGGTACATGCTGGCTGCCAAGAACCTCAGTTTCCCTTTATCGGTTGCGATTTTCGGCAAGTGGGGTTCGGGCAAGACGTTCTTTCTCCGGCGCATTCGAACGCAGATTGCCACTCTGTGTGAGATCGCTAGTGGCGTCGAGCGACCTTCTGAGTTGTACCTGCACAGCAGGATTGCGCAAGTTGAATTCAACGCTTGGCATTATGCCGAGGGGAATCTCTGGGCGTCCTTGACTGCACATCTCTTTAGCAATCTCCATGTGGCGCGGGAGTCCGATACTGAGACAGCGGCCAGGAGCGCGGAGATAGTTCGATCGATCGAGTCGATCGAGCAAGAGGGACGAGAAGCACACTCTGCCTTTTCCCGTCTTGAGCAACAGAAATCGGAGGCAAAGGCCGAACTTGAGGAGCTTCAACGGAAGCGGAGAGGCGAGGAAGAGGCGCTAAAGCGTCCTTCCGCAATAGCCATACTCAGGCGTGTATCGCTCACGGACGACGAAAGGAACGATCTCAAGGGAGCGCTCCAGACCGCTGGCTTATCGCTACCGATCGAAACAGGGAGAGAGGCCTTAAGTGCCATCAAAGAAGCGAGGGGAAGGCTTGCGGGGTCGCATGCGCGGAGCCTCCTGGCGCGCGGCGGCTGGACGTTCTGGCTAGCCTTCGCCGCAGTACTCTCTGTGCCCTTTCTCAGTTACGTCATCGCGCAATGGGATCTAACTGGAGTCGGGAACTTACTGGTTTCGCTTTGCCCCGCCGTAGCTGTGGTTACGGCGGTGGTTCGTCGAGGTAGTGCACTTGTAAGCTCCGCTGCGGGTCGACTCGAACGCGCTGAAGAGGAAATAATGCAGGAGCTGGAGGAGAAGACAGCGGAAGTCGACCGGGAGATTGCGCAGAAGGCTGCCGAGATAAACCAGACTGATATCGAGATTGAGAGGGCGAAGGCCTGTTACCTGGAGCTTGCCGGAGAGTTGGCCTACCTCGAAGACTCCTTGAAGCAGGTGACTCCCTCTAGGCTCTTGGGGGACTTCCTATCCGAGAAGTCTGAAAGTGACGAGTATTCGAGACTGCTCGGCCTTCCTGCCAGCGTGTCACGTGATATGTCTCGTCTCTCCAGTCTCATTGAAGAGAACAATCAGGCAGGCGAGGACGGCATAGGAATTAACCGTGTCGTTGTCTATATCGACGATCTAGATCGCTGTGAAGCGAAGCGCGTTATTGAAGTCTTGCACGCAGTGCATCTTCTCTCTTCGTTTCGCAATATTGTTGTCGTCCTGGCGGTAGACGTGGCATGGTTGGCGTCCGCGCTCCGCAGCCACTACGTTGAGCTTGCGAGGGAAGGTGAAGCGCGCGGAGACGTTGCTCTCCAATACTTGGAAAAGATCTTCCAGATTCCCATCTGGACGGAAGCAATGAGCAGCGAGACGAAGTCTGATTATGTGCGCCGATTGATTCGGGAGGGGCGTCGGGAGGTGGTCGAGTCGTCCCAACGCGAGCTTCGCCCGCGGCCTACAAAGGGCGGAAACCCGAAGCCGACTCGTGAGAATCTCGCGGTCGAGGATTCGCTGCACGTCGAGCCGGTCTCGACGAGAACTCATGACGATCTGTTTGACCCTCTTGAGCTAGAATTCAGTGAGGACGAGGTGCAACTCATAAGCGAAGCGGCATCTTTGCTCGACGATTCCCCTCGGGCCATCAAGAGATTTCTAAACGTCCTTCGCTTGCTGAAGATGGTCCTCGGCTCCGATGCAGTTACTGATCGAGCGAGGGCTGTGCAGCATGCACAGATACTATTACTGGCTCTCTGTAGCGCAGAATACTATAGGCCGGTCGTGGAGCAGCTTCTCGGTGAGAAAGCTATCGACTACGATGACAGCGTTATCCGGCTGCGGCAACTCCTCACCCAACTTGATGATAGCCCCGCCACGCGAAATCTAGTTGCGTGGCTTGACCGGCATCCAAGCTGGACTAAGGTGTCTTGGGACGAGATTTCAGATGTTGCGCCCTGGATCTTGAGGCACACATTCTACGGCCCGTTTGCGTTGGTAAATCGCCCGCGCTGGTGAATCGCGAGTAAGCGTAATTCGCGCTGTGTGCGGAACTCGCTGCGTCGGCCGAGCAACCTAGCCCCGGTTGCCATTGGTCATGAGGCGGACGCGAGAGCGCGGCGGTAGCGGACTCGACCGGTGGCTCGATTGACCCGGAGCTTTCAAGTCTGCTGCGCCGGCGCTGGGCTTTGGCCCGGCGGCGGCCGCAGCGGCCGGCGTGGATGCCGTCCTCAGGGGACACGTGAACGGTTTGAACAGCACGCTGGAGGGGCCAGACGGCCCAGAAGCGCCCAGGGCCGGTGCCGGGTTCGGACCACTCCGGTGGGACGTGGTGCTGGTACTCCTTCGACGCCATCAGCCCGTGCTTGGTGAAGTAGGCCGCGACCCGACGCGGGTCCGTGGCCCGCAGGCCCTCGGCGTAGTCCAATGCGGTGCCGGCGCGCTCGTGACGGCGGCGCTGTTCGGGGTCGGGGTGGTCGACGACGTCGGCCCACGCCGCGGACAGCCACACCGCGAAGGTCTCGCCCCTGGTCCGGGCCCGGCCGTGCGGCGGCGTGCAGAGCATGTGGACGTGCGGAGCACCGCGGCGCTGGAACTCCAGCTTCCACACGCAGGCCCAATCTTCACCCCAGGTGCGGGCGTAGCGCTTACGCAGGGCCTTCATGCGCCGCTTGAGGCCGGCGCCCATGGGGACGACTGTGAGCCAGTCGCCTGGGTAGGTCAGCGTGACCATCGCCGGCAGCCGGCCCGAGGCGTAGAGCGGGATGTAGTCCAGCTCGCAGAGCCGGCGCACTATGTTCGCCCGCGACTTCCGCGACCAGGACGTGATCGCCGTGCGCGGTGCCGCTGGCTCGGGCCACTCGCCGGTGGCGATGTGCGCGGCCACCGCGGCGTCGATGTCCTTCACGTGCGCCGCGCGCGCCCGCTCCTCGGTGCGCTCGCGACGCGCCCAGTCCCGGCAGGCGACCGCGAACACCCCGGGTCCGACCGTCAGCTCCCACCGCCGCCCCTCCGCGAGGGTCCCGGGCTCCTCGCGGATCGCGGGCAGCATCGCGGCGGCCGCGTCGACTAGCTCGGGGGAGGGGAACGCGGGGTCCACAGCCCGGCCACCGAGTCCGGGACCTGCGTCTCGTCGAGGTTGTCAGGCTCGGTGTCTGCGGTGTCGCTGGGCCCGCGGCCCGATATGGCACATAGAACAAGCCCAGGCCGGCCGCCTTCGGCGACCGGGGCGGCCGGGTCGGACGCGGCCGGCTTCGGCCGGCCGCTCCTGTCTTCGACCCGCACCGGCGGGCCGGCCTCGCCTCCGACAGCCGCCACGAACGGCGAGGCAGCGGCAGCGGGCGTGTACGTGCGCCACGGATCAGGCAGGGCGGGCAGCGACCGTCGCGACGAACGAGCGCCCAAGGACCAAGGCGACGAGGACGAGCGGGACCGCGTGCTCGAGGTGGGGGAGTGGGACACGGCGACGCCTCTCGGAGAGGCCGTCTCGCGGAGCGTGTGACCGGATGCGGACGCGCGGGATCGCCACAGGACCCGTCGGGGTCTGCGGTGGGCGAGTCAGGAGGGCCGTCTCGCGCCCTAACGGTCAGAGCGGCGAGACGGCGGCGGACAGGATCAGCGGATGACGGGAGAGCGCGAGCCTTCGGCGACCAGGCGCTCCGCCCTGGACCCGGGCACCACCAAGGGAGTGGCCGGAGGGCGCAGGTGCGGTGATGAGTTGGTCGGGACGGGGTCTCGCCCTCGTTAGAGCTTCCGGGGTCTGACAGCCCGCTCGCACCGCCGCAAGGGCCAGGGTCAGAACGAAGGCCGGCGGTGTAGACGAGGTGGCCCTTGCCCCGGCACGATCGACCTGTCCGAGGCGACCCCGCGCCGCCCAGGGAGAGACCTCGAGGCCGTTCCATGCGGCGGGCGCCGTGTAGCAGCCATGTAGCAGCGACACGCGATCCGAGGCGGTCCAGCGGAGCGAGATCCGCTCACGGACCCGAGGCAGGACGACGCGCGTACTTCGCTAGCCGGTTGCGTGGCCCTTGTAAGCGAAAGGTCCGGGGTTCGATTCCCCGCGCCGACTCCACGTTCCACCTGCACCGATGCTCCCGCCGAGGCCGCGTGGAGCGCCTGTGCCGCGCCGCCTGACGCTTGATCGAACTCTGTGTGGCGAAGTGCTCGCTCAACGATCACCTTGCCGCAAAGGAGACGATCATGGGCCTGCCCGCCGGTGGCACGCCTGTGCAGCCGCCCGCCCGGCATCGCGCGCGCTCGCGCAGCTCGACGAACGACCGGGAGATCGAGTGAGCGCACTGCGGGTCAGCCGAAGGGGCGGACTCCCGTGCTGCCGGACGGCGCGTAGATGGCCATCGCGCCCAGGCTCGTTCCCAAGGCATCGCAGAGCACTAAGAGACGGCCCGGGAAGTTCCGGACCTCGCCGTCCGCGCACAGGACAGGGAGGTCGGCTGCCAGGTCCTTGATCGCCGGGGCCGCCATCGCACGGTGGAAGCCGGCCCAGTGGGCCTCGCGGAGGTGCTCCGGGACCACGATGTCGACGGGCCGGCCCAGGACGTCGGTCCGCGCGTGCCCGAAGAGCGCTTCGGCGCCGTCGTTCCAGCCGGTGATCGCTCCACTGACGTCGGTCGTGATCACCGCGTGCTCGTCCACGCCCGGCATCCTGGCGGAGTCGCGGGCGCGGGTCTTGGACGAACCCGATCGGGCGTCAGCCCGCGAGCGGCTTCCAGGCCAGGATGGCGAGGGCCTTTTCGCGGTCCTCCCGCAGCGGGTCCTCCGGGTCGATCTCCAGGAGCCAGTTCAGCTCGTGGTCGTCCGGGTTGCGCCGCGCCTCCTCGAGGACGCCCGGGTACTGCCACGGCCCACCGATGTCCTCGGGCGGGCAGGCGCGCTCGGCCTCGAGCACCCGGGGATACGTGACGCCGGGCTCGGGCTGCGTGACTTCGTGGACGGCGATCGTGTGCTTCCAGTTGTCGCCGAAGTCGTAGGTGTACGTCATCGAGTCGCCGGGCCCGAGGAGCGTGGCGAGCTGGGTGTCGGTCTCGCTCTCGAGGTTGAACCCGTCGGGCTCGGGGTCGCCGTAGGAGAGGCCCTTGTGCTCGAACTCGTGCAGGTGGGAGTTCCCCCAGCCCATCGCGGCCTGGATGACGTAGTGCACCTGTTCGAGGGTCGAGTCGCCGGCGAGCTCGACGCGCCGTCGGATCGGCGGATCGACGTTGTCGAGGACGATGTCGACCACGTAGATCAGGGTCTGCTTCGTGATCCGGCGGACCTTCGGCGGCATGGCCGAGATCGTGCCAGGGCGACGATCAGGTCCAGTAGAGGAGCCGGGCGTCCGGGAGCTGGTCCTCGATCATCCCGGTGATCTTCTCCTTGAGCTCACCCATGACGTCGTTCTGGTAGATCATCTTGACCGCCCCGAACTTGCCGCGCTTCTGCTTGCGCTGCTCGGGGTCCATCTCCAGGTGCGTCTTCGGGTACCAGGTCTCGAGGGTCTCCTTGCTGCCCGGCGTGAAGCGGTGGGTGATGCACTCCAGCGTGAGGTCGGCAGCGTCGGGAACCGCCTGGGCGACCGTGGCGAGCAGCGCCGCGTAGGCCTGCTCCCAGCCCTCGTCGGGAATGATCGGCGCCAGCGTGACGCCCACCGGCCAGCCGGCGTGCGCGAGCGTGCCGAGGGCCTCGACGCGGGAGGCGACCGGGTCGGTGCCGCCCTCGTAGCGCGACCAGGGGCTCAGCGAGAAGCGCAGGCGGGTGCGGCCGTGGTGGGGGAGGTCGAGCAGCGGCGCGACGTCGGCGAACTTCGTGGTGGCGCGCAGCTGGACGGGGCCGGCGAAGTCGTGGGTGCCGAAGTGGGCGATCGCGGCGGCGAGGCTGCCGGTCGCGGGCTCGATGCCCAACGGGTCGGTGTAGCAGGACGCCTCGAAGGTGGTGCCCTCGTGGGCGCGCGCCTCGCTGACCGAGGTGATGTTGCCGCGGCCGACGTAGCCGTCGAGGTTGTCGAGGATGCGGTCGAGGTCGGCGTAGACGCGGGTGATCGGCGGGCCGGTGAGCGAGCCGGCGAGGTAGCAGTACTGGCAGTGCGCGGGGCAGCCGCGGGCGAGGTCGACCCGCCAGTCGGCGCTGGGCGGGATCGGGTCGAGCTTGCGGGCGGAGTCGGGGCTCACGACGACGGCCAGGGTCGCCTTGGCGCGGGAGTAGGTCTCGCGCTCGGTCTCGCCCTTCACGCCGGTGATGCGGTCGACCTTGAGCAGCTCGATGTCGTCGCACCCGAGGGCCTCGCATCGCCGGACGATCTCGTCGGCGTGCGCGTGCTCCTGGGCGGCGCGGGTGACACGGACGTGGCGCGGCACCCAGGCGCGGTGGCGGGAGCGGTGCTCAGCGGGTGCGGTCATCCGGAGGGCTACCCAGGTGGGCGGGGTCGTACCGGCCGGCGGACGTGACGTCCGAGTCGTGCCGGGGACGGAATGCTCTGTCGCCTGACCGTCCCACTGATTACAGTGTTGCAATGACGCCGACGCTGCACGAGTGGGCCGGCGGGACCGACGCGTTCCGCCGTCTCATCGACGCGTTCTACGACCGGGTCGAGCGCGACGAGCTGCTGAGCCCGCTCTTCCCCGGCGGCGTGACCGAGGAGCACCGCGCGCACGTGACGCTGTGGTGGGCCGAGGTCTTCGGCGGGCCGGCGGAGTACACCGAGCGGCTGGGCGGCTACGAGCGGATGCTCGCCCACCACCGCGGGCTCAACATCACGCCCGACCAGCGGCGGCGCTTCGCCGAGACGATGAGCCGCGCCGCGGACGACGCGGGCCTTCCCGACGATCCCGAGTGGCGCGCGGCCTTCGTCGGCTACGTGGAGTGGGGCACCCGGCTGGCGCTGGCCAACTCCCAGGACGGCGCGGAGGTCGTCGAGCAGGCGCCGGTGCCGCAGTGGGGCTGGGGGGTCGCGCCGCCGTATCAGCCGAGCTGACGACGGACGAGTCGCCGCGGTCGGCCGGAGGGAGGCGGTGACCGGGCGGCGTCGGTCACCTCGTCAGGGGTGGCACCCACCGTTGCGGCCCTAGGGTCATCTGATGAGCCGAAGCCGCGTCGTCGGGTGGAGCGGGGCGCTGCTCGTGGCGACCCTGCTGGGCGGAGTGCTCGTGGGGTGCGGGGCGTCCGGGGCGCAGCAGGAGGCGGCGCGGGTCTTCCTCGACGCATGGGCCCGCGGCGACCTGCGAGCGGCCGCCGCGGCGACCGACGCGCCGGGGGAGGCGGCGATGGTGCTCGACCGCGTCGACCGCTCGCTCGGGCTCGCCGGCGGCGAGCTGGCTACCGCGGACGTGCGGGAGGAGAACGGGCTCACGACCGTCACGTACACGGCATCGTGGCGCCTCGACGGAGTCGTCGAGCCGTGGCGCTACGACGGTCGCGTGGCAGTGGCGCCGTCCACGAACGGCGACTGGCGGGTGCGCTGGCAGCCGCAGGACGTGCATCCGCAGCTGGGGCCCGGCGGCACCTTCCTGCGTCGGCGCACGCTTCCTCCACGCGCCGCGATCCTCGACGCGTCGGGGCAGGCGCTGGTAGCGCCGACCCCGGTGGTGACCGTCGGGATCGTGCCCGGGCGCACCCCCGACGTCGCCGCCCTCGCCGGCCGGCTCGCCGCGGTCCTCGGCATCCGCGCCGAGGACATCGTGAGCGACGCGCGGACGTCCACGCCGGATGCGTTCGTCCCGGTGATCACGTTGCGGCGCCCCGACTACGACGCCGTCGCCGATCGCGTCCGGGACCTGCCCGGCACCGCCTTCCGTGAACGCCTCCAACTGCTCGGGCCCACCTCCACCTTCGGCCAGCCACTGCTCGGGCGCGTCGGCACCCCCGACGCCGAGGAGCTACGCGACGTCGGGCCGGGCTTCACCGCCGACGACGAGGTCGGGACCTCGGGCCTGCAGGCCGCGCTCAACGAGCCGCTCGCGGGGCGGGCCGAGACGACGATCGAGCTCACCGACCCCGGAACCGGACCCACGACACTGGCCCGGTTCCCCGGCGGGCCCGGGCAGCCGGTGACGACGACCCTGGACCTGCGCACCCAGCAGGCCGCGGAGACCGCGCTGGCCGGTGTCGCCCCGGTCGCAGCCATCGTCGCCCTACGCCCGTCGACCGGAGCGGTCCTCGCCGTCGCCAACAGCGCTGCCGCGCCCTTCGACGTCGCCCTCGGTGGCCGGTATTCACCGGGCTCGACCTTCAAGATCGTGACGGCGGCGGCCGCGCTCGGCGCCGGCACGCTGCGCCCCGACAGCCCGGTCGGCTGCCCGGCCACCACCGCCGTCGGCGGGCGGGTGATCCCCAATGCCGACGACTTCGCGCTCGGCACGGTGCCGTTCACCGACGCGTTCGCGCGCTCGTGCAACACGACGTTCGCCGAGCTGGCGGGCCGCCTGCCCGACGGGGCGCTGGACGACGCGGCCGTCCGGTTCGGCATCGGCGCGGGCTGGCAGCTGCCGGTCGAGGCCTTCGACGGGTCGTTCACCCCGGGCGCGGACCCCACCGCCCGGGCGGCGAACGCCTTCGGCCAGGGCACCACGCTGGTGAGCCCCCTGTCCGAGGCGCTGATGGCAGCCGCGGTCGTCCGCGGCACGACGCCGACCCCGACGCTGGTGCCCGACCGTCCCACCGGCGTCGCGCGTGCTCCCGCCCCCCTGCCCGACGGTGTCGCGGCGGCCCTCGCCCCGATGATGCGGGCGGTGGTCACGACGGGGACCGCGACCGAGCTGGCCGCGGTGCCCGGCGGGCCGGTGGCCGGGAAGACCGGCACCGCCGAGCACGGCCAGGGCGACCCGCCGCCCGCGCACTCCTGGTTCACCGGGTACCAGGGCGACGTCGCGTTCACCGTCTTCGTCACCGACGGTCAGACCGGCGGGACGCCCGCCGACCCGATCGCCGCCCGGTTCCTCACCGCCCTTGCCGGCTGAACGTCGACGGCGCTGCCCCGGTCGATCGGGCCCGCCGGTCACACCCCGCAGAGTGCCGCCGCGGGGGCCGAGCCGATGACCTCGCGCGTCGTGGTGTCGACGACGGTGTCGGGCCCGTCCGCGTGACTGACCGTCAGGCGGGAGCCGTCGGCGGACATGGTGAGCCCGGTGGCCCCCGCGCCGACCGAGAGGTGGGCGACGGTCTTCTCGACGCGGGTGTCGACGACCCTCAGGGTCCCGCTCGCGGGGTCGAGCACCCAGAGGAAGCGGCCGTCGAGGCTGTGAACCTGCACGGTCGGGCAACGCTCGGCGGCCACCGTCGTGTGGCTTCTTGCCGGAGCGAGCGCGGCGCGGTGCCGGACGAGGTCGATCACCCACCGGTGGTGGCCCTGCCGGTCGTGCGACCCGTGCTGACCACGCGGGTGGACGTGGTCGTGGTGCGCCGGCGCGCCGTGGTCCCGGCCGGGCAGGCAAGGCCGCGGCTTCGG